>JAEUJO010000258.1 GCA_016794615.1 Pseudonocardia sp. | reverse complement strand
GGGCCGGACCCGAGGAACGCGTCCTTCAGCTTCTCCCCGGCCTGCCTCAGCTGGCCCGCCCGCTCCTCGGCCCGGCCCTCGGCCTGCAGGCGCCGGTCACCGGTCACCTCGCCGGCGTTCCGCTTGATCCGGCCGCGCAGCTCCCGCGCCTTGTTGCTCATCTTGTCCGCAAGACTCATACCGGCGGAGTACCCGTTTTCCGGGCGGTCGGTCAGCCCGCGACGGCGGAACCGGACCCGCTCCCCGGACATTGCCCGACGCCGCCGGGCTCCGGCACGATGCGGGTGATCAAGGGGGGACTCGCGGTGGACGTGCACTCCACGCTCGGCACGCTGCTCGTGATCGCCGTCGTCGCCGTGCTGGCCCCCGTCTGCCTCGCCCTGCTGCCCGGCCCGCGGATCCCGCAGGTCGTCCTGCTCCTCCTGGGCGGGATGCTGGTCGGGCCTCAGGGCCTGCGGCTCGGGTCGCCCGAGAGCGTGCAGATTCTCGCGGACGTCGGGCTCGGGTTCCTGTTCCTCCTGGCCGGCTACGAGGTCGACCAGCGGCTGCTGCGCGCGGACGCCGGACGGCGCGCGGCCCTGTCGTGGCTGGTGACGGCGGTGCTGGCCGGTGGGGTCGTCGCCCTGCTGTACGGCGTCGGGCTCGTCCGGGCGTTCGTCCCGGTCGCCATCGCGCTCACGACGACCGCGCTGGGCACGCTGCTGCCCATCCTGCGCGAGAACCACCTGCTGCGCGGCCCGCTCGGCTCCCACCTCCTCGCCTCCGGGGCCGTCGGCGAGCTGCTGCCGATCATCGCGGTCGCCGTGTTCCTCGGCACGACCAACCGGTGGGTCGCGCTGATCTCGCTGGCGGCCGTCACGGCGGTGGCGTTCGGCCTGACCTTCCTGTCTCGGTGGTTCCGCATCGGGCGCATCCGGACGTTCATCGAGGAGGGCGAGCACGAGACCACCCAGGTCACGATCCGGGGGACCGTCCTGCTGCTGACCCTGCTGCTCGCCGTCACCGAGCAGTTCCACCTCGACGCGGTGCTCGGCGCGTTCCTGGCCGGCATGGTGCTGCGCCGCTGGGCGGGCCGCGGCCTGCCGTCGTTGGAGGGCAAGCTCGACGCGCTCGGCTACGGGTTCTTCATCCCGATCTTCTTCGTCTACTCGGGGATGACGATGGACCTGCGGTCGATGGCCTCGGCCCCGCTGCGGGTGCTGCTGTTCACCACGCTGATGCTGCTGGTGCACGTCGTGCCCGCACAGCTGCTCTACCGGAAGGTGCTCGACCCGCGCGAACGGTGGCAGCTGGCGCTGATCACCTCGACGGCGCTGCCGCTGCTCGTCGCGATCTCCGAGATCAGCCGGCGCAACGGCACGATGCTGCCCGCGAACGCCGCCGCGCTGGTGGGTGCCGGCGTGCTGACCGTACTGGTGTTCCCGGCGGTTGCCGTCGTCCTGCGCCGGCCCCCTATCGTGTCCGATGCACCGGTTCCGTGAGAGTGGAAAGGCACTACTGCGATGTCGACCGAGACGATCGAGTTCCAGGCGGAGGCTCGCCAGCTGCTCCATCTGATGATCCACTCGATCTACTCGACGAAGGACGTGTTCCTGCGCGAGCTGATCTCCAACTCCTCGGATGCCCTGGACAAGCTCCGGCTTGCCGCGTTCCGCGACAAGGAACTCGAGGTCGACACCTCGGACCTGCACATCGCCCTGGAGATCGACTCCGAGCAGCGCACCCTGACCGTGCGCGACAACGGGATCGGGATGACCCGCGACGAGGTCGTCGAGCTCATCGGCACCATCGCCAAGTCGGGTACCGCCGAGATGCTGGCGCAGCTGCGCCAGGCCCGGGAGACGGCCGGGACGTCGGAGGAGGCGAGCGCGGAGCTGATCGGCCAGTTCGGTGTCGGCTTCTACTCGAGCTTCATGGTGGCCGACCGCGTCGAGCTGGTCACCCGCAAGGCCGGTGGCCACGCGGGGGTGCGCTGGGAGTCGGCGGGCGAGGGGAGCTACACCGTCGCCGAGGCTCCGGACGCCCCGCAGGGCACCGCGGTCACCCTGCACCTCAAGCCGGAAGACACCGACGACGCGCTGCACGACTTCGCGAACCCGGCAACGGTCCGGGCGACCGTGAAGCGCTACTCGGACTTCATCACGTGGCCCATCCGGCTGGGGGACGAGACCGTCAACTCGCGCAAGGCGCTGTGGGCGCGCGCGCAGAAGGACGTCTCGGACGAGGAGTACAGCGAGTTCTACCGCCACGTCAGCCACGACTGGCGCGAGCCGCTGGAGACCATCCGGCTGGCCGCCGAGGGCACGTTCGAGTACCAGGCTCTGCTGTTCCTGCCGAGCCACGCCCCGATGGACCTGTTCTGGCGCGAGGCCAGGCGCGGGGTGCAGCTCTACGTCAAGCGCGTGTTCATCATGGACGACTGCGAGGCGCTCATCCCCGAGTACCTGCGGTTCGTCAAGGGCGTCGTCGACGCGAACGACCTCTCGCTCAACATCTCCCGCGAGATCCTCCAGCAGGACCGCCAGATCCAGCTGATCCGCAAGCGCCTCGTCCGGAAGGTGCTCTCGACGGTGAAGACCATGCAGGACAAGGAGCCGGACAAGTACGCGACGTTCTGGTCCGAGCTGGGCCGGGCCGTCAAGGAGGGCCTGCTCTCCGACCACGACAACCAGAAGGCGATCCTGGAGATCTGCTCGTTCGACTCGACGCACGACCCGTCGACGCCGACGACGTTGCAGGACTACCTCGCCCGCATGCCGGAGGGCCAGGACGCGATCTACTACGCCACGGGGGAGTCGCGGGCGGCGCTGGAGAGCTCGCCGCACATGGAGGCGTTCCGCGCCAAGGGCTACGAGGTGCTGCTGCTGACGGACCCGGTGGACGAGGTGTGGGTCGGCACGGTCCCCTCGTTCGAGGAGAAGGCGCTGACCTCGATCACCACGGGTGAGGTTGACCTCGGCGGAGACGAGGTGGACGACGACACGAAGCAGGGCTTCGAGGCGCTGCTGGCCTGGATGGCGTCCGCGCTGGCCGACGACGTCAAGGAGGTCCGGCTGTCGCACCGGTTGACCGACTCCGCCGCGGTGCTGGTCGGTGACCCGGGTGACCTGACCCCGGCCCTGGAGAGGATGTACCGGGCGATGGGCCAGGAGCCGCCGACGGTGAAGCGGATCCTCGAGCTGAACCCCCGCCACGCGCTCGTGACCTCGCTCCGGGCCGCGCACGAGCAGCGGCCGGACGACGCGCAGCTGGGCGACACCGCCCGGCTGCTGCACGGCATGGCTCTGCTGGCCGAGGGCGGCGAGCTGGCGGAGCCCGCGGCGTTCGTGGCGCTGCTGTCGCGGCAGCTGGAGAAGTCGCTGTCCTGAAGCGTGAGCGAGGGATGATCGCCGGAGAGTCGACGAAAGGCGACACTGCTGTCGGGCCCGTCGACGATCCGACGATCACCGTGCCGGCGCGACCAGGTGCATCGCGGCCCCTCCTGCCCGCCGGGGTTCAGCAGGGGGAGGTCACGCCTGCCGGTGTCGCTCCCTCGGAGTTGGCGTCGAACAGGGCTTCCGACGCGACGACGTTGTTGCCGCAGAACTGGCCCTGCGTCGCCGTGGACTTGATCTTGAAGGTCGCGGCGGCCGCGCCGGAGAGCCGGTTGTTCTCGACGACGTTGCCGCCGCGGTCGTACTTCTTGCCGTCACTCTGGATCTTGATGGTGTAGCCGGCGCTGTCCGAGATCCGGTTGTTGCGCACGATGTTGCCGTAGCCGCGCAGCTCGACGTTGCTGCCCTCGAACTCCACGGACTCGGCGTTGCCGCTGCACACGTTGTCGTCGAACACGTTGTCGTGCGAGTTCTCCTTGATGTTGAAGCACTCCGACCCGAACGGCTTGATGATGTTGCGGGTGACGACGTTGTTCGAGCTGGTGTCGTTGGCGTACATCGGCTGGCTGTCCGACTTGGGGCTGGTGCCGATGTAGACGCCCTCACCGTTGTGGTACTCGGCCCGGTCGGTGCCGTCGCCCTTGCCGTACAGCCCGCAATACTGGATCACCGAATCGCTGATCGTGTTGTCGTGGGCGTTGTTGCGCAGCCGCACGCACTCGCCGCCCGCGCCGTTGAGGAACATGTTGGTGATCGTGATCCCGGTGATGTCCCGCGACTGCTCCGACGAGCCGATGTACACCAGCCGCCCGTCCTCGACGCGGTCCTGGACGCTCTGCTTCCAGGTGTCGATCGTGCGCAGGTCCGTGGAGTACGGGACACCTCCCAGCTGCTCCTGCCCGTCGATGGTGAAACCGTCGAGCGTGATCCAGCTGTGGTCGATGTTGAAGATCCGGCCGGTGCCGTACAGCACGGCCTGGTAGCGGCCCGCCCGGTCCGTCCCGGTCTCCGGGCCCTTGATCGTGATCGGTGCGCCCGGGGCGCCGTTGCGCACGGTGGTCGGCTCCTCGCGGTAGACGCCGGGCGCGAGATTGATCGTCGTGCCCGGGGTCGCCTTCTCCAGCGCTGCCTGGATCGTCGCCAGCGACGTCGTGGGGGAGGCCCCGTCGTTGGTGTCGCGCCCGTCCGGACCGACGTAGAGCGGTGGCTGCGCGGCGACGGGTGCGGTGCTCGCCGGTGCACCGGCCCCACCGTCCTGCGCCGGCGCCGTGAGGAGAACGACGGTCAGGACGGCGAGCATGGCCACGATGACCGCGGCCAGCACGCCGATGAACACGGTGCGTCGTCGCGGCGTACGGCTGTCCGGGGTGGAACCCATGCTGATGAGGTCTTCCATTCCTCGTGCGACGTCCCATGGCGCGTCCGGGCCGGACGCCGGGAGAGGTGCGACCGGAAGGCCTCCATGGGCCCGGTCACGCCGGCTCAGTCTAGGTGAGGACGGAATGCGGTGGCCGCCCACGGGCTCGCCCGACCCGTCTGCGGACCGGAATGCCGGCGGGCGACGTCTCCTACCAGCTTCGATTCGCCACGAGCTGCGACGCGGGCGCCGGGACACGGGCCACTCGGCAGCGGAGGGTTTGACCCTGATGTGGCATCACACAGAGTCACGCTACACCGCGAGTTCCAGTCTGCAACGTGCAGATCGGGCGGCGCGGAGTGCACGGCGAGTGCTGGTCATGCCTGGCCTACCGGTGAGTTCGGGTGGCGCATGCAACCCGGTACACGCACAGTGACAATATCGGCACTGCTAGCCGTCATCCGGCGGCCGTCATAGTGTGGGATCGGTGGGGGTCGACCACGTGTCGCATGTGGAGGCGGAGTGGACAACGCATCCGCGCTGCGCCGTCAGCTCCTGGCGGAGCTGCGCCGCCTCCGCCCGCCGGAGGTCCTGACGCAGAAGCAGGTCGCGGACGCGCTGGACTGGTCGCCGTCCAAGGTCACCCGGATCGAGAACGGCTCGGTCTCCCTCAGCGTGACGGACCTGCGCGCACTGCTCGCCTACTACGGCGTCACCGATTCCGGGACCGTGGACGGGCTGGTCGACCTCGCACGCCGCTCCCGCCGAGCCCGGTCCCCGTTCGCCGCCTTCGGTGACGTGTTCTCCCCGGACGCGCTGCGGTTCTTCGACTACGAGCACTCCGCCACGTGGATCGGATCGATCGAGCTGCTCGTCGTCCCCGGGCTGCTGCAGACCGAGCACTACGCCCGCACCCTCATGGGTGTGCACGGCGTCGGTGCCGAGCGGGTGGAGCGGTTCGTCAGCTCCCGCCGGGTGCGCCAGGAGGTGCTGGACCGTCCGGACCCGCCGACGGTGTCGTTCATCATCGACGAGTCCGTGCTGCTGCGGGCGATCGGTGGCCGGGCCGTGATGCGAGCGCAGCTGGAGCATCTCCTGGAGGCTGCGGCGCGGCCGAACCTCGAGATCCGGATCATCCCGCTGGCGCTGGGTGAGCACGTCGGCCTGCGCGGGCCGTTCGTCCTGCTGCGCTTCTCCGGCACGAACGACCCGGACGTCGTCTACATCGAGCAGCGCCGCGGCGACGCGATCTTCCAGGACGAGATGGAAGTCATCGTGAACCACGGACACCTGTTCACCGAGCTCGAGAAGCGCGCTGCGTCACCGGATGACCTCTCTGCGTACGTAGGGCGGGCGATTGACAGGCTCTGAACGACGTGCAGGAGGTCGGGTCAGGTGCGCAGATGGCAGATCACGCTCACCCGGATGACAGGCACGTCTCTTCGTTAGCGGCACTAAGCTTGTTCGCTGAGCAATAGGCAATCGACTGTATGCGATTCCGACGTCGAGAGCCGGAGGTCGGAGACACTGTGACCCGCAAACCCGCGTCCTGCCGAGCCGACATCGGATGGCGAAAGAGCAGTAGAAGCCAGTTCAACAATTGCGTCGAGGTGCGCTTCATGGGCGACCACGTCCCGTTGCGCAACTCCCGTGACCCGGATGGTCCGGTCCTCGTGTTCACCGCGCCGGAGTGGGACGCGTTCGTCGAGGGTGTGAAGCGGGGGGAGTTCGACCGCCCGCGGTGAGCGCTTCTCCTGGCCCGGTCCGACCGATCGGGGCCGGGCGTTCATCCGGACGGGCGGCCTGCGCCGTCACTGCTCCTGTGGACATCGACCGGACATCGACGAGGAGGAACGGACTTGCCCCCCCACGGCCCGGCGGGTGACGATCGCTCGTGCACCGTCCGAACGGCGGTGGTCACGTTGCGTGAAGGCGAGACGAACGATGGCACCTGAGCCCGAGGATTCGGACGACTACGGGTACGACCTGGCGCACGAGGTGGAGGTGGCGTTGCGCACCCCCGTCACCCGTCCCCACACGTCGTCCTCCCGCGGCACCGGCCGTCCGGTGGACCCGGACGGCGGCGACCTCGGATACGACGAGTCCCACGACCTCTGAGGAGCGCGCTCCATAACTCGGCCCTGCTGAGCGCGGCGTTGTTCGGCACCCCTCCTCGGAGCCCTCAGGAGGGCAGCAGCACCGACCACAAGTCGCGCCGCGGGGTGGCCGGGAGGTCCCCCGCGGTCGTGGCCGGCCAGCCCACCCGCACGAGGATCTGCGGCTGTGCCGCGGTCTGCAGCGCCCGGCCGATCGCGCTGCGGGCCTGTGCCACCTCGGTGGCCTGGCTGAGCGGCGTCGTGGCCAGCCGGTGCCGCGTCGCGTGCAGCAGCACCGCGCTGAGCGCTTCGCCCGCGCGCAGGCGGTCGGCCGTGTCGTCGCCCTCGGTGACGATCACCATCAACTCGGCGGCGTCGCCGGTGTCGGCTGCCTCGGGGGCGCCGGATCCCGCCGCCGGACGGGGTTGGTCGAGCTGCCCGTGCCCGGGGAACGCGCGCAGCGGGGACTCGTTCGCCGCTGGCGCCACGATGTTGCCCGCCCCGATGCCGTCGTGGGTGCCCGCCGGGCGGCGGGTCCAGAGCTGCAGCTCGGCGGCGTAGCCCGGCGCGAACCGCTGGCGCGCCGCCGCCTCGCGGAAGGCGGCGGCGAGCTGCTCGCGGGTGGCGGTGTCGGCGATGGGCACGAGGACCGCTCCGGCGTGGCGGGCCTGTTCGGCGAGCTCGGCGAGCAGCTCGGGCGGCACGGGGCGGTGGCTCATCCGGCGCCGCTCGGTCTGCCGGCGATCGACCTGGCGGTACAGCTCGGCGGCGATGGGGTCGACCGGCCCCGAGGTCGGGGTGATCGTGGCGAGGTGGTCGCCGTCGCCCGGGTCGGGCTGGAGATCGACGGTGCAGCCGAGGCCGCGCGCGGCGAGCGCCACGCGCAGGTGGTGCAGCGCGGCGCCGCAGCTCAGCATGAGGTCGCGGCCCTCCGGGTCGGTGCCGGTGAGTTGGCGGCCGCGGTCGGCGTGCAGCTCGGTGTCGTTGCCCCGGAATCGCCAGCGCCAGGGCTGGGTGTTGTGTACCGACGGCGCCTTCAGCGAGTCCTCCACCGCCGTCACGAGATCGCTGTTGCGGGTCATGTTTTCCGGTCGCCTCCTCTCTCACGTCGCCGCACCCAGGGTCGTGCCGCGACCTCGCGTTGCGCAGGAGGCGTTGGTCACCGGAACCGGGGCGATCGACCCTCGCGGCGGGATGGCGCGTGAGCGCGCCGCGCGGGGCTACCCGTGATCGGGCGCCTGATCCTGCTCGGGTGCCGGGGGTGTGCGGTCGCGGCGGTCACGCCCGCCGACCTCGTCGACGCCGGCGGCCGTGCGCCGGGCCTCGGCCTGCGACTCGGGGGCGCGCAGGCGCTCGCCGAGGGCGGTCGCGGCATCGTCGGCAGCGCCCGGCGCCGGCCCGTCGGTGCCCGACGGCTCGTCGCGCGGGATGAGCCCCCACGCCGCGAGGTAGGCCAGGAGCCCCGCACCGCCGGTCAGCAGCGTGACGGCGACCACCGCGATCCGGAGCAGCAGCGGGTCGAGACCCGCCGAGCGGGCCACCCCGGCGCAGACACCACCGAGGACGGCACCGGTCCGGCTGCGTCGGACGCCGGACCGCGGGGGCACGGGTGCGGTCATGTCGCGGACTCTGCCGCCGGGACGCCGCCCGGGCCACCCCCGTGCGCCGACCGGCGCGCCCAGGGGTGTCTGACGGATCTTGGTCGGGGGCGGGCGGTCATCACCGCGCCCACGAGATCGCCGGACAGCCGACCGTCAGCGCTGTCCAGATCGTGCGGCCTGCTGACGGGAACACGTGACCGCCTGTGTGCCTTGCACCGGGCATGGACGCACCCGCGGACCTGCCACGCCTCGTCGCCTGGCTGCGCACCGAGCACCCGGCTGCGACTCCCGCGCAGATCGGTGCGCTGCTCGACACCGTCGCGCCCGAGCGCCTGCTGCGCCTCGAAGGGGTCCTCGACGACCTGGCCCGCACCTGCCTTCCGCCGGCTCCGGCCGACCTGGCGGCGCTGACGGAGCTCGACGACCTCCTGGAGCGTGGCCCGGCGGGCTGACGGATCACGACGTGGTGGGCGCGTGGTCGTCGGGGGTCGCAGCAAGGTGGCCCTACACCAGACGGATTGGAGCAGGGCCACCTTGCTGCAACCTCCACGGTGCCTCGGGACGCGGCCACGACCGCCGCCCTCGACGAGGCCGCCCGCGTCGACGAGGCCGCCCGCGTCGCCGACGCCGTCCTCGTCGACAGCTCCGTCATGGCGCGACGATCCCGATCGCCTCACCCGCGTGCACGAGCACGACGTCCCCGACCCCGGCGTCCACGAGCGCGATGCCGACCTCCTCCAGGTGCCCGTTGCCGGGGTCGACCAGCGCGAGCGCGTCGGGCCGCACCTCGACCACGGTCACGGCCACGGCCACGTCCGAGCAGGTGATGCAGACCTCGTCGGGGCATTCGGCGGGGCCCCGGGGCTCGACGGGTTCCACTCACACCACCCGGGCTTCCAGGAACACGTGCACCAGCTCCCACAGCACGTGGTAGGCGGTCACGTGGGCCTCGCGGACGATCCGCGCGTCGTCCGAGGTCACCGTGACGACGTGGTCGACCCCGTCGAGTGCCCGCGCAGGCCCGACCAGCGCGACGGTGAGCAGCCCGGCTCCGGCGGTGACCGTCAGGGCGGCGGTCACGCGCGGGTCGTCCCCGCCGGGGGAGATGGCCAGCGCGATGTCGTCGGGCTCCGCGAACAGCGGCAGCGTGGCCGGGTCCGCGAGCCGCATCGCGGGGAGTGCGCGCTTGCCGACGATCACCGGGTGCGCGAACTCCACCACGACGTGCGCGGCGTCGTCCGCCGCGAGCCCGTCCCCGAACGCCAGCGCCCGCCCGGGCGAACCGCCCGGCCATCGCGTGGCAGGCACGGGCGAGGTCAGGGGCCGCCGTGCCGAGCCCGGCCAGGGGAGTGTCCCGGCGGCCGAACGCCGTTCTGACGTCCGTCGCGGTCACGGTGCCGGTCATGGCCGTCGCCCTCCTGCCCCGCGCGCGGCGATGCGGGCATGGCGTTCCAGGAACACCTGCACGGCGGCCCGGGTGGTGCGCAGGCCGTCGGCCAGGTCGTCCAGGCCGGCCATGCCGTCCGCGGTGATGTAGTAGGTCCGCCGGGCCGGGCCGGTGCTCGAGCGGTGCCACTCCGAACGGACGAGCCCCTGCCGTTCGAGCCCGCGCAGCACCCGGTACACGGAGCCGGGATCGCCCTCGCCGTCGTGCATCGGGCGCAGCCGAACCGCCAGGTCGTAGCCGTGATCGGGCTGTTCTCGCAGGAGCAGCCGCAAGCACGGCTGGAGGATGTTCCTCGGCTCGAGCTCCGTCATGAGGCCCCGCAGGGAGGAGAGGGACGCATCCGGACCGGCCCATGGTCCCACCGAGGTGACCTTGCTCACAAGGTCGACGGCCCGGGCCCACCCGACGGCCAGGAGCCTCGCCCCGGTCCGGCCCGGGGGTCTCTGGCAAGCTGGCGCCCTGGGGCCCGCGGGCTCCCGATGACCGAAGGAGGGTGACATGGCCGACCCCGACGAGTGGGACAAGGAGTCCGGGCAGCTCGGTACGGAAGACACCCTGGACGACCGTGGCGTCGCGGACCCGCTGGACGAGGGTTACTCCCCGCCGGAGCGGCCGTGGATCGGTGACCGGTGGGGTGTCACGGCCCGTGAGACGGCGCAGGGCGAGGCCCTCGACGGGCTGCTGGCCCGTGAGATGCCCGATTTCGTGCCGGACGAGGGCGACGGGATCGGCGACACCGCCGACACCGACGGCGAGCCGTGGGACGACGAGGTCGGCGAGCTGCGCGCGGGGCGGCTGGTCGGGTCCGACCGGGGCGAGACCGCCGACTCGGACGACGAGCTGTGGGCTCGGGACATCGGTGTCGACGGTGCAGGGGCCTCGGCGGAGGAGGCCGCGATGCACGTCGTCGGCAACCGGAACGCGGACGACGACTGAGGCGGCCGCCCTCGCCTATGCTCCGCGACATGACGTCCGGGGCTGACGACGTGCGCCTGATCGATCTCGCCTCGCGCGCTCTCGGCGGCAGCGTGCTCGTGGCCAACGACGAGACCTACGCCGAGAAGGAAAACCTGATCAAGGCCTCCGACCCGGTGTTCACACCCGCCACCATGGGTCCCCGCGGTCAGATCTACGACGGCTGGGAGACCCGGCGGCGCCGCGACAAGGGCTCGGACTGGGTGATCCTCCGGCTCGGGGTGCCGGGCGTGGTGCACCGGGTCGTCGTCGACACCGCCTTCTTCCTCGGCAACTACCCGGCCGAGTGCGACATCGAGACGTGCTGGCTCGACGGCTGGCCCGCCATCGACGAGCTGGTCGAGCTGCCCTACTGGCGGATGAAGGCGGAGCGGCAGAAGCTCGAGGGCGGCATCGCGAACGTCATCGAGGTCGCACCGACGTTCGCCACCCACCTGCGGCTCACGATCCACCCCGACGGCGGCGTCGCCCGGCTGCGAGCACTCGGTGAGGTGGTGCCCGACCCGCGACGCTGGGCCGGGCTGACGGTCGACCTCGCCGCCGTGGACAACGGTGGCACCGTGCTCGACGCGAGCGACCGGTTCTTCTCGCCGCCGGAGAACGCGATCCGCCCCGGCCACGCCGTGACGATGGGCGACGGCTGGGAGACCCGGCGCCGCCGCGGCGGTGGCTGCGACTGGTTGCTGCTGAGCCTCGCGGCCCCGGGCGAGATCAAGCAGTTCTACGTCGACACGATGCACTTCGTCGGCAACTCGCCGGGCGCGATCCGGCTGTTGGCGATCGACGGCTCGGACCCGGAGTACGCGGGCGTGTCGGCGGAGGCGTGGCCCGAACTGTTGCCGCGCACCGCGATCCAGCCCGACACCCGGCACTGGTTCGGCCGCGACGCCGGGCTCGACACCGAGCGCACCGTCGACCGGGTGCGCGTCGAGCTGATCCCCGACGGCGGCCTCGCCCGACTCCGGCTGTGGGGCGTCCCGAGCGCCGCCGGCCGGGCCGCCGTCGGGCTCCGGTGGTGGAACCTGCTGCCGCTGCGCGACGCTGCACGACAGGCGCGCAGCTGTTGCGCGTCGACGGCCTGGGCGACCGCCCTGGCCGAGGAGCGCCCCGTCGAGGACATCGACGCGCTGTGCGTCGCGTCGGAGCGGATCACCCGCGCGCTGCCGTGGGACGAGGTGCTCGCCGCGCTCACCGGGCATCCGCGGATCGGGCAACCCCCGTCGGGGACGGGCCAGGAGGCGGCGTCATCGCGCCGCGAGCAGGCCGGGGTAGCGGATGACCCGGCCCTGGCCGGGGCTCTGGCGACGGGCAACCGGGCGTACGAGCAGCGGTTCGGGCACCTGTATCTCGTGCGCGCCGCGGGCCGGTCCGGACAGGAGCTGCTGGACCTGCTGGACGAGCGGCTGGGCAACGATCAGCTCGTCGAGCAGGACGTCGTCCGGCAGCAGTTGGCCGAGATCACCAGCCTGCGGCTGCGCAGGCTGTGGTGCGAGGGGGAGGCGTGAGCACGCTCATCCAGGTGGTTATGTCGTTGCAGGAAGGTGGCCTTCCTGACGGCACCGGGTGGCCGCAATGAGCCTGTCGACGCATGTGCTGGATGCAACGTCCGGCAAGCCGGCCGCCGGGGTCGGCATCCTGCTGGAGAGCTTCCGCGACGGCGGCTGGACCGAGGTGGCCACCGGTCTCACCGACGACGACGGCCGGCTCAAGGGCTGGCTGCCCGCGGACCTGCCGGGCGTCGGGACGCACCGGCTGCTGTTCGACACCGGCGCCTACTTCACCCGCGCGGGCGTGGCGAGCTTCTACCCGGCCGTCACGATCACCTTCGTGATCGACGACCCCCGCCAGCACTACCACGTGCCGCTGCTGCTCAGCCCGTTCGCGTACTCGACGTACCGGGGGAGCTAGGTGTCCCGGACGGCCGACCTGCTGGTCCGCAACGCGGCCCTCGTGGCCACCTGCGACGGGGCGGGTCGGGAGCTGCCCGGAGGCTGGGTGGCGGTCACGGACGGCCTGATCACCGCCGTCGGTGCCGCCGCCGAGCCGGCGCCCGAGGCGGCGCGGACGATCGACGCGGCCGGCTGCCTCGTCACGCCCGGCCTGGTCAACACCCACCACCACCTGTACCAGAACCTCACGCGCGCCTTCGCGCCCGCGGTGAACGGCACGCTCTTCGAGTGGCTGACCCGGCTCTACCCGGTGTGGGCGGGCATCGACGAGGAGGCGTCCTATCTCGCGGCCTGGGTCGGGCTCGCCGAGCTGGCACTCGGGGGCTGCACCTCGACCGCGGACCATCTCTACATCGCCCCGCGCGCCGGGGGCGACCTGTGGGCGGCCGAGATCGCGGCGGCGCGGGAGGTGGGTCTGCGGTTCCATCCGACCCGCGGGTCGATGACGGTCTCGCGGAAGGACGGTGGCCTGCCGCCGGACTCGGTGGTCCAGGACGACGACGCGGTGCTCGCCGACTCGGAGCGGCTCGTCGCGGCCTTCCACGACCCGTCGCCCGCGTCGATGCTGCGGGTCGCGCTGGCGCCGTGCTCGCCGTTCAGCGTCTCGCCCGCACTGATGACGGCCACCGCCGAGCTGGCCGAGCGGCTCGACGTCCGGTTGCACACCCACCTCGCCGAGGACCTCGACGAGGACGGCTACTGCCTCGAGCGGTTCGGCAGGCGGCCGGTCGATCAGTTCGCCGAGGTGGGCTGGCTGACGTCGCGGGCCTGGGTGGCGCACTGCATCTACCCCGACGTGTCGGAGATCGCCCGGCTCGGGGCGGCGGGTGTGGGCGTCGCGCACTGCCCGAGCTCGAACATGATCCTGGGCAACGGCCGGATCTGCCCGGTGCGTGACCTGCACGCGGCCGGGGCGGCGGTGGGCCTGGGCTGCGACGGGTCGTCGTCGAACGACATGGCCTCGCTGTGGCTGGAGGCGCGCACCGCGCTCCTGCTCGGGAAGATGCGCGGCGGGGCGGCCGCGGCGACGGCGCGGGACGTGCTGAACCTCGCGACCCGGGGCGGTGCGGCGTGCCTGGGCCGCATGGGGGAGATCGGTGAGCTGACGGTCGGCGCCTGCGGCGACCTCGTGGTCTGGGCGGCCGACCCGATCGCGCACGCCGGGGCGTGCACCGACCCGGTCGAGGCGTGGCTGCGCTGCGGCCCGGGCCGGGCGCGCGAGACGGTCGTGGCAGGACGGGTTCTCGTCGAGGACGGCACGCAGCTTCTGGCGGGGATCGACGACGTCCTGGCCCGCCACCGCGCCGTGGCCGTGCGGCTGCAGAACGCACAGGTCGGCTAACGGTTGCCACCGTTCCGTCGAGATTCCAGTGGCGCCTGTGGCGGGAGGTTCGTGGTGACCGAGCAGTGACCGCGCCCCAGCCGCGCGACGTTCCGTCGTGGTCGGACCCGCTGGTGGCGGCGACCAGCCGGATCGTCGGCGGCCCGCTCGGCAGGCACGCGCTGATCGGCCGGTCCCGTTACTGGACCCCGTTGCGGGTGATGCTGCTGTTCGCAGCGCTCACGCTCGCGCTCGGCTGGCTCGGCAAGGCTCCGTGCCTGCAGCAGTACGAAGGCGACGGCGGCCCGCAGCTCGACTGGCGCAACAGCCGCCAGTACGTGGCCATGTGCTACACCGACAGCGTCCCGCTGTACGGCATCCACAACCTCGACCGGGGGGCCGTGCCGTACCGGGACAGCTGGGTGCAGGACGCGGGCACCCCCCGCGAGCAGGTGCGCTACATGGAGTACCCGGTGCTCACGGGGATGTTCCAGTGGATGAACGCACGGCTCACGGAGCAGTGGCTGAGCACCGCGGCCGTCCTGCCGCTCCCGACGGCGCTGCCCGTCGTCGTGTATGTCGACCACGTCGCCGCGTGGCTGGCGCTGGCCTGGCTGATCGTCGTCTGGGCCGTGGTGCGGCTGCGGCCGTCCCGCCCGTGGGACGGCGCGCTCGTCGCGCTGTCGCCGCTGGTCGCGGTGCACGCGTTCACCAACTACGACACGCTCGCCGTGGCCGCAGCGACGGCGGCCCTGCTCGCTCTCGCCCGCGGGCGCCCGTGGCTCGCCGGCGTCCTGCTCGGCGTCGGCGGCGCGCTGAAGATGTACCCGCTGTTCCTGCTGCTGCCGGTGGTCCTGGTCGCCGTCCGGCGGCGGAACCCGGGAACCGCCGCCCGCGTCGTCGCCGGCGCCGCGATCGCGTGGACGGCCGTCAACCTCCCCGTTGCGCTGCCGTGGACCGCGGGGTGGCGGGAGTTCTTCCGTCTGAACCAGGACCGGGGGCCCAATCCCGAGTCGCTGTACAACATCGTGTCGCACTTCAGCGGCTGGCCCGGGTTCGACGGCGACCTGCCGCCCAACCAGCCACCCGTCGTGCTGAACGCGGTGAGCGCCGCCGCCTTCGTGGCCTGCCTGATCGCCATCACGGTGCTCGCGCTCAGGTGCCCGCGCCCGCCCCGGCTGGCACCGCTGTGCTTCCTGGTGGTGGCGGCGTTCCTGCTGGTGAACAAGGTGTGGAGCCCGCAGTACTCGCTCTGGCTGGTGCCGCTGGCGGTGCTTGCCGTGCCGCACCGGCGGCTGCTGCTGGGCTGGATGATCGTCGATGCGCTGGTCTGGCCGGCGACGATGCTGAGCTATCTCGGCACCGACAAGAAGGGCCTGCCCACCGACTGGTTCCTGGGCACGGTGCTCGTCCGCGACGCGGTCGTCGTCGCGCTGTGCGTGCTGGTCGTGCGCACGGTCCTCGCGCCCGGGACGGACCTGGTCCGGGCGACCGCGGGAGACGACCCCGACTGGCCGCTCACCCCTGCCAGAGCGGAGCTCGCGCCGGCGCGGCCTCTGGCGGACCCGGGTCCGCTGGGCGAGCGGTACCCGGCGAGCCGGCCCCGTCCGACTGCGGTGTAGGCCGCGGCCACGAGGCGATCGCGTCGCGGCCCAGCGTGTCGCGACGAAGGACCCCGAGCAGCTCCACGTACGGCCCCACCAGGTACGCCTCGTCGCCCGCCGCGAACCGGGTGCCGCTGCGCGGCGGGTTTTCCATCTTCCCGGTGCCTGCGCGGCGGATCGCGATCACGCGGGTGCGCGCCGTCGCCAGCTCCTGCATCGCGGTTCCCTCCAGGCCCCCACCGCGCGCGACGGTCAGACACCCCACGAGGAAGGCATCCTGACCGACGTGGAAGGTGCCGAGCACCCCCAGGCCCAGCGCTGCGCCGACGAACCACGGCGCCACCAGCGCCTCCGTCGACCGCACGTAGCGGAAACCGAAACCCTCGTGGACCGCCGCGCCGAGCTCGCGGTCGAACACCCGCAGCACCACCGGGACCTCCCGCCAGCGATCGCCGATCTGGTCGCGCACCGCCAGCCCCGTCTCGATGTTGACCAGGTCGTCGCTCGTGAGCACGGCGACGGCCACCGCGGCGCCGAGGTTGACATTGGTGAGCACGGCGGCGTAGGTGGCGTCGGCGATCACGACGGGCACGCCCCGGGCGCGGACCTGGCCGAGGCGGGGGTTGTCCGGGTCGCGCTCCACGACGACCACGCGGTTGCCGGCGGCGAGCAGGTCCTGAACGACCCGCAGGGCGAGCGCCCCCAGCCCGACGACGATGACGTGCCCCTTGGTCCTCGCGGCCCGGCGGTGGCCGAAAGACCGGGCCAGGCGGGTGCTCACCAGGAGCTCGGTGAGCAACGCGAACACGATGGCCGCCATCACGACCCCGCAGAACATCAGCGCGATGGCGAACGCGCGCAGCCACGGCGCCTGGTGGGCGAAGGAGAAATCGCCGTAGCCGACGGTGGCGATCGTCTCGACGGTGAAGTACAGGGCGTCGAGCACCGTCATGTGCGAGCCGTCGGGCTTGACGTAGCCGAACTGCAGCACGAGGACCGACAGCACGACCAAGCTCACCAGCGTCAGCAGCGTCGTCCGCAGTGGGCGGTCGGCCTCGGCGATGAGGGAGCGCAGCAGCGTGCGCGCACCGGGGGGCCCGCCGTACTCCTCCAGCTCGACGGCCCGTGCCGCACTGGCCGAGCGGGTTCCCGCGGCGCGCCGGGCCCGCGCGTCCGGCTCGGGCGGAATGTGGGGTACGTGCCGGGCCACGAACTCCGCGGGTGTGCCGATGGCCGTCACCCGGTCACCGGGCTGCACGGCGGTGTCGCGACCGGGGCACAGCAGCGTCTCCGTCCCGGCCCGGGACAGCGCGATCGGCGCCAGCTCGCCGTAGAGCTCACGCAGTGTCGCGGGCCGGTCGACGGTCAGATCAGCGGCGAGGAAGGTCTGCCCGGCCAGCACCATCCGGCGGGGCCGGGCGCCCCGGCACGCCTCGACGACCGCGGGTGCGGCGAGGGCGGCGACATCGAGGACGCTGTCCTCCCCGGTGGCCTCGGCCAGCGCGCGGCCCACGGCCGAGTTGTCCATGCGAACGACCAGCCGCACGTCCGGCCGGACCCGCCGGACGAGCAGGGCGGTCTCCATGCTCTTGAGGTCGTCGTCGGGGACGCAGATCACCGCGGAGGCGGTGTCGAGCCGTGCGGCCACGAGAGCCTCGCGCGTGCGGCCGGTCACCTGTGGCACGCCCCAACTCGCGAGGAGGGCGTCCGCGACGGGATCGACGTCGTCGGGCCCGGCGTGGACCACGACGGTGCCGACGCCTGCGGCGTGCAGGTGCTCGACCGTGCGCAGCCCGACGCCACGGACGCCGTAGACGATCACATGCCCGGAGAGTGCGGGGTCGCCTCCGGCGGCAGCGCCGTCCGTAGCAGGCGTGACCCCGTCGATGGCGGTCATACGGGCATTGTCCTGTCACCGCGTTCCGGCCGACACGCCGACCGTCGGTGCTCGGCCACCGCCGGCTCGTCGGTCGTCGAGAAGTGGTGGAACGCGAGGTCAGGGGACGGGGAAGCCGAACCGGTAGCCCTGCTCGGCCAGCCAGGGGATCAGCTGTTCCAGCGCGTCCACGGTCTGGTCGCGCGGGCCGCCCCCGTCGTGCAGCAGCACGATCGGGCCGTCGGGCGCCTGCTGCCGGATCTGCTGCTGCACCGCAGCGACGATGGCGGCGGCTCCCGGTCGCTCCCAGTCCCGCGGGTCGACGTTCCAGCTCAGCGGTTGCATGCCGTGCTCGACCGAGAGCTTGGTGACCTCGGTCGACCAGTTGCCGCCGGGCGCACGGAACCACTTGACGGAGGCCCCGCCCGCGGCCGCCGACAGGGTGCTCTGGGCCCCGACCACCTCGTCGTCGATCCGCGCGGGGTCGCGGTCGGGTAGCTGCTCGTCGTGGGTGTGGGAGTGGTCGCACAGGCGCATGCCGGCGTCGACGACCTGCTTGACCAGCTCCTCGTGGCCCGCCGCGTTCTTGCTCACCATGCAGAACGTGGCGACCGCGCCGTGGCGTCGCAGGGTCGCGAGGATCTTGGGGGTCCAGCGGGGGTCCGGGCCGTCGTCGAAGGTGAGCGCGATGGTGTGGGTGTCGGCGAGCTTGTTGAGGAGCGCGGCACGCGGCACCACCGGACCGGGGGCGACGAGCTGGACCTGGACGGGCGGCGGCGGTTCCGGGGCCGGCTCCGGGGCGAGCACCGGTGTCGTGACCGGCACATCGGGCATGTCGAGCGGCGGTAGCAGCGGGACGACCAGACCGAAGGCCAGCAGGGCCAGGTAGACGCTGGGTAGCTCGCGGCGGCGGAAGGGGGGAATCCGGCGCCGACGGGTACGGGTGCCCTGGAGCACGTGCCACCTCCCGGCACCGACCGCCGATGCCGGTTCCTTCCTACTGGATCAAGCGCGCTCGATCGGGCGACACGCCGACGAGCGGTGTGCACGGCCGCTACGGTGCGGTCCCGTGACACGCAACGTGGCGGTGGTGACGGGAGCCGGTTCGGGGATCGGGCGGGTGGTCGCGCGGGCGCTGCTCGACACGGGATGGAGGGTCGCGCTCGCCGGGCGGCGGGCGGAGGCACTGGAGGAGACCGCGGACGGCAGGGACGCGGCGCTCGTCGTGCCGACGGACGTCGCCGATCCGGCGTCGGTGGCCGACCTGTTCGCGGCGGCGCGCGGCGAGTGGGGTCGGGTGGACCTGCTCGTCAACAACGCGGGCACGTTCGGCCCGGTCGGTGGGGTCGACGAGATCCCGATCGAGGGGTGGTCGGCGACGGTCGCGGTCAACCTGACGGGCGCCTTCCTGTGCGCACGGGAGGCCGTGGCGACGATGAAGGCGCAGGATCCGCAGGGCGGGCGGATCATCAACAACGGGTCGATCTCGGCCCACACACCCCGGCCGGGGAGCGCCGCCTACACGACCACCAAGCACGCGATCACCGGGCTGACGAAGTCGCTGTCGCTCGACGGGCGGGCGTACGGCATCGCCTGCGGGCAGATCGACATCGGCAACGCCGGTACGGACATGACGGCTGGGATCGCCCGCGGGGCGCGGCAGGCGGACGGGCGGGTGCTGCCGGAGCCGACCTTCGACGTCCGGCACGTCGCGGAGGCGGTGCTGTTCATGGCGGGGTTGCCGCTGGAGGCGAACGTTCAGTTCATGACGGTGACCGCCACGACGATGCCCTTCATCGGTCGCGGTTGACGCGAGGTCCCGTGCGGTGCCCGGCCCGCCGACGGTCGCCCTACGGGTGGATCGAGACGGCGGCGGAGGTCCGGGCGCCGCCCGGACCTCCGGTGTCGGAGCGGTTGCCGTCGGAGCGACTGTCGTCGGAGTGGTTGTCGTCGGAGTGGCTGTCGTCGGAGTGGCTGTCGGAGCCGCTGTTGTCGTTGTTCGAGCCGGCCGCGGACCCGTCGCCCGAGCCGGAGTCGGATCCCGAGGCGGAGCTGCCCGGACCCCGGGTGTCATCGACGTGGACGGGTTCGGGAGTGTCGTCGGCGGACGTGGTGCGGGTCGGTGTGTCGGCGCTGTCCGCACGATCCGCGGCCGTGTCGCGGGTCGGCTTGTCAGAGGTCTCATGGGTGGTCGTCGCCGTTGCGACGTTCACGGGCTCGGGCACGACAGTCGTGACGGCGGTGCGGGTCGGGCTCGGGACGACCGCACCGCCGGTCTCCACCGGGCCCGCGGCATCGGCCGGAACAGCAGGCGCGGAGCCCGCCGCCGTCGGCGTGTCTGCTGTGTCCGCCGGGGGATTCGCGGTGTTGCCGTCGGCCTGGCCGTCGACGGGTGCGGTGGCCTCGGCCGGGGACTGTTCGGGGGTGAGGGGTGCCGGCTCGACCGCCGGGGGAGGAGCGGGTGTGTTGGACTCCGGCTCCTTCGTCGGCGGGGTGACCGGCTCGGGGGTGGGGGTCGCGGGGGTGGGGGTCGCGGACGTTCCGGTGCTGTCGAGAGCCGCGGCGGGACCGGGCAGGACGGGCTGTGCACCGTCCGCGGGGGTGGCACCGGTGCCGGCGCCGCCGCCGAGTGCGGGGTCGTTCCCGGTGGCTCCGGCCACGGCCGGTCCGCTGCCCGTCCCGGCCGGGTCGGTAGCCGTCGGCCCGGTGCCGGACTCGCCGACGGACGTGCCCGGGCCGCTG
>JAEUJO010000240.1 GCA_016794615.1 Pseudonocardia sp. | reverse complement strand
CCGCGCACCAGCGGCCGACCGACGCCAGGTCGCTGCGCCACTGCGATACGGCCCCCGGGGTGGGGGCGACGGCATGCACGGCGACGAACCGCAGGGTGCCCAGCCCGCCACCCGAGACCATCACGGAGGGCACTTCCGTCGAGCGGTCCACCTGGACGGCGACGTCACCCAGGTCGGTGCGGACCGCCGCCGTGACCCCCTCCACGTCGGGGCCGCGCTCCTGCGACGGCGAGAACCGGTAGTCCGGCACGAGCGGGGCGAGCTTGTCCCGGAAACGCCCCGCCGACTCGGGCAGGGCGATCAGGTCGGGTTTCGTCTCACGGATCAGCGCGGCGAGGGCGTCGACATCCGCCTTGCCCTCGTAGGTGTTGAAGCTCAGCACCGTCAGCGCGGGCCGGGCGGGCGCGTCGGGGTCGGGAACGGTCACCCCGGCCAGCGCCCGGGGCGCCACCATGGCGGTGCCGACCGCGGTGACCGCGAGCAGGCCGACGGCGAGCGTCCAGCCCCGCTTGCGCACCCCCGCCGCGACGGTGGCGCCGACCGCGAGCACCAGCAGCCCGGCGAGCAGTGTCGGGCGGAACGCCACGAGCTGCGCGAAGGGGCTGCGGCCGTCGAGGCCCAGCAGGTCCGGCAGCACGCCGACGGCCGCCGCGGCCACGACGAGCAGCGCGGGCACGACTCGTACGGGATGGACGGGGCGACGCGTGCGGCCGGGAAGTTCATCGGGGAGTGCGCTCATCAACGTTGAGTCTGCCCGAGCCACCTGTGCCTGTCCGAGCCACCTGTGCCGCCGCTGAGACGGGCACCGGGCGTGCCCCGGAGGAGGGAACCTGTCCCGTTGTGCTACGCGGCGGTCGCCGGGCCACCTACGGTCGGTGTGTGGGGGCGATGCGGGGGTTCGCCCGGCCGCATGCTGGTGGTCGGGGTGCAGGTGATCGGGATGTTCGGCGGGTCGGGCTCGGGTGGCGGGCCCGGGTGGGGGTCGCGTTGATGACGTCCGGCGCGGTGCTCTCCGGCTGCACGGCGACCGAGGCCGTTCGCGAGGTCATCCCGACGCCCCGGCTCGGCGCACCGGCCGCCCCCGCGGCCGTCCTCGCGCCCACCGCGCCGGTGCCGCTCGCGGTGGCGGCCAGTGCCGCGCTGTACACGAGCGCTCCCGTCGTGGTGCTGGCCGCGGACGGCGACGCGGGCGGGCAGGCCGGCGCTGCCTCCGCGGCGGTCGCGCTCGGCGCGCCCATGCTGCTCACCCCGGGCGCGTCCGCCGACCCCGCCGACGCGACGGCGGTCACCGGTGAGGTCGCCCGCCTGGGTCCGCAGGCGTTGCTGGCGGTCGGGCAGGGTGCTCAGGAGTGGGCGGCGCAGGAGCCCGGCGGCCCGCGGGTCGTCCCCGCGGCTCCCGAGGCGCTCGCCGGGCTGGTCAAGGTGGACGTGCGGTCCGCCCGTGCGGTCGACCCGAACACGCTCACCGACGCCGTCGGTGGTCTGGACCGCGCGAAACCCGAGCTCCTGACGGTGGCCGCCGCGCCCGGGCCACCGCCCGGCTCGGCCCCCGTCGGCCCGGTCGCCCACACCGAGCGCGACCTTCCCGCCACCACTCCTGCGCAACCGCTCGCCGGGCTGGTCGTGCTGGCCCGCTCCGGCAGCGACCAGGTCGCTCCCACCGCCACAGCCCGTGCTGCCGGGGTGCCGGTGGACGTGCTGCGGACGCCGGACCCCCGCGGGAGCGGCACCCTCATCACCATGCTGTCGTCCGCGCCCGAGGAGAAGGTGCTGGCGCTCGGTGGCGGCTTCGGGACCGTCGACCAGCTCGGGCGCCGGCTCGCCGTCGTCCGCACCGGCGTCCAGCTGCCCGGAGGCGGCCAGCTCGCGTTCCCCGGCAGGCGGATGGTCGCCCTCTACGGCACCCCGGGCATCGCCGCGCTCGGCTCCCTGGGCGAGCAGGACCTCAACGGCTCGATCGCGCGGGCCACGAACCTCGCCGCGCAGTACCAGCCGCACTCCGACGTGCCGGTCGTCCCGGCCTTCGAGATCATCACGACGGTCGCGGCCGGGCAGCCGGGGGCCGACGGCGACTACTCGAACGAGGTCGAGATCGCCAAGATCCGGCCCTACGTCGACGCGGCGAAGGCCGCGGGCGCCTACGTGATGCTCGATCTTCAGCCGGGCCGCACGGACTTCCTGACCCAGGCCGAGCGCTACCGGGAACTGCTCGCGGAGCCGCACGTCGGCCTCGCCCTGGACCCGGAGTGGCGACTGGCACCCGGGCAGGTGCACCGCGTGCAGATCGGGTCGGTGAGCGTCGACGAGATCAACCGGGTCGGCGACTGGCTTTCGGACCTGGTCCGGCAGCACAACCTGCCGCAGAAGGTGCTCATGCTCCACCAGTTCCGCACGATGATGATCGTCGGCCGGGAGCGGCTGAACACGACGCACGACGAGCTCGCGGTCGTGGTGCACGCTGACGGGTTCGGCACCCAGGGCATGAAGCGCGACACCTGGAACACGTTGCGGGCGAACTCGCCGAACGTCT
>JAEUJO010000226.1 GCA_016794615.1 Pseudonocardia sp. | reverse complement strand
CCCTGGATCTGCCCGACATGCCTGCTCAGGGCCCCGATCTCGGCCTTGAAGACGACCTCGTCGCCCTCGAAGCGGGCGAACGCGCGACCGGCCTGGATCAGCTCCGCGACGCGGGTGCGATACCCGACGCCACCGTCGCCGAGCCGGGGATCGACCCCGACCTCCTCGGTGAACATCGCGACGGCCGCGGGCAGGTAGCGGTCGAGCTCGTCGATCCGCACGGGACGCACCTGCGGGTCCGGTGGGATCACGGGCGGGCCGGCGAGCACCATGAGCGGCTGGTCCGCCCGGACCTCGCGGGGCACAGACCAGTGCACCGACAGGTCGTGCCACAGGGGGAGGACGAGCTCGGCGCGCCCCACGATCGACGAGCAACCCCGGCCGTGGCGCCGGGCGCGATCGGCGAAGCCACGCAGAGCCTGCCTGGTCCCGTGCAGGGGAACCAGGTTCGCTCCGGAGAAGCACAGCCCGTCGATCCGGGACCCGAACGACCACATCTCCCCGCCGAGGCGCCACGGGTCGAGCCCGGCCAACTCGACCCGCGCGGCGACCATGCACGTGGCGACGGGGTCGGCGTCCAGGATCGCGCGTACGGCGCCGCGGTCCCGGTCGTCGAGCACCCTTGCCCCGGCAAGCCTCAGCACCCCGTTACGGTGCCACACCGATGCCCCGGAGTTCACGTCAGGACCGGCGGCAGTCGGAGGAATGTCCGTGTCGCGAGCAGCGACCGGCGTCGCGCCCGCAGTCAGCCGACCGTGACGGTCGGCTGCTCGTCCGAAGGTTCCATCGTCTCGGCGATCTTCATCGCCTCCTCGATCAGCGTCTCGACGATGGCGTGCTCGGGGACGGTCTTGATCACCTCGCCGCGGACGAAGATCTGCCCCTTGCCGTTGCCCGACGCCACGCCCAGGTCCGCCTCGCGGGCCTCGCCGGGGCCGTTGACCACGCAACCCATCACCGCGACGCGCAGCGGTACCTCCAGGCCGTCGAGCCCGGCGGTGACCTGGTCCGCCAGCTTGTAGACGTCGACCTGTGCGCGCCCGCAGGACGGGCACGAGACGATCTCCAGCTTGCGTGGCCGCAGGTTCAGCGACTGCAGGATCTGCGTGCCGACCTTGATCTCCTCGACCGGGGGCGCGGAGAGCGACACCCGGATCGTGTCGCCGATGCCCCTGCTCAGCAGGGCCCCGAACGCGACCGCCGACTTGATCGTGCCCTGGAACGCCGGGCCGGCTTCGGTGACGCCCAGGTGCAGCGGGTAGTCGCACTCCTGCGCGAGCAGCTCGTAGGCGCGGACCATGACCACGGGGTCGTTGTGCTTGACCGAGATCTTGATGTCGCGGAAGTCGTGCTCGGCGAACAGGCTCGCCTCCCACAGCGCGGACTCGACGAGGGCCTCCGGCGTCGCCTTGCCGTACTTCTGCAGCAGCCGCTTGTCGAGCGACCCCGCGTTGACCCCGATCCGGATCGGCGTGCCGTGGTCCCGGGCCGCCGCGGCGATCTCCTTGACCTGGTCGTCGAACTTGCGGATGTTGCCCGGGTTGACCCGCACGGCAGCGCATCCGGCCTCGATCGCGGCGAAGACGTACTTGGGCTGGAAGTGGATGTCCGCGATCACCGGGATCTGGCTCTTGCGCGCGATCGCCGGGAGCGCGTCGGCGTCGTCCTGGCTGGGGCAGGCGACCCGGACGATGTCGCAGCCCGCCGCCGTGAGCTCGGCGATCTGCTGAAGGGTGGAGTTGACGTCCGCGGTGAGCGTGGTGGTCATCGACTGCACCGAGATCGGGTGCTCGCTGCCGACGCCCACCGGGCCGACCTGCAGCTGCCGGGTCTTCCGGCGCGGCGCCAGGGTCGGCGCGGGCGGCACCGGCACACCGAGAGAAACGCTCATCGCATTCCCTCGCTGCGCTCGGTCAGCGCTTCGCGCAAGCGCTGTGCCACTGATTCGCTCGCACGCTCGTTCACGCCTCCAGTATCCCCTCCGTCGATCGCCCCCGCCGTGCTCCCCACGTCAGACGGGTCACGTCCGGCCCTGCTGCTCCTGGGCACTCTGCAGCGTCGACGAGTGCGGCAGCCACGTGGCCAACTCCACCGGCCACCCGTCGGCGGACAGCACCGCGACCACCGCCGGATCGTCGTCGAGCACCGAGGCGATCGTGTGGGTGCGGGCCAGCCGGCGCAGCGTGTTGCGCTTCACCCAGCGCGCCGGCCGGAAGTCGTCATCCGGGCGCATGTGTAGCGGTTCGGTGGGCAGGCCGTGCGCGGCCAACCATGCCGCCGTCAGGGCACGGTTGCGCTCGGGTCGTCCGGTCAGGTAGATGACGTCGTGCTTGGCCTGCGCCGCGCGCAACCGGGCGGCCCCCTCCTTGAGCAGCGGGTCCGCGTCCGCGGCGAGGAAGAAGGCGTTCCAGCGCTGCGGGCGGGACTGCAGGTGGTGGAGGCGGTGCCGAACGTCGGCCAGCACCCCGTCGATGTCGAAGACCGCCAAGGGCCTCTGCCGGTCCTGCGCGGGCTCACTCACCGCACTCCCTCGCTGCGCTCGGTCGACCAGAAGGAGGGAACACTGCACGACGGCGCGGGAACACCGGCTCGCTCGCTGCGCTCACTCACCCGAGCCGGATCGGGTTGACGATGTCCGCCGCGAGGGTCAGCAGGCTGACGGCGCCGCCCACCAGGATGACGAAGTAGGTCAGTGGCAGCAGGCGGGTGTAGTCCACCGGCGGCATCTTCGCCTTCCCCAGCCGCGCCCGCACGGTGTCGCGGACCCGCTCGTAGAGGTTGACGGCGATGTGCCCGCCGTCCAGCGGCAGCAGCGGGAGCAGGTTGAACACGCCGACGAAGAAGTTGAGCAGTGCCAGCAGGAGCACGAAATACTCCCACAGCCCGCGCTCGGCCGCGTCCCCGCCGATGATCGACGCCCCGACCACGCTGACCGGGGTGTTCTCGTCGCGGACACCGCCACCGAGCGCGTCCCACAGCGCCGGGATCCGATCGGGGAACGAGAGGATGCCCCGCCAGACGTTCCCGAACATGTCGCCGGTGAACCCCAGCGTGGCGGGCACGGCGGTCAGCGGCCCGTACATGAAGATCGCCTGCTGGCCGGCGCCGATCGCGCCGACGGTCTGCGCGGCGCCGTTCGGGTCGAGCCGCGTCACCCGGGCGACGTCGATCGTGAGGCCGATCTCCTGCCCGCTCCGCTCGACGACGACCGGGGTGGGACCATCCGCCGCCCGGATGGCCGTGACGGCGGCCGGCCACGTCGGGGTGGGGGTTCCGGCGACCGAGACCAGCCGGTCACCGCGCTGCAGCCCGGCGGCCAGCGCGGGCTCCGGCACGCCCGGTGCGCACGGCGCGAGCGCGGTGGCCGAGACCTGGTTCGCCGCACAGCTCAGCTCGCCGACGACCGGCGTGTTGCGCAGGTTCGGCAGACCCGCCGACACCGCGAGCGCGTAGACCAGGACCATTCCGATGAGGAAGTGCGTGACCGAGCCGGCGGACAGCACGACGACGCGCTGCCAGGTGGGCTTCCGGAAGAACGCGCGGGGCGCCTCCTCCGGCGTCACCTCGTCCAACGCCGTCATCCCCGCGATGTCGCAGAACCCGCCGGCGGGGATCGCCTTGAGGCCGTACTCGGTCTCGCCGCGGCGGAACGAGAAGATCTTCGGGCCGAACCCGATGAAGTAGCGGCGCACGCGCATACCGAACGCCTTGGCCGTCCACATGTGCCCCGCCTCGTGCAGCGCGATCGAGACCGCGATACCGAGCGCGAACAACACCACACCCAGCACGAACAACACTGCGCCGAAACCTCCCGGTCACTCGGCCGCGGGGTACGCGGTTGTGCTCCACGCTATCCGAACTCCGGCGACGGGGGCACGAGGCCGGGGCCTGAGGCTCGACCGGGGTATTCCGCGAGGTCCCCGGCGTCGTGCCTCCGGTAGGCCGGCGCGGCGTGCCTCCTGGGAGCAGCTGATCGGGGAACGTCACCGCCACCGTCATCTGACCGCGGTGGTGACGCGCTCACGGGCATGTGCGCGGGCCCAGTCCTCGGCCGCGACGACGTCCGCCGGCGTGGCCGGGTCCGTTCGCCAACCGTCGGCGGCGGCGACGGTGGCCTCGACGACAGCGGTGAGGTCGGTGAATCGCAACCCGCCGGCGACGAACGCCGCGACGGCCTCCTCGTTCGCCGCGTTGAACACCGCGGGCAGGCAGCCGCCCACCTCACCGGCACGGCGGGCGAGCCGCACACCGGGGAACGCGTCGTCGTCCAGCGGCTCGAACGTCCACGCCCGGGGGGCGTCCCACGTGCAGGGCACGGCCACGGCGGGCACCCGATCCGGCCAGCCCAGGGCCAGCGCGATGGGCAGGCGCATGTCGGGCGGGCTGGCCTGCGCGATCGTCGAGCCGTCCACGAACGTGACCATCGAGTGCACCACCGACTGCGGGTGCACGACCACGTCGATCCGGTCGTAGGGCACGCCGAACAGCAGGTGCGCCTCGATCACCTCGAGGCCCTTGTTGACCAGCGTCGCGGAGTTGATCGTGACGACCGGGCCCATGTTCCAGGTCGGGTGCGCCAGGGCCTGCTCCACGGTGACCGCGGCCAGCTCGTCACGCCGCCGCCCCCGGAACGGGCCGCCGGAGGCGGTGAGCACCAGCCGCGCGACCTCGTCGGCGCGGCCGCCGCGCAGGCATTGAGCGAGCGCGGAGTGCTCGGAGTCCACCGGGACGATCTGGCCGGGCCGCGCCGCCGCCGTCACCAGCGGGCCGCCCGCGACCAGCGACTCCTTGTTCGCGAGCGCCAGCCGCGTGCCGGTGGCCAGCGCGGCGAGCGTCGGGCCCAGGCCACGGGAGCCGGTGATCCCGTTGAGCACGGTGGCCGCGGGGGTCGTCGCGGCGAGCTCGGTGGCGGCGTCCGGACCGGCGAGCACGTCCACCCCCGGCAGGTCCCGGCGAAGCGCGGCGGCCGCGCCCGGGTCCGCGACGGCCACCCGCCGCACGCCGTGGGCCACGGCCTGCGCGGTGAGCAGCGCGACGTCCGTGCCGCCGGCCGCCAGGCCCACCACGCGGAACCGCTGCGGCCGAGCCGCGATCACATCCAGCGCCTGCGTGCCGATCGAGCCGGTCGAGCCGAGGACGACGACGCTGCGGGGCCCATCGGCGATCGTTGCGGTGGCGATCGTTTCGGTGGTGGTCATCGCGACCATTCTGCCCGTGCTGTGCGACGATGTGGCACTACGAGGCGTGGCACTACACGGCTGGCGACGGGGTCGCCGGTGGAGTGGGTGGCCAACGGGAGAGGGTGGAGTGTCGTGGCGCGTACATCCCGGAGGGCGGCACCGCACGGCGGCGTGGACCCGCGCGACGAGCCGTCGGCCGAGTGGGGGTGGCACGGCTCGTTCCCGAACGGCACCCGCATCGCCGGTGTGGTCGTGGCGATCCTGCTGCTGGTGCTGCTGATCGGGCCGTACCAGACGCGCCTCCAGGACTTCTGGTTCATCCCGATATCGCTGGGGATCCTGGTGATGATCGTCTACGGCTCGGTCAAGCGGCGCAACGACTGGCGCAAGTAGAAGCGCCGTGGCGTCCGGGTCCCCGGCGATCGACCTGGCGGTCGGCGACCGGACCGTGCGCCTGACGAACCCGGACCGCGTGTACTTCCCCACGCGCGGGGAGACCAAGCTGGACCTTGCGCGTTACTACCTGTCCGTCGCGGACGGGGTGGTCCGCGCGCTGCGCGGCCGGCCGTGCATGCTGCACCGCTTCCCGACCGGGGTGACCGGGGAGAAGGTGCACCAGAAGCGGCTCCCCCGCGGCGCGCCGGACTGGGTGCCCACCGTGCGGGTGCACTTCCCCCGCTGGAACCGGTACGCCGACGAGCTCTGCGTCGCGCACCCCGCGGACGTCGTCTGGGCCGTGCAGATGTCGACGGTCGAGTTCCACCCGTGGAACTCGCGCGCACCGGAGGTCGAGAAGCCCGACGAGTGGCGCATCGACCTCGACCCGATGCCGATGGCGACCTACGCCGACGTGCGGCGGGTCGCGCATGTCGCACGCGAGGTGCTCGACGAGCTGGGCGCAACCGGCTGGCCGAAGACCTCTGGTGGCAAGGGCATGCACATCTACGTGCGCATCGCCCAGTGCTGGGGATGGGCGGACGTGCGGCGGGCCGCGCACGCGTTCGCCCGGGAGGTCCAGCGGCGCAGCAGCGGGCTGGTCGACCTGACGTGGTGGCGCAAGGACCGCGACCCCGGCTCGATCTTCGTCGACTGGAACCAGAACACCCGCGACCACACCATCCGCTGCGCGTACTCCGTGCGCGGGGCGCCGGAGGCGCCGGTGTCGGCGCCGCTCCGCTGGGACGAGATCGACGACACCGACCCCGCCGACTTCACGATCGCCACGGTGCCGGCGCGGTTCGCCGAGCTGGGCGACCTGCACGCGGGCATCGACGAGGCCGTGTTCCTGCTGGACGAGCTGCTCGAGTGGTCGGACCGCGACGCCCGCGAGGGCACCGGGCTGCCCGAGGAGGAGCCGCAGGACCTCGACGCCTGAGCGGCCGTCGCTCGCGCACATGCCGGCCAGCCCGTGCACACCGTCGTCGCCGCCCGTGCACACCGTCGCCGCCGCCCGTGCACACCGTCACCGACGCCCGTGCACACCGTCACCGACGCCCGTGCACACCGTCACCGACCCCCGTGCACATCTCAGGTGAGCCGTGCACACCGCGCATCGTGTGCACGACAGGGCGCCGATGTGCACGAGCCGCGGGCCACAGCCAGCTCGACGCCCGTGCACACCTCAAGTGCACCGTGCACACCGCACACCATGTGCACGACGAGGCGCCGATGTGCACGAGCCACAGGCCACAGCCAGCTCGACGCCCGTGCACACCTCAAGTGCACCGTGCACACCGCACACCGCGTGCACGACAGGGCGCCGATGTGCACGAGCCGCGGGCCACAGCCAGCTCGGCGCGGGTCGACCGGGACACGGGGTCAGGTGCCGGTGAGGACGTCGGCGAGGCAGAACTCGACCGGCCGCTCGAGCTGCGCGTACGTGCAGGACTCCGGCTCGCGGTCCGGGCGCCACCGCACGAACTGGGCGGTGTGCCGGAAGCGGACGCCCTCCATGTAGTCGTAGCGGACCTCGACGACCCGCTCCGGCCG
>JAEUJO010000207.1 GCA_016794615.1 Pseudonocardia sp. | reverse complement strand
CCCGGGCCTGACCCCGGGCGGGGGCCTGCCGGCCACGGCCTAGCATCGGGTGTGCCCGTTCCGCCCGTGCCCAGCCTGGAGGCCTCCGTGTCCGCCCCCGCCGCCCGTCCCGCGTCCGCCCCGATCCGGGTGCCGGCCGGGACGACCGCGGGCGCCGCCGTCCGGGAGGCGGGCCTGCCCACGACCGGTGCCGAGGCCGTCGTCGTGGTCCGCGACGCCGCCGGCGCCCTGCGGGACCTCGCCTGGACGCCCGCCGCCGACGCGGACGTCGAGCCGGTCGGCGCCGACACCGACGCCGGGCGCAGCGTGATCCGGCACTCCGCCGCGCACGTCCTCGCGCAGGCCGTGCAGCAGCTGCACCCCGAGGCGAAGCTCGGCATCGGCCCGCCGGTCAGGGACGGCTTCTACTACGACTTCGACGTCGCGCAGCCCTTCACGCCGGACGACCTGGCGACGCTGGAGTCGGCGATGAAGAAGATCATCAAGTCCGGCCAGCGGTTCTCCCGGCGTCGTTACGACTCGCCGGACGAGGCCCGCAAGGAGCTGGCGGACGAGCCCTACAAGCTGGAGCTGATCGACCTCAAGGGTGGCACCGCCGCGGGGACCGACGACGAGGTGATGGAGGTCGACGCCTCCGGCGAGCTCACCGCGTACGACAACCTGCACGCGCACACCGGCGAGGTCGTGTGGAGCGACCTCTGCCGCGGCCCGCACGTGCCCACCACCCGCTACATCCCGGCATTCCGGCTCATGCGCACCGCCGCCGCGTACTGGCGCGGGAACGAGAAGAACAAGCAGCTGCAGCGTGTCTACGGCACGGCGTGGGAGAGCCGGGAGGCGCTGGAGGCGCACCTGCACCAGATCGCCGAGGCCGAGCGGCGGGACCACCGCCGGCTCGGCGCGGAGCTGGACCTGTTCTCCTTCCCGGACGAGATCGGCTCGGGCCTCCCGGTCTTCCACCCCAAGGGCGGGGTGGTCCGCAAGGAGCTGGAGGACTACAGCAGGCGCCGCCACGAGGAGGCGGGCTACGAGTTCGTCAACACCCCGCACATCACCAAGGGCCGGCTGTTCGAGACCTCCGGGCACCTGGCCTGGTACGCCGAGGGCATGTACCCGCCCATGCAGCTCGACGCCGAGCTGAACGCGGACGGTACGGTCCGCAAGCCGGGGCAGGACTACTACCTCAAGCCGATGAACTGCCCCATGCACAACCTGATCTACCGCTCGCGCGGGCGCAGCTACCGGGAGCTGCCGCTGCGGCTGTTCGAGTTCGGGAGCGTGTACCGCTACGAGAAGTCGGGCGTGGTGCACGGGCTCACCCGCGCCCGCGGCTTCACCCAGGACGACGCCCACATCTACTGCACGCGCGAGCAGATGCAGGGCGAGATCCGCTCGCTGCTGCAGTTCGTGCTGGACCTGTTGCGCGACTATGGGCTCGACGAGTTCTACCTGGAGCTGTCCACCCGCGACCCGGAGAAGTCGATCGGGAGCGCCGAGGACTGGGAGCTGGCCACCGAGGCGCTGCGGGAGGCGGCCGAGGCGTCGGGCCTGGAGCTGGTGCTCGACCCGGGCGGCGCCGCGTTCTACGCGCCGAAGATCAGCGTGCAGGCCAAGGACGCGATCGGGCGCACCTGGCAGCTCTCGACGATCCAGGTCGACCTCATGGAGCCGGGCCTTTTCGACCTGGCGTACACCGCGTCCGACGGTTCCCGGCAGGAGCCGATCATGATCCACCGGGCGCTGTTCGGGTCGATCGAGCGGTTCTTCGGCATTCTCACCGAGCACTACGCGGGCGCTTTCCCGGCCTGGCTCGCGCCGGTGCAGGCGGTCGCGATCCCGGTGACGGGGGAGCAGGTGCCGTTCGTCGAGGGCGTCGCCGCGGCGCTGCGGGCCCAGGGCATCCGCGTCGAGGTCGACGCGGGCGACGACCGGATGCAGAAGAAGATCCGCACCCACACCTTGCAGAAGGTGCCGTTCCTGCTCCTGGCGGGGGCACGGGACGCCGAGGCCGGTGCCGTCAGCTTCCGCTTCCGCGACGGGTCCCAGCTCAACGGGGTGCCGGTGGAGTCCGCCGTCGCCACGCTCGTCGACTGGGTCCGGCGGCGGGAGAACGCGTCGCCGGGCGCCGAGGAGTTCCGCGCTCCGGGTGGTGTGCCTGCCGCGGCCCGCTGAGGCCCGCACTCGACGAGCCGGCGCGGCAGCGAGGCGACGGGCGGCGGTCGCAGCAGAACGATCGCCGTGGCCGGCCTCCAGGCGACTGCCGGTCCCGGCAACTCACCTGTCGAGGTAGTCGGCTGCGGCCAGCTGGTAGAGGCACGTCACATCAGTCGGGCTCACGGTCGGCGGCATCCCGAGCGCGACGGCCTTCTCCCGTACCTCCTCCAGGCGGGCCTGGAGCGCGCGCTCGCCGATGCCCATCCGGGCGGCGGCCTGCTTGAGCAACAGCGGAGGCTCGAGCGACGGGGGCCACGCCAACTGCGGTTCGAACACCTGACGCAGCGCTTCGAGCTGCCTGATGGTGAGTGGATTCGGCAGGTCCACCTTCTCGGTCGGCTCGCCTGCCCTGGCCCGGTCGGCGTCGGCCACCGGTGCGCTCGGGCCGGCGCGCGATTCGAGCAGGACCCAGTGGACCAGGTCCGGGCTGCCGTGCAGCCGGACGCCCACCCGGGCAGCGCGGATCGTCTCGACGTGGCCGGCAGCCTCCGGGGTCCCGCCCACCGGGAACGACCGGGCGCGCCACGGATGGATGTGCGCGCCCTTGCCGTTGAGGACCTGCAGGCTCCACTGGTCCTGATCCACGTCGACGAGCAGTGCCCGCCGGGACAGGCGCGTGTCGAGCGGCTCCGCGCCGAGCCGCACCTCGCTCTCCCGACCGACCGCCGCGGGCCGGCCCGGCGTGAGCGCGACGGCCGGCGGAAGCCGGCCCAGTGACCCGGCCCGATGCTGTGCCGCCCGCTCCGTCAGGACGGTGAGGGTCCATGTGCCGGACACGCCGGCGGCACAGTGGTCGTCGCTCATCGACTCCAGACTATGGGAACGCCGGAAACGGTGGGCCAGGACGCGGCGACTCCCCTCTCGCGCACAGTGACACGCGCTCGGGAATTGCAGGAGGAAAGGACCGATGACCGCGTGACGGGTGAGATGTTCGGGCCCTACGAGATCGGGGAGCTACTCGGGCAAGGCGGCTTCGGTGAGGTCCACCAGGCCTACGACACGGCACACGCGCGTCGGCTTGTCGCACTCAAACGCCTGGCCCCGGCGGCCTCGACAAACCCTGAGACCGTCGAACGGTTTCGCCGTGAAGCCGAGCGGACGGCCGCGCTCACCGAACCGCACATCATCCCCATCCACGACTACGGGGAGATCGAGGGCCGGCTGTACCTGACCATGCGGCTGGTCGAGGGCACCGACCTGCGTGCGGAGCTGAACGCCGGACCGCTCACCCCTCGTCGGGTCGTCTCAGTGATCACCCAGCTCGCGTCCGCTCTCGATTCGGCGAACGCGGCCGGCCTCGTACACCGGGATGTGAAGCCGTCGAACGTGCTGGTGCGGCGGGCGACGAATCCCGACACCGAGGATTTCGTCTATCTGATCGATTTCGGCATCGCGCACAGTCTGGACGATCCTCGACTCTCCAGCGACCTGTTGCCCACCGGCACGCTCGCCTACATGGCGCCGGAGCGGTTCGACGGTGCACCCGGCGACCGGCGCGTCGACGTCTACTCGCTGGGCTGCGTGCTCTACGAGGCGCTGACGGGCCGACCGGCATTCGCTGCCGCCGATCGGCGCGGTCTGATGCGTGCGCACCGGCACGATCCACCCCCTCGACTGGATCCGGCGGACCACGAACACGCCGAGGCCCTGAACGCGGTGATCGCACGGGCACTCGCCAAGGACCCCGAACGCCGTTATCCGACCGCTGGTCTGCTCGCCGCGGCGCTGCGTGCGGCGGTCGTCGGGGTCACCGAGCCCGCAGACGAGCCACCGGCCGGGTCGGATCAGACGGGCTCCCCCTCAGCCGACACCTCTCCCACAGGGTCTCCCACAGGGCAGGACACGGAAGGCACGAGTGGTTCCGTCGGCGGCCCGGCGAGGCGGCTCCGTCTCCCGTCCCGTCGCGCCGCCCTCGTCGGCGCCGTCGCGGTGGCGGCGCTCGTCGTGAGCGCGACGCTGGTGGCCCGCCCGTCGGCGGAGACCCCGACCGGCGTGGGACCGGCACCCGCGCCGGCGTCCGCGGAGCCGGCGGCGTCGTGCGCCGGGCTGGCCGAGACGCCGCCGTCCGGGCCCGGTGTGATCCCGTCGCCGTTGCCCACCGCTGCGGCCGCCCTCCCGCGGGGTCCGGTGATCTTCCGGGCCCCGATGGACGGCTCGTCGACGTGCTTCGCCGACCTCGTCGGGCAGGCCAACGACCCGGCCCGGGCAGTGGTGCGCTTCCTCCCGGGAAAGATCGAGCTCGCCGCGATGACGCCGAACACCGATCCGCGGACCGACCTCAAGCTCGACAACGCCGTGTCGAACTTCATCGGTGACATCGGGATCTCCGTCGACCACGGCTCGGACGTCAAGTTCGTCTGGGGCCTGCGGTGGGCGGTGCAGGGCAAGCTCGCGTACGAGCTGTACGTCGACACCGCGGCCGGGTTCGCCCAGCTCGCGGTGTGGGACGGCACGGCGAACGTGCCGCTCACACCCCGCCAGCCCATTCCCGACCTGCACACGGGCCGGGTGGTGCCGATCACCGTGCTCGTCGACGGGGGTCACCTCGGGCTCTGGATCGACGGCACGCTGCGCGCCGAGGTCCACGACGACCAGGTACCGCCGAGGGCCACCTATCCCGGACTCGACGTGTACGCCAACGAGCGTCCCGGCACGGTGGCGATCCACGGCCTCGACCTCTACGCGCTGCCCCGGTCGTGAGCACGGGCGGTCCGAACGGTCAACCCTGATCCGCATCAGGTGAGCCGGCGCGGCTGACGACCGACAATCTGGGCGCACAGCGCGGAGGCGGCCAGGCTTCTCCTCGTCACGAGGCGGCCTGAGGACAGCGCCGCCGCCCCGCGTCCGACGATCGGAGCCCACCATGCACCTCCCCGCCACGTTCCTCGTCACCGGCGTGCTGGCCGCCGGTCTCGGCCTGGCCCCGCTCGGCGGAGTGCCCGCCGGTGGAGAGGCACCGACCGCGATCGCGCCGGTGAGCTACCGGCTGCCGCCCGTGTCGGGCGACACCCTCAGCACCATGAACATGGTCAACGGCGCCATGGCGGACCTCGGCACGCTCAGCCGCGACCCCCTCAACCCGAGCGCGAACTCCGCGAAGGTCGCCGCGGCCCAGCGCCGGGCCGCGAACATGACCCGCAACTCGGCCGCGCTCGAGGGCTACGTCTACGAGCAGGGCGTCCGCCAGGACGTCGCGAACCACGACGCGCTGGTGCGGGCCGACGCCGCCGCCCGGGACTACGCGACCGACACGTGGATCGAATCCGAGAACGCCATCTCGCGCAGCGCCGGGTGACCGTCGACCGGACGGAGCCGGCTCCCGGTTCCGTCCGGCACCGTTCACCGGGGGCGCCGACCGGCACTGCCGAGGAGAATCCTGAAAACCGCCGGCCGCGCCCGACGCTGAAGCGTGACTGTGTCGTGAGGGTTCGAGTCGGCCGTGGGGCCCGGTTCTTCAGCACTCTCCCGGTACCGGCACTGCCTAGTATCGGGGGCCATGGACGACGCCGCTGGTCCCGAGCGCGAGCCGCGCGACGGCGTCGGTGTCCCGGATCGGTTCCGCCGGCTCTGGATGCCGCACCGGCTGGCCTACATCGTCTCGGCGACGTCGGAGGCCGAGCAGGGCTGCCCGTTCTGCCGGATCCCGACGCTGTCCGACGACGACGGGCTGCTGGTCGCCCGCGGCGCGACGGTGTACGCGGTCCTGAACCTGCA
>JAEUJO010000186.1 GCA_016794615.1 Pseudonocardia sp. | reverse complement strand
GCGAGCACGATCTCGGGCGAGGCCGACGCGCTGCTGCGGATCGTCGCCGCCGACATGCATCACTTCGAGCGGGTGCTGGAGCAGATCGGCTCGCAGCGGTTCGTGGCCCGCACGAAGTCTGTGCTCGTCCTGTCGGCGCTGTTGCGGCGCCCGGTGACTCCGTTGCGCCCGGCGCCCTGACCCGCGCACGCACGGCGGCGGCCTCCGTTGCACCCCGGCAGGGGTGTCGCACCCTGGGACGTGCCGGCGCACGTGTCGGGGAGGGTGTGACGGTCATGTGTGGCCTGCGACGCGGAGAAACCGGTGTGCCGTCGGCGTCGCCCGCCGCGCTGTTGCACTCCTGCGGCGCTGGGCCCGCCGCGCTGTTGCACTCCTGCGGCGCTGTCGCCCCCTGGGACGTGCCGGCGCACCTGTCGGGGAGGGTGTGACGGTGACGCGTGGTGTGCGACACCGAGGAAGAGCGTGCGATCGCTGTCGCCCCTCAGCCGCGCTCGCGCCGGCCCGCGCTGCCGCCCCTGGCCGGGCGGCCGTCGCGCGCCGCCATGGGGCCCGCCGGTCCCCTGCCTCGCCCTCCGCGCTCCGGCTGTGCGGTGACCTGTCGACCGCCCGGAGGGCTCATGGCACCCGGCCGCGCTCGCGCAACGATCCCCATTTCGATCACCCATCTGCGCAACGAACGGTTACCACGCAGCAATATCGATGATTGTTCGTGCGCATCGCTCCGATTACCGTGGAATTGCCGGGCCCCGACGTCGCGGCCGCCCCTTCGACCCCTCCGAGGAGCGCCTCATGACCGCAGTCGTACCCGACCCGGTTTCCGTCGGGGCTCGGACCCCGGTCCGGACCGCGACGCCCCGCCACTACCTCATGTGCCCACCCACGTACTTCACGGTCGAGTACGCGATCAACCCGTGGATGCAGCCCGGGATCGACGTCGACCGGCACCGCGCCCTCGCGCAGTGGGACGCGCTGCGCCGGACCTATCTCGACCTGGGGCACCGGGTGGACCTGCTCACGCCGGTGCCCGGCCTGCCCGACATGGTGTACGCGGCCAACGGCGCCACCGTCGTCGACGGGACCGTGCTCGCCGCGCGCTTCCGGCATCCGCAGCGGGCGGGCGAGGCCGTCGCCCACGCCACCTGGTTCCGCGCCGCCGCGGCGCGCGTCGTCGAGCCGGAGTTCGTCAACGAGGGCGAGGGCGACCTGCTGGTCGTCGGCGATCTCATCCTCGCCGGTCACGGCTTCCGCACCGACCCGCGTGCCCACGCCGAGGCGGCCCGCGTGTTCGGCCGCGAGGTCGTGTCGCTGGAGCTCGTCGACCCACGCTACTACCACCTCGACACCGCGGTCGCCGTGCTCGACGCGACGACGATCGCCTGGCTGCCCGAGGCGTTCCGCCCGGCCTCGCGGGCGCTGCTCCAGGAGCATTTCCCGGACGCCGTGGTCGCGGACGCGACCGACGCCGCGGTCCTCGGACTGAACGCGGTGTCCGACGGGCGGCACGTCGTGCTGCCGATCCGGGCGACCCGGCTGGCCGCCGCGGTCGCCGAGCGCGGGTTCGTCCCCGTCCCTGTCGACCTGTCCGAGCTGCTCAAGGGCGGTGGCGGACCGAAGTGCTGTACGCTGGAGGTGCGTTCATGACCGTCACCCTGCCGGGCAGCAGGCCCGAGCCGACGTCCACCGCGACGGCGTGGCACGAGGAGCTCATGGAGCGCCGCTCGGCCCACAACTACCACCCGCTCCCGGTGGTCGTGACCGAGGCCGAGGGAGCCTGGGTGACCGACGTCGACGGCCGCCGCTACCTCGACTGCCTGGCCGGCTACTCGGCGCTCAACTTCGGCCATCGCCACCCTGCCCTCGTGGCCGCGGCACACCGCCAGATCGACCGGGTCACCCTCACCAGCCGTGCGTTCGGCAACGACCGGATCGGCCCGTTCTGCGCCGCTCTCGGCGAGTTGCTCGGCAAGCAGATGGTCCTGCCGATGAACACCGGTGCCGAGGCGGTCGAGAGCGGGATCAAGGTCGCTCGCAAGTGGGGCTACGAGGTCCGCGGGGTGTCGGAGGACCGGGCGCGCATCGTCGTGATGGCAGGCGGCTTCCACGGTCGCACCACCACGATCGTCGGGTTCTCGACGGACCCGGACGCCCGCGGCGGGTTCGGCCCGTTCACCCCCGGCTTCGACGTGGTGCCGTTCGGGGACGCCGCCGCGCTGGCGGCCGCGATCACGCCGGACACCGTGGCGGTGCTGCTGGAGCCGGTCCAGGGCGAGGCCGGGGTCGTCGTCCCCCCGCCCGGTTTCCTCGCGGAGGTGCGGCGGATCTGTGACCGGGCAGGCGCGCTGATGGTGGCCGACGAGGTGCAGTCGGGCCTCGGGCGCACCGGGCACCTGCTCGCGACCCGGCGCGAGGGCGTCGACGCCGACGTCTACCTGCTGGGCAAGGCGCTGGGCGGGGGGATCGTGCCGCTCTCGGCGGTGGTCGCGGACGAGGCGGTGCTCGGCGTGCTGCGGCCCGGCCAGCACGGCAGCACGTTCGGGGGCAACCCGCTGGCGTGCGCGGTCGGCAGCGCGGTGGTCGACCTGCTCGGCGACCCGGCCGTGCTCGCCCACGCGCGTGACCTGGGCCGTGAGCTGACGGCGCGGCTCGGCGCCCTCGTCGGGCACGGGGTCGTCGCGGTGCGGACGGCCGGGCCGTGGGCGGGGATCGACGTCGACCCGCGGCTGGGCGACGGCCGGGCGGTGTGCACGGCCCTCGCCCGTCGCGGGGTGCTGGCCAAGGACACGCACGGCGCGACGCTGCGCATGTCCCCGCCGCTGGTGGCGACGGTCGAGGAGCTCGCCCTCGCGGTCGACACGCTCGGCGGGGTGCTCGCCGAGCTGGGCTGACCACGCCGGGAGTGGACGGGGCCGGGAGTGGACGGGGCCGGGAGTGGACGGGGCCGGGAGAGACGGGTCAGGAGCGGAAGGGGCGGGCCTGCGGGCCCGCCTCGGTCAGCAGCTCCGGACGCAGGGCGCCGAACAGCAGCGTCAGCATCAGCTCGGCGGTGAGCTCCGGCGGGTCGTGCGGGCGACCCACGGCCCGGATCAACAGCAGGTCGACGATCATCGTGCCGATCTCCGCGGCCGGCGGCCACGGCCGCAGCGCACCCGCCCGTTGGCCGCGGGCGATCAGCTCGATCGCGACGTCGCCGATCGGGGCGAGCACGCGCGGGTCGTTCTCGTCGTGCGGGTCCGCGGGGCGCCCGACCTTGGTCGAGTAGTCGGCGATCGCGGCCGAGAGCGCGGCGGTGAGCCCGCGGTTGCGCCAGGCGATCCGGACCAGGGCACGCAGGTGGTCGGTCAGCGCGGGGACCACCGGCCGGCCCGCGGCGATGTCGCGGTCGGCCTGGGTGCGCAGCGTCTGCACGATCGGTGCGTAGACGTGACCGATCAGGGCGTGCTTGCTGGGGAAGTGGTTGTAGGCCGTCGCGTTGCTGACGCCTGCGGCCGACGCGATGTCCTCCACGCGGGTCCGGGCCCACCCCCGGGCGGCGAAGGCCGGGTCCGCCGCGCCCAGCAGGGCTGCTCGCGTCCGGTCACGCTTCGTACGCGCGGCGCGGGCTCGTGACTCGGATGCGCGCTCCCGAATGGGGTCGGACGTCTCCATCGTGACCGCAGAGTAACCGTTCACCGCCCGATCTGAACTTGACTCAAATTGGGGAGTCGCCCAAGATGGGGACGCTCAGACAGAGCAGGGATCTCGAACCGGTAGGGCACGACCGGACGGGACCGGGGGAGCAGGTACGTCGGGTCGGGCCATCGTCGGGGAAAACGTAGTCTCCCGGCTCGCGCGCCGCTCCTCCTCGCAGCACTGACCGTCGGCACCGGGTCGCCCCGGCGCTCGGCGGTCGTAGACCGAAGTGGCTTCGTGCCACCTCGTCCGGGAGGGGAACCCGACGATGACCTGTTTTGCCACGCTCCGATGACCGCCGGCCTGTCCGTTCGAGGACACGACGCCCGCATTCGCACCACCGCTCCACTCACGCCCACCGCGGGCACGGCCGCTACTGCTACCACACCCATCACGGCGCTGCCCGCTGCTGGGTTCACCGTCCCGGCCACCGGAAATCACAGCCTGATCCCGGTCGGCCCGGACCAGCCGACCTCCTCGCCCGAGGGGGAGGCCGACCCCCGCACGGTGATCGACGCACTGGTCGCACGGGCGGTCGGTGGCGACGCCCGGGCCCGCGACGACCTCCTCGCACTGATCCATCCGCTCGTCCTGAAGTACTGCCGCGCGCGCCTCGGGCGTCAGGAGTCGCTCATGGGCTCCGCGGATGACGTCGCGCAGGACGTCTGCATGGCGGTCGTCGGCGCCCTGCCGAACTACCAGCTCAAGGGATTGTCGTTCCGGGCCTTCGTCTACGGCATCGCCGCGCACAAGGTGACCGACGCCTTCCGGGCGATCGGGCGCAACCGCGCGGAGCCGGTGGCGGACCTGCCGGACGGCCCGGTCACCGCGGACGGCCCCGAGCACCGCCTGCTCGCCGCCGAGATGTCCGCCCGGCTGGGCAGGCTCCTCGCACACCTGACTCCCCGTCAGCGCGAGGTCCTGGTGCTGCGGCTGGCGGTCGGGATGTCGGCGGAGGAGACCGCGCAGGCGGTCCGGTCGACACCCGGCGCCGTTCGGGTCACCCAGCACCGGGCGCTGGGCCGGCTCCGCAAGATCCTGCTCGGCGAGTCGAGGGCCCGCGGGCTCGCGGCGGCCGAGCGGCTGCGGGTCGCCCCGGCCGCGGCCGACGGCGACCTCGTGGACGACCTGGTCCCGGACGGGCCCGGTCCCGCCGAGCTGGACATCGACCCGGACGTCGCGGCGGCGGACGACTCCGCGATCGACGCCATGGCAGCGCTCTTCGTCGGTCCGGATGCGGAGCCGGCCGTCGCCGTCTCCGCCCCCCGCAGGCCGACGCCGTACAAGCGGACCTGAGGGGCTCCCGCCGCCCACGTACGCCAGTGCCGGTCCGGGATCGCCCGGTCCGGTACCGGCACGTGGGGGCCCTGCCCCGCCCCCTGGGTCCACGCAGCGGGAACGGTGCCGAGGAGTAACCTGTCGCCGATCACCGCGGGTGTCGACGGCAGCGTCGTCGGACAGGAGGAGGCCACGTGTCGGCTGGTCAGATCGCTGCGCTGGTCGCCGCCGGGGCGTTCGTCGTCCTCGTGCTTCTCATGGCCGTCCCCCTGCTCAAGCTGGGGCGCACCCTGGACGAGGCCACCGTGGCGATCCGCAAGGCGCACGAGGGGAGCGCGCCGTTGCTGGACGACGCGCAGGTCACGCTGCGTCAGGTCAACACCCAGCTCGAACGCGTCGACGGCATCACCGCAGGGGCGCGCACGGTGAGCACGAACGTCTCGGTCCTCACCTCGCTGTTCACCGCGACGCTCGGCGGCCCGCTCGTGCGCGTCGCCGCCCTGTCCTACGGGTTCAGCAAGGCGGTCAAGGCCCGCCGGGAGGGCAAGGACGCCGGGGCGCACTCGCGCCGTCGTGGCCGTCGGGGACGGCGTCGATGAAGCGCCTGTTCTGGCTCGGCGTGGGGCTCGCCGCCGGGGCCTACCTGACCCGCCGCGTCACCGAGGCCGCGCAGAACCTCACCGCCGTCGGCGTCGGCGCGAACCTGGCCGACGGCCTGCGTGAGATGGGTGCCGGGCTGGGTGCGTTCGGAGCCGAGGTCCGGGCCGGGATGCAGGTCCGCGAGAAGGAGCTGACGGACCTGATCGAGCGGCGCACCGGTGCCGGCGTGCCGACGATCGGCGATGTGCTGGCCGACCCTCCGAACGATCCTCAGGCTCGAGCGCGCCGGGCAGGGGCCTGACCCCGGCCCGGGCGGTCGCCTCGACCGCCGAGCACGACGGCGCCCCTGCCGTTCCCGTTCACCGGCCCCACCGCCGCTCCTGACGGACCCGTCCGGACAGGTCACGACCCGAGAAGGCAAGACCGTGCAGACCCACGAGATCGTCCGCCGCTTCACCGACCACTTCGTGCGCTCGGGCCACACGCGCGTGCCGAGCGCCTCGCTCATCCTCGACGACCCGACCCTGCTGTTCGTCAACGCCGGGATGGTGCAGTTCAAGCCGTACTTCCTCGGCGAGGCCCCCGCGCCCTACCCGCGGGCCACGTCGATCCAGAAGTGCGTGCGCACCGGCGACATCGACGAGGTCGGCAAGACCACCCGGCACAACACGTTCTTCCAGATGGCCGGGAACTTCTCCTTCGGCGACTACTTCAAGCAGGGCGCGATCGAGCACGCCTGGCAGCTGGTCACCGGCAGCCAGGCCGAGGGCGGTTACGGGTTCGACCCGGACCGGATCTGGGTCACCGTGTATCGCAACGACGACGAGGCCGCCGACCTGTGGCGGCGGGTCGCCGGCGTCCCCGCCGAGCGCATCCAGCGCCGCAGCGGCAAGGACAACTACTGGGACATGGGCGTTCCCGGCCCCGGCGGCCCCTGCTCGGAGATCTACTACGACCGCGGGCCGGAGCACGGCCGCGACGGTGGCCCCGAGGCGGACGAGGACCGGTACCTCGAGATCTGGAACCTCGTCTTCATGCAGGACGTGCGGGGCGAGCTGAGCCCGAAGGACGACCACCCCCCGATCGGTGTGCTGCCCCGCAAGAACATCGACACAGGGATGGGCGTCGAACGCGTCGCCACCCTGCTGCAGGGCGTCGAGTCGGTCTACGAGACGGACCTCGTCCGCCCGGTGATCGGCCGCGCCGAGCAGCTGTCGGGCCGCCGCTACGGCGCGGGTGGGCCGGGCGGAGCGATCGACGACGTGCGGTTCCGGGTGATCGCGGACCATGCCCGCTCCGGCGTCATGATCATCGGTGACGGGGTGACGCCGTCCAACGAGGGCCGCGGGTACGTGCTGCGCCGGCTGTTGCGCCGGATCGTGCGCTCGGCCCGGCTGCTCGGGGTGACCGAGCCGGTGCTGCCGAGCTTCGCCGAGGTCGTCCGCGCCGAGATGAGCCCGTCGTACCCGGAGCTGACCACCGACTTCGAGCGGATCTCGGCCGTCGTGCGGGCCGAGGAGGAGGCATTCCTCGCCACCCTCGTCACCGGCTCCCGGATCTTCGACACCGCGGTGACGGACACGAAGCGGGCCGGGGGCGCGCAGCTGGCCGGTGACAAGGCCTTCCAGCTGCACGACACCTACGGCTTCCCCATCGACCTGACTCTCGAGATGGCCTCCGAGGCCGGGCTCACCGTGGACGAGCAGGGCTTCCGCAGGCTCATGGACGAGCAGCGCGCCCGGGCGAAGGCCGACGCGAAGGCCCGCAAGCACGGGCACGGGGACACGAGCGCCTACCGGGCCGTGCTCGACGACGGCGGCGACACCGAGTTCCTCGGCTACACGGACCTGGTCAGCGAGTCGCGGATCGTCGGGCTCGTCGTCGACGGGGTCGGGGTGCCGGCCACCGGTGCGGGCACCGCCGTCGAGGTCGTGCTGGACCGCACCCCGTTCTACGCGGAGGGCGGTGGCCAGCAGGCCGACACCGGCGTGATCCGGGGAGACGGCTTCGCCGTCCGCGTCGACGACGTGCAGAGCCCGGTGACCGGCCTGGTCGTGCACCGCGGCACCGTCACCGAGGGCGAGGCCACCGTGGACGCCGTGGTGTCCGCCGAGGTCGACTCCGGCCGCCGGGGCGCGGTGTCGCGCTCGCACTCGGCCACGCACCTCGTGCACGCCGGGATGCGCAAGCACCTGGGTGACGCCGCCGCGCAGGCCGGGTCGATGAACGCCCCCGGCCGGCTGCGGTTCGACTTCACCTCGCCCGCGGGTGCGGTGCCGGTGTCGGTGCTGGACGAGGTCGAGGACGAGGTCAACGCCGTGCTGCAGGACGACGAGGAGGTGCGCGCCTTCGTGACGACCCAGGACGAGGCCCGCCGGCTCGGCGCGATGGCGCTGTTCGGCGAGAAGTACGGCGACCGGGTCCGCGTCGTGGAGATCGGCGACTACTCCCGCGAGCTGTGCGGCGGCACGCACGTGCACCGTTCCGGGCAGCTCGGGCTGGTCAAGCTGCTCTCGGAGAGCTCGATCGGTTCCGGGGTGCGGCGCGTCGAGGCGCTGGTCGGTATCGACGCGTTCCGCTACCTCGCCCGCGAGCACGTGCTCGTCAGCCGGCTCGCCGAGCAGTTCAAGGCGCGGCCCGAGGAGCTGCCGGAGCGGATCGGCGGCGTGGTCGAGCGGCTCCGGCAGGCCGAGCGGGAGCTGGAGAAGGTCCGCGCGGACGCCGTGCTGTCGTCGGCCGGGGCGCTGGCCGACGGCGCGGAGGACGTCGGCGGGGTGGCGCTGGTCGCCGCCGCGGTGCCGGAGGGGGTCAGCGGCGCCGACCTGCGTGCGCTGACGGCGGACGTCCGCGGCCGGCTCGGCGCCCGTCCCGGCGTGGTGGCCCTGTTCTCCACCGCGAACGGGAAGGTGTCGTTCGTGGTCGCGACGACGGCGGCCGCCCGCGACCGCGGCCTCGCCGCCGGGAAGCTGGTGCCCGCCTTCGCGACGGCGGTCGGCGGCCGCGGCGGCGGGAAGCCGGACCTCGCCCAGGGCGGCGGGGCGGACCCGTCCGGCGTGCCCGCCGCGCTCGACGCGCTGCGCCGGGCACTCGCCACGGCCTGACCGCCGGTGACGCGCGGGCGGTGGTTGGGGATCGACGTCGGCTCCGTGCGCGTCGGCGTGGCGCTCAGCGATCCGGACGGCGTGCTGGCCACCCCGCTGGCGACCGTCGCCCGGGACGCGGCGCGCGGCTCCGACCTCGACACGATCGCCGGGCTCGTCGCCGAGCACGACGTCGTGGGGGTCGTCGTCGGCCTCCCGCGGACCCTGGCCGGGCGCGAGGGGCCGGCGGCGGAGGCCGCCCGCGAGTACGCGACGGCGCTGGCCGCGCGCCTGGACGGCGACGTTCCCGTCGCGTTCTCCGACGAGCGCCTGACGACGGTCGTCGCCACCCGCCAGATGCGGGAGAGCGGCCGGAAGGGACGCCGTCAGCGGGTCGTCGTCGACCAGGTCGCGGCCGTCGCGATCCTGCAGGGCTGGCTCGATGCACGCCGCTGACGGGGATCGTCGCCGGGGGCCGTGGGAGACGGCGCCGTGCGGCGGTTACGCTTCGATGTTGTGAAACGGATCGGTAACGCCGACCACCATCCGTCCGGCCGTTGCCCGGCGCTCCTGTGACGCGCCGCGCGGAGGTGTTCCCGTCGCGCCGGGACGAGCTGGCGGCCCGCCGGGCCGATCTGCGGCAGCGGGCCAAGCGGCGGCGCAGGCGGCTCACCGCGGCGGCGCTCGCGGTGTTGCTGCTGGTCGGCGGCGTGATCGGCGGCGGCTACCTGCTCTACGAGGAGTTCTTCGGCGTTGCGGACTACGACGGTGACGGCGGGGCGGCGGTGGTCGTCCAGGTCGCCGACGGCGCCACCGGCTCGCAGATCGGCGGCGCGCTGCAGCGTGCCGACGTCGTCAAGAGCGTGGAGGCGTTCACCCGGGCGGCCGCATCGGAGCCGCGGATCCTCGCGGTGCAGCCCGGCTTCTACGCGATGCGCGTCCAGATGTCGGGCAGCGCCGCCGTCGCGCGCCTGCTCGATCCCGCCGCCCGCGTCGGCCAGCTCGAGATCCGCGGTGGCGTGCAGCTGGACGACACCAGCAACCCGGACGGGTCCACGGTTCCCGGGGTGCTGACGCTGATCTCGAACGCCACGTGCGCCGAGATCGGCGGACGGCGGCAGTGCGTCAGCAGCGACGAGCTGCGCAGGGCGATGTCGCAGGCCGACCTGGCGGACCTGGGTGTTCCGACCTGGGCGCGCGAGGACGTCGCGAAGGCCGAGCCACGGCGACGGCTCGAGGGGCTGCTCGTCCCGGGTGTCTACGACGTCGAACCCGGCGTCCCGGCGCTGGACGTGCTGCGCGGCCTGCTCGCCGCGTCGGTGACCCGGCTGGAGGCCGACGGGCTGGTCAGCGGTGCCCGCGACATGGGCTACCCGCCCTACAAGGTGCTCATCGTGTCGTCGCTGGTGGAGAAGGAGGGCATCACCGCGGACATGCCCAAGGTCGCGCGGGTGCTCTACAACCGGCTCGGCACCGGGCAGCGCCTGCAGCTGGACTCGACCGTCAACTACCCGCTCGACCTCCAGACACTGCGCACGAACTCCGAGGACCGGGCCAGGCCGGGACCGTACAACAGCTACGCGGTCGCGGGCCTGCCGCCGACGCCGATCGCGGCGCCCGGGAAGGCCGCGGTCGAGGCGGCTCTGGCGCCGGCCGAGGGACCGTGGCAGTACTTCGTGCGCTGCCGGCCGGACGGGGCGTCGTGCTTCGCGGCGTCGCTTGAGGAGCACAACCGCAACGTCGCCCAGGCCGTGGCCGACGGCGCGTTCTGACCCGGATCCGAGAGGTGCCGGCCGGTGTCCCGGCTGGTGTCACTGCCGGTGTCACTGCCGGTGTCACTGCCCGAAGAACCCGTGCGGCGGCCGGGGTGACGGGACGGCCGTCGCGTCGGTGACGACCTCGGCCCCCGCAGCGAAGGCCGCACCCGGCTCGACCCGTGCCGGGAACGGGTCGGCCGCCACCCACCGGGCCACCTCGGCCAGCGGCAGGTCGTGGCCGTCCCCACCACCGGCGACCAGCACGACGTTGCCGAACCGGCGGCCGTGCAGCACGTCGGGGGCCGCGACGACCGCGACGTCGGCGAACACCGCCGCCGCGGTCGCGACCTGCCCACGGGCGAAGTCCAGTGGCGTCCGCCGCCGGTGCAGCGTGCGCGCGCCCGCACCGTCGGCGAGGTTCGCGGCGTAGCACCCGCCGGGGCGCAGCACGCGCGCCACGTCCGTCACGAACTCCACCGAGGTCAGGTGCGCGGGGATGCGGGCGCCGGCGTAGACGTCGAGCAGCACGACGTCGTACGCGGCCGTCGGCGCGGCCGCGAGCCCGGCGCGCGCGTCGACGACCTGCACGTCGAGCCCCAACCCGTCCGCGGGCAGCCGGCTGCGCACCAGCTCGACCAGTGCGCCGTCGAGCTCCACGACCCGTTGCACCGAGCCGGGTCGGGTGGCCGCGACGTAGCGGGGCAGCGTCCACGCCCCGCCGCCGAGGTGCAGGACGCGCAGCGGGGCAGGCGGCGCGGGGGCGAGCGCGTCGAGCAGGTGTCCGGTCCGGCGGACGTACTCGAACTCCAGATGCGTGGGGTCGGCGAGGTCGACGTGGCTCTGCGCGGTGTCCTCGATCAGCAGTGTCCAGGCCGAGGGGCGGTAAGGGTCGGCCACCAGCTCGGCCCGCCCGTCGCCCACCTCGACCCGGACGACCGCCGGGGCGAGCCGGCCTCCGGGTGCGTCGTCCACCGTGGAATCCTCTCCCGATCCGACCGCGACATGCACCGCGCCCGTGAACGCGTAACACGTGTGACACGTGAGCGGAACACGGCGTTCCTAGCGTGATCGCGGATCAGGACCGGACAGTGCAGGATCGGACAGGGGGAGGCACGGGTGCTGCTGACGCCGCACGAGCAGGAGAGGCTCCTGCTGCACGTCGCCGCGGGGCTGGCGCAGCAGCGCCGCGATCGCGGGCTCAAGCTCAACTATCCCGAGACCGTCGCGCTGATCAGCTCGTGGGTGCTGGAGGGCGCCCGCGACGGTCGGAGTGTCGCCGAGCTCATGTCCGGCGGGCAGCAGGTGCTGACCCGCGACGACGTGCTGGACGGCGTGCCGGAGATGATCTCCTCGGTGCAGGTCGAGGCGACGTTCCCGGACGGCACCAAGCTCGTCACCGTCCACCGGCCCGTGCAGTGATCCCGGGGGAGTACGTGCATCCGGACGAGCCGGTCGTGGTCGACCGGGCGCGGACGTCCCTGGTGGTGGTCAACTCCGGTGACCGGCCCGTGCAGGTGGGGTCGCACTACCACTTCGCGGCGGCCAACCCGGCGCTGCTGTTCGACCGCGACGCCGCCCGGGGCAGGCGGCTCGCGGTGCCGGCCGGCACGGCTGTGCGCTTCGAACCCGGTGTGGAGAGGACCGTCGAGCTCGTCGAGCTGGGCGGGACGAAGACCGTTCCCGGATTGAGGTTGCCGTGAGCGACGAACCCTGGGAGATCGACCGCGCCCGGTACGCCGAGCTGTACGGGCCGACGGTCGGCGACCGGATCCGGCTCGCCGACACCGACCTGTTCGTGGAGGTCACCGAGGACCGCTGCCGCGGCCCGCACGGCGGCGACGAGGTCGTCTTCGGCGGTGGCAAGGTCATCCGCGAGTCGATGGGGCAGGCCCGCGCCACCCGCGGTGAGGGCACCCCCGACCTGGTGATCACCGGCGCGGTCGTGGTCGACCACTGGGGCGTCGTCAAGGCGGACGTCGGCGTGCGCGACGGGCGGATCGTCGCGCTGGGCAAGGCCGGCAACCCGGACACGATGGACGGGGTGCACCCGGACCTGGTGATCGGGCCGTCGACGGAGATCGTCGCCGGGAACGGGATGATCCTCACCGCGGGCGGGGTGGACTGCCACGTCCACCTCATCTCCCCGACCCAGATCCCCGAGGCGCTCGGCTCCGGGGTGACCACGTGGATCGCGGGCGGCACCGGCCCGGCGGACGGCACGAAGGCCACCACCGTCACCCCCGGCGCCTGGTACGTGGCGCGCATGCTGGAGTCGCTCGACGCGTGGCCGATCAACGTCGCGCTGCTCGGCAAGGGCAACACCGTCGGGCACGACGCGCTGCACGAGCAGGTGCTCACCGGCATCTCGGGCTTCAAGCTGCACGAGGACTGGGGCTCGACGCCCGCGGCGATCGACACCTGCCTGCGGGTGGCCGACCAGACCGGCGTGCAGGTCGCGATCCACACCGACACACTCAACGAGGCTGGCTACGTCCAGGACACCCTCGCCGCGATCGCCGGCCGCGGCATCCACGCCTACCACACGGAGGGCGCGGGGGGCGGGCACGCGCCCGACATCATCACCGTCGCCGGGCAGCCGCACGTGCTGCCGTCGTCGACGAACCCGACCCGGCCGCACACCGTGAACACCGTCGACGAGCACCTCGACATGCTCATGGTCTGCCACCACCTCAAGCCGACCGTGCCCGAGGACCTGGCCTTCGCCGAGTCCCGGATCCGGCCGTCGACGATCGCGGCCGAGGACCTGCTGCACGACCTCGGGGCCATCTCCATGATCGGCTCGGACTCGCAGGCGATGGGCCGGGTGGGCGAGGTGCCGCTGCGGACGTGGCAGACCGCGCACGTCGGGAAGACGCGGTGGGGCGCGCTGCCCGGCGACGGGCCCGCGGACAACCTGCGGGCGCAGCGGTACGTCGCGAAGTACACGATCTGCCCGGCGATCGCCCACGGGCTCGACGGCGAGGTCGGTTCCGTCGAGCCGGGGAAGCTGGCCGACCTGGTGCTCTACGCGCCGGCCTTCTTCGGGGTGAAGCCCTCGTTGGTGATCAAGGGCGGGATGATCGTGTACGCGGCGATGGGTGACGCGAACGCCTCGATCCCCACGCCGCAGCCGGTGCTGCCGCGCCCGATGTTCGGCGCGGACGGGGTGACGGCAGCGGCCACGTCGGTGCACTTCGTCGCGCCGCTGGCGCTGGAGGGCGGGCTCGCGGACCGGTTGGACGTGCGGCGGCGGCTGGTGCCGGTGCGCGACACCCGGCGGCTCACGAAGGCGGACATGCCGAACAACGACGCGCTGCCGAGGATCGAGGTCGAGCCCGACACGTTCACGGTGCGGGTCGACGGCGAGGTGGTGGAGCCGGCGCCTGCGGAGGTCCTGCCGATGGCCCAGCGGTACTTCCTGTTCTGATCGCGCGGCGGCGCCCTGGCCCTGTCACCAGCAGGAACGGGCACCGCCGTCCTGGCTTTCGTTTTTTTCGATGGGAGGTAGTCTGGAGACGGGCGATAGGGGGTCGCGCTATGCCATCCGCGATGCACGATCACACGGTTCTTCCTCCCGAGGAGACAGAGTCGCTCACCAGGCTGCTGGCCGTCGTACGCGAAGAGCCGCGCGGCGCGCTCGTGGGGCCCGACAACACGCGGCTCGAACTGCCCGTCGAGGCCTACCGGGTGCTCCGGGACGTGCTCGAAGCGATGGCCAAGGGTCTCGCCATCACCGTCGTGCCGCAGCACACCATGCTCACCACGCAGGAGGCGGCCGACCTGCTCGGGATCTCCCGGCCCACGCTGGTCAAGCTGCTCGAGAAGGGTGACATCCCCTTCGAGTCGCGTGGCCGGCACCGCCGGCTGCTGCTGACGGACGTGCTCACGTACCAGGAGAAGGCGCGCCGGGATCGACGTGCCGAGCTGGACGCACTCGTCGAGGAGGCCGGTGAGCACGACCTCTACACCACCACCGCGACCCCGCGACCGGCCCGGTAGGACGTCGCGTTGGCCTTCCCCGCCCTCCTCGACACCTGCGTACTCATCCCGCAGTACCTGAATGACACCCTGCTCACGCAGGCCGACGCAGGCACGTTCCGGCCCCTGTGGTCCTGCGGCATCCTCGAAGAGCTCGGCCGCAACCTGCCCAACGTCGCCGACATGAACCCGGAGCAGGTCCAGCATCGGCTCAACCGCATGCGGCGTGCGTTCCCCGACGCCGAGGTGACGGGCTACGAAGCACTGATCGACGGGATGACCAACGACTCCAAGGACCGGCACGTCCTCGCGGCCGCGGTCCGTGGGAACGCCGAGGTGCTCGTGACCTTCAACCTGCGCGACTTCCCGAAGGCCGCGCTCACGCCCTTCGACATCACCGCCGTGCACCCCGACGAGTTCCTGCTCGACCAGCTCGACCTGTATCCGGGTGTCGTCCTCGGCTGCCTGGAGGACCAGGTCGCCCGGTACACCCGCATCAACGGTCCGAGGAGCGTCCAGGAGTTGCTACGCCCTCTCGAAAGGGCTGGCGTGCCCCGGTTCGCCGACGACGTGCGGAGGCACCTGACGCGCTAGCGCGGCCGCGGCGGTACGCTGGCTGGCCGTCGCCTGCCGATGCGCGGTCAGAGAGAGGTGCTCACCGAGCACCACCGGGAACGGGGCTCACGTCGTCGGCGATCCGGCGGGTCCGGCACGGGTGCGGGCACCGAGATGTCGCACAGTCGCCGCCAGACGATGGGCTCGGTGCGTGCAACGCCCGCTCCGGGATCGTGGCGTTCACCGCGCACCTCCTGCGGCCACGAGGACGCGGAGCCGGGCCAATCCGCAGTGCTGCAGCACCCGGACCGCGTCCGGCGTTCCTGGGGTGATCAAGTCCCCGGTGCCGGCGTTCTTGGCGCCGCCCGGGGGCGTCTTCACGTGGGGGACATCAGCCCGGTACAAGCTGGGAACATGCGAGAGCTACAACGGCGCGTACTTGCGCGAACCGACGGAGGTCGTAATGTCTGGTCAGAGCGCCTATCCGGCGCATTGGTGCTGGTCAACAGCGCCTAGCGGGTACCACTTCCTGTTCTGATGCTGCCCGTCCTGTTGCTGGCCGACTCACGGCTGCCGTCGGGCGGCCACGGGCACTCGGGCGGCGTCGAGGCCCTGGTGGACCGCGGCCTGCTGCGCACCGCCGAGGACCTGGAGCTCTTCCTGGAGGGGCGCGTGCGCACCGGTGGTCGGGTGGTCGCCGCCGCCGCGGCGGCGGCCTGCGCGCTGGCCGAACACGCAGAACACGCAGAACACGCCGATCGGGCCGGCTGGGCCGACTGGGATGCGGCGGTGTCGGCCCGCACCCCGTCCGCTGCCCTGCGGGCGGCGTCGCGAGCCCAGGGGGCGGCGCTGCTGCGGACCGTGTCACTGGCCTTCCCGGCCCCCGCCGTCACTGCACTTCGTGCGCTTCCACGCGTGCACCATCCGCTCGTGCTCGGGGCTGCGGCGGCAGCGGCCGGTGCGAGCCCGGCGGAGGCCGCCGGGCTCGCGCTGCACCACGTCGTCGGCGGCGCCTCCACGGCGGCGGTCCGGCTGCTCGGGCTCGACCCGCTGCGGGTCACCGCCGTCGCGGCCGGCGTCGCGCGGTCCGCCGACCCCGTGGCCGCCGAGGCCGCGGCGCTCGCCGTCGCGGCCGTGGTGGCGGGCGATCCGACGGTGCTGCCGACCGAAGGCAGCCCCCTGACCGACGTACTGGCCGAGCTGCACCGCGCATCGGAGGCGACCCTCTTTGCATCGTGACGACCTGATGACCGTCCACGCCCACACCCCGCTGCCCGCCGCGCCGGGTCGTGCCGTCCGGATCGGGATCGGCGGCCCTGTCGGCGGCGGCAAGACCGCGCTCGTCGCGGCGCTGTGCCGCACCCTGCGCGACCGGATGTCGCTGGCGGTGGTGACCAACGACATCTACACCACCGAGGACGCCGACTTCCTGCGCCGGCACGGTGTGCTGCCCGACGAGCGGATCCGCGCGGTGCAGACCGGCTGCTGCCCCCACACCGCGATCCGGGACGACATCACCGCGAACCTCGACGCCGTCGACGAACTGGTCGCGCTGCACGACCCGGACCTCGTGCTCGTCGAGAGCGGCGGCGACAACCTCACGGCCACGTTCAGCTACGGGCTCGTCGACAAGCAGATCTTCGTCGTCGACGTCGCGGGTGGGGACAAGGTGCCGCGCAAGGGTGGCCCGGGCGTCACCCGTTCGGACCTGCTAGTGATCAACAAGACGGACCTCGCCCCGCTGGTCGGCGCCGATCTCGAGGTGATGCGCACGGACGCCGAGCGGCTGCGCGGGGACCGGCCGACTGTGCTGGTGTCGCTGCGGGAGCAGCCGGACGCGGGACCGGTCGTGGAGTGGGTCACCGCACTGGTGCGGGCTCGCCGGTCGTGACGGCCCGGCGGAGGTGAGGGCCGGGATCCGGGCTGCGGCGCGGCTGACCGTCGAGAATGCGGCCGGTCGGCAGGCACTCCGGTGGATGCACGGCTGGCCGGTGATCCTGCGCCCGACCGGCGGTGACGAGCGGGTCCACCTGGTCCACGCCGCGGGCGGACCGCTCGGCGGCGACGACTTCGCACTGTCCGTCGACGTCGGTCCGGGGGCACGGCTCGCCGTGCACAGTGCGGGCGCCACGCTCGTGCAGCCGGGGGCCGCGACCGACGCGCCGGCGCGCTGGACGGTCGAGTTACAGGTCGGGGCGGGCGCCCGGGTGCACTGGGCACCGGAGCCGACGGTGGTGAGCGACGGGGCGGGAATGGAGTCGACGGTGCGGGTCGGGCTGGCCACGGGCGCCGTGGCCACCGTGCGGGAGATCGTCGTGCTCGGCCGGCACGGGCAGCGCGGCGGCCGCCACGCCGGGACCACGCACGTCGCCGTCGGCGGCGTGCCGCTGCTCGCGCACACCACACTGCTCGACGGGGCCGACCCGGGTCTCTGCGGACCGGCGGGCACCGGCGGGGCCCGTGCCGTCGGGACGCTGGTGCGCGCCGGGGCGGGCGTCGTCGCGACCCTCTCCGGCCGCCGCGGGGAGACCGCCGACGTCCGCTGGGCGTGGTCGGCGCTCGACGGCCCCGGGGAGGTGCTGATGGCGGTCGGGACGCCGGCCGCGGTGGCGGCCGTGCTCGACGCCGAGGGCCGCGGCGCGGCCGGTGCCGAGGACGGGCCCCGCGGGGCGGTCGCGGCCGAGCGGGGCTCCCCGGTCCCGGCGCCGGGCGGCTCGTGAGCCGGGTTCGACCACGCTCGGTCGGGATCAGCGTTGGACGGCGCCGTACACGCGCTCGAACGGGAGCGTCAGCACGACCCGCCGGTCTGCGACCATCGCCGCCCGGTACTCCGGCCAGTCCGGGTGCTCCCCGGCCAGCCTGCGGTAGAGGTCGACGAGCGCCTCGACCGTGTCGTCGTGGAGGTCGGCCGCGGGCGGGGTCAGCTCGGCGAAGCCCTCGGCGACGGCCCACGCGGTCAGGTCCGGGGCGACGACCTGATAGCTCGCCCGCGGGTCGCGGCGCAGGTTGCGGGTCTTGGCGCGGTCGTCGGTCACCGAGATGAGCACCGCCCGACGGGCGGGGTCCCACACGTGGATGACCACCGACGCCTGTGGGCGCCCGTCGCGCTTGAGCGTGATCAGGCTGCCGCCGCGCAGCTC
>JAEUJO010000121.1 GCA_016794615.1 Pseudonocardia sp. | reverse complement strand
CCAGTAAACGGCGGTGGTAACTATAACCATCCTAAGGTAGCGAAATTCCTTGTCGGGTAAGTTCCGACCTGCACGAATGGCGTAACGACTTGGGCGCTGTCTCGACCACAGACTCGGCGAAATTGCATTACGAGTAAAGATGCTCGTTACGCGCGGCAGGACGGAAAGACCCCGGGACCTTTACTACAGCTTGGTATTGGTGCTCGGTTCGGCTTGTGTAGGATAGGTGGGAGACTGTGAAGCGTTCACGCTAGTGGGTGTGGAGTCGTTGTTGAAATACCACTCTGGTCGGATTGGGTGTCTGAACCTCGGGCCATGATCTGGTTCAGGGACAGTGCCTGGTGGGTAGTTTAACTGGGGCGGTTGCCTCCTAAAGGGTAACGGAGGCGCCCAAAGGTTCCCTCAGCCTGGTTGGCAATCAGGTGGTGAGTGTAAGTGCACAAGGGGGCTTGACTGTGAGACGGACGTGTCGAGCAGGGACGAAAGTCGGGACTAGTGATCCGGCATCTCCTGGTGGAAGGGGTGTCGCTCAACGGATAAAAGGTACCCCGGGGATAACAGGCTGATCTTGCCCAAGAGTCCATATCGACGGCATGGTTTGGCACCTCGATGTCGGCTCGTCGCATCCTGGGGCTGGAGTAGGTCCCAAGGGTTGGGCTGTTCGCCCATTAAAGCGGTACGCGAGCTGGGTTTAGAACGTCGTGAGACAGTTCGGTCCCTATCCGCCGCGCGCGTAGGAGACTTGAGGAAGGCTGTCCCTAGTACGAGAGGACCGGGACGGACGGACCTCTGGTGTGCCAGTTGTCCCGCCAGGGGCATGGCTGGTTGGCTATGTTCGGAAGGGATAACCGCTGAAGGCATCTAAGCGGGAAGCTCGTTCCAAGATGAGGTCTCCCACCACCCTTTGGCCCGTGAGGGTTGGGGCGTGGTTAAGGCCCCCTAGAGATGATGGGGTTGATAGGCCGGGGATGGAAGCTCTGTGAGGGGTGGAGTCGACCGGTACTAATAGGCCGAGGGCTTGCCCACAATATTTTTGTGTTGTTCGCATCCACTGTGTGACCCTGAGCACACAACCATCTGTGTCCGTCCCCTGTGCGGGGGGTGGGTGTGGGGTGGGTGGTGTGTTCGGTCTCCTCGGGGGTTTGTGTCCCGGGGGGTTTGGTTGGATAATTGGATAGTGTTGTCGGTGGTGTTGGCGGAGGGGGAACGCCCGGTCCCATCCCGAACCCGGAAGCTAAGCCCTCCAGCGCCGATGGTACTGCACTCGGTAGGGTGTGGGAGAGTAGGTCGCCGCCGACATTCAATCTAGATCTGCCCCGCCGGTTCTCCGGCGGGGCAGATCTGTTTGCGGGCTCCGTCTTCCACGTTCTCACACGGCACCGCCGGGCGGGCCGGTGTCGACCCGCGATGGCGCGAGTCGTCCACATCGCTCCTCCGGTATCCACAGATCATGGATGCCTCTTGCCGGTGAATTCCTGCTGTTCGACGCTGGATCGCACCAGGACCCGTCGAGGCACGGAGAGTGCGATGTACGAAACGAATGTGACTGTGGTCGGTCGGCTCGCCACGGACGTCAGTTGGAGCCGGTTCGGCGACGGAACGGTCGTCGCCAACTTCCGCCTCGCCAACACGGAGCGTCGCTACGATCGGGCGACCGGCGGCTGGATCGATGGCGAGAAGTTGTTCGTCGACGTGCGGTGCTGGCGCAGGCTCGCCGAGAACGCCGCCGCCTCTCTCGTGAGGGGCGACCCGGTGGTCGTCACCGGCAAGCTCTACTCGCGCAACTACGAGCACGAGGGTCAGCGACGGACCGCCGTGACGGTCGATGCGCAGAACGTCGCAGCAGACCTCTCCCGCTGCACGGTCGTGCTCAAGCGAGATCGGCGGCAGGCCACCGAAGTCGGGGCCTCCGGCGATCAGCAGCCGGGCACGCAGGCCGACGCCGCCGGGCCGGCCGCCCTGGTGGGCGCCGCACCGGCCGACGAGGGCTGACGGTGGCGCAACTACCATCGACGACGTGGCGGAGCTCATCTACACCATGCAGAAGGTCCGGAAGGCCCACGGTGACAAGGTCATCCTCGACGACGTGACGTTGAACTTCCTGCCGGGAGCCAAGATCGGTGTCGTCGGGCCGAACGGCGCAGGGAAGTCGACGGTCCTGAAGATCATGGCGGGGTTGGAGCACGCCAACAACGGCGAGGCGTACATACAGCCGGGGGCGACTGTCGGGATCCTCCAACAGGAGCCTCCGCTGAACGAGGAGAAGACGGTCCTCGGGAACGTCGAAGAGGGCCTCGGTGAGATCAAGACCAAGCTCGACCGGTACAACGCCATCGCCGAGCAGATGGCGACCGACTACTCGGACGAGCTCATGGAGGAGTTCGGCGAGCTGCAGGAGGACCTGGACCACGCCGACGCCTGGGAGATCGACTCCCAGCTCGAGCAGGCCATGGATGCGCTGCGCTGCCCACCGCCGGAGGCCCCGGTCGTGAACCTGTCGGGAGGCGAGCGGCGGCGGGTGGCCCTCTGCAAGCTCCTGCTGAGCAAGCCCGACCTCCTCCTGCTCGACGAGCCGACCAACCACCTCGACGCGGAGAGCGTGCTCTGGCTCGAGCAGCATCTCGCGTCCTACGCCGGTGCGGTCCTGGCGGTGACGCACGACCGGTACTTCCTCGACAACGTCGCCGGCTGGATCCTCGAGATCGACCGCGGGCGCACCTACCCGTACGAGGGCAACTACTCGACATATTTGGAGAAGAAGGCCGAGCGCCTCGCCGTGCAGGGTCGTAAGGACGCCAAGCTGCAGAAGCGGCTGGTCGACGAGCTGGCCTGGGTCCGTTCGGGCGCGAAGGCGCGCCAGGCCAAGAGCCGCGCGCGTCTCCAGCGCTACGAGGAGATGGCGATGGAGGCCGAGCGGCACCGCAAGCTCGACTTCGAGGAGATCCAGATCCCGGCCGGCCCGCGGCTCGGCAACGTCGTCGTCGAGGTCGCGAACCTGGACAAGGGTTTCGACGAGCGCATGCTCATCAAGGACCTGTCCTTCTCCTTGCCGCGCAACGGCATCGTCGGCGTCATCGGCCCGAACGGCGTCGGCAAGACGACGCTGTTCAAGACCATCGTCGGGCTGGAGAAGCCGGACTCCGGATCGGTCCGTATCGGCGACACCGTTCAGCTGTCGTACGTCGACCAGAACCGCGCCGGAATCGACCCGAAGAAGACCGTCTGGGAGGTCGTCTCGGACGGCCTGGACCACATCAAGGTCGGGCAGACCGAGATGCCGTCGCGCGCCTACGTCGCGGCGTTCGGGTTCAAGGGGCCGGACCAGCAGAAGCCGGCCGGAGTGCTGTCAGGCGGTGAGCGGAACCGGCTCAATCTGGCGATGACCCTCAAGCAGGGCGGCAACCTGATCCTGCTCGACGAGCCCACGAACGACCTGGACGTCGAGACCCTCGGGTCTCTGGAGAACGCGCTCGAACAGTTCCCCGGGTGCGCGGTGGTGATCTCCCACGACCGCTGGTTCCTGGACCGGGTCGTGACGCACATCCTGTCGTGGGAGGGCACCGACGAGAACCCGGCGAGCTGGTTCTGGTTCGAGGGCAACTTCGAGGCCTACGAGAGGAACAAGGTCGAGCGGCTGGGAGCGGAGGCCGCGCGCCCGCATCGTGTGACGCACCGTAAGCTCACTCGTGACTGACAGCAGCGCGAAGTGACTGATGGCGGTCGGGTCCCTGGTCGGGTGGTCGGCATCGCCTCTGTAGCGCGCCGCGGCGGGTCGGGAGGCGATGTGGACCCGATGAATGTGGACCCGATGAATGGGCCGCGACCCGGCACGACCGTCGACACCTCGGTTCCCCACCAGCTCGTCCTCGCGGCAGCCACGCTGAGGTGGAAGCGCCCGGATCTGACGGCCACGCTCGCCGAGCTGGCGCTGGACGCTGCGGACGACGCCGCGGCGTGGGTGACGGCGGCCGGATGGCTGCTTCACGGGCGGACGGTGCTCGGCGACGGCCGGCAGGTCGCGTGCGACCTGATCGACGGTCTCGCGCGATGGGGCGGCGGCGGTGTCGACCTGATGACCGGACCGCAGGGCCGGAGGCTGCGGGTGGAGCTGGCGGGGCCGGCGCGGCGCGCGGGTGACCCGGCGGGCGCCCGAGCGCTTCTGGCGGCAGATCCGGGCACCGGCACCCTCGACGGTGAGCTCCACGCGGACGCGCTCACCGAGCTGGCACGCTGCGCGGTCGACGACGCCCCGGACACCGCGGATACCGCCCTGGACGCGGCGGAGCAGGCGTGGCTCGCCACGGGATGTGAATGCGGGGTCGCCGCCGTGCTGCTGCTGCGTGCCGCCCGCGATCGGCGGGCGGGCCGTCCGGCCGCCGCCGCGGTGGGTGCGTCCGCCGGCCTGGCCCGCGTGGACGGCGGACGGCGTGCGGGAGGCGCCGGGTCGGACCACCTCGCGGCGGCGCTGACCGCGGAGTGGATCGCTGCGCTGGTCGACGCCGGCCGGGTGGCGGAGGCCCGGAGCGAGGCGGTACCGGCGGCGAACCGGCTCCTCGCCACGGCACGCCCGAGCCGCCAGCTCGCCGGGCTGCGCCTCGCGGTCGCCCGCGTGGCCGCCGTGGGTGGCACCGCGACCGGCACCGCGGACGACGTGCTGACCGCGCTGGAGCTCGCGGCCCAGGACACCGCTGCCGCCGACGTCCCCGATCTGGAGTCGGCGTGTCGGTCCATGCTCGGTGAGCTGCACGAGGCAGCGGGCCGGCTGGACGCCGCGCTGGGCGCGGTTCGAGCCGCGATGGCGGCGGAACGGCGCGACCACGACCGCGGGGCACGGCTGCGTGCGCGCCTGGCCGCGGCGGCCGCCGGCTGGGCAGGC
>JAEUJO010000094.1 GCA_016794615.1 Pseudonocardia sp. | reverse complement strand
GGTACCGAGGCGTGACACCGCCGCGGTCGGGACGGGGTCAGACCCCATCGGCGAGCTCGACCACCGTCGCCACCTGCGCCACCCGCTCGGTGGGCGAGCCGCCGAGCGGGGTCACGTTGAGCGTCGTCACGCCCGCGGCTGCGAATGCGGCCAGCCGCTCCGCCACGTGACCACGCGGGCCGACCAGCGCCATGGCGTCGAGCATCTCCGTCGGCACCGCCTCGGCCGCCGCCGCCTTCCTGCCGTCCAGGTAGAGGTCCTGGATCCGCCGGGCCTCGTCCTCCCAGCCGTAACCGCGGACGACGTCGTTGTAGAAGTTGCGACCCCGCGCGCCCATGCCGCCCACGTAGAGCGCCACGAAGGGCCGGAGGTCCTCGACGGCCTTTCGCGCGCGGACGGGGTCGTCGGTGACGCACAGGGTCGCCGAGGCCACCACGTCGAGGGGGCCGAGGACGGGGTCGCGACGGGCCCGGCCCGCATCGAGCGCGGACCCCCACAACACACCCGCCCGCTCCGGCACGTACAGGATCGGCAGCCAGCCCTCGGCGATCTCCGCGGCCAGCGCGACGTTGCGCGGCCCCAGCGCCGCGAGCACGATCGGGATCCGCGCGCGGACCGGATGGTTGATCAGGCGCAGCGGCTTCCCCAGCCCCGTGCCCTCCTCCGGCGGCAGCGGGATCCGGTAGTGACCGCCGTCGTGCTCGACGCGCTCACGGCGCCACACCGCCCGGCAGATCTCCACGACCTCGCGCGTGCGCGCCACCGGCGCGTCGTAGCGGACGCCGTGGAACCCCTCGACGACCTGCGGGTTCGAGGCCCCCAGACCGAGGGTGAACCGCCCGCCGGAGACGAAGTCGAGCCCCGCTGCGGTCATCGCCGTCAGCGTCGGGGTGCGCGTGTAGATCTGCAGGACCCCCGCGGCGATCTCGACGCGCGAGGTGCGTGCGGCGAGGTACCCGAGCTGGCTGACGGCATCGAAGCTGTAGGCCTCCGGCACCCAGACGATGCCCAGGCCGGCACGCTCGTGATCGGCGACCTCGGCCACCGCCTCGGCGAAGCCCCCGCTGTAGCTCAGCATCATCCCGACGCGCACATCGGGTCACGATAGGTGCTGAGGGGCCGGTGGCGCCGCGGACACGTCGATGTCGCGGTACCCGGTCGGTCGCCGAGCGGGTCGCGGGTCGGGTGGATGGGCGACCGGTGTTCCGGTCTCGGGTGCCGACAGGCCATCTGGGAGGACCCGTCGGGCCCGGCGCAGCGACTCCCGACCGATCGGTCCACATCGTCGTCGGCCAGGATACAGTCGGCCCGCACCGTGGGGCACGGCCCAGGACGGGGACGGTGGAGGTCGCCACCCCGCACCCTCACCCGCGCTGCCCCCGCGATCCCGCCACGGGGTTTTCGATCCGTTCGCTCGGCACGTCATTCCACCGCATACGTTGGGATGAGGACCACACCTCGCTATCGTGACCGGGACCGTCCCTGACCCCGACTCCCCCGGAAGGAGCAGGCCGTTGGCCCCCGCGGCATACGCCGGAGATCCCACGGTCCTGCCGGCACTCACCGGCGACCAGGCTTGGCGATTGCTGGACGCGGTCATCGGGGTCGCCAGCGACCTGAGCCTGCCCGACGTGCTCCGCCGTATCGTCGACTCGGCGGTGCGGCTCGGCGGTGCCCGCTACGGTGCCCTCGGCGTGCTCGACGAGGGCGGCGGCGAGCTCGCCGAGTTCTTGGTGACCGGGCTGGACGCCGAGGCGCAACGCAAGATCGGGGCCCACCCCACGGGAAAGGGCGTGCTCGGGCTGCTCATCGCGCAGCCGGGGCCCGTGCGTCTGCCCGACATCCGCCTGCACCCACAGTCCTACGGGTTCCCCCCGCACCACCCGCCGATGCACAGTTTCCTCGGCGTGCCGGTCCGGGTCGGCGGGGCCGTGTTCGGCAACCTCTACCTGACCGACAAGGTCGGCGCGCCCGAGTTCACCATCGGTGACGAGCAGGTGGTCGTCGCGCTGGCCGCCGCGGCGGGCGTCGCGGTGGAGAAGGCCCGCCGGTACCGGGACAGCAGGCGGCGGGAGCAATGGCTGGAGGCGGCGAACGCGATCACGCCTGCGCTGCTGGCCGAGCGGGGCCCGGACGAGGTGCTCGACCGGATCGCGCGGCAGGCACGGACGGTCACCGACGCCGAACTGGCGGTCGTGGCCCTGCCCGCACGGGACGGCGAGAGCTGGGTGATCAGGGCGGCCGCGGGCACCGAGGCGCGTCAGCTGATCGGCAGGCTGATCGACGGCAGGCATCCCGTCGTCGCCGAGGCCCTCAAGCGCCCCGAGGCGCTGCGTCGCACCGATCCCGACGTGGCGCTCGCGCTGCTCGGCCGCAGCTCCCCCGCCGTGCTGGTGGTTCCGGTCGCGCTGGGGTCCGATCCGCTGGCCCTGCTCGTCGTCGCCGGTCAGGGGCCCTTCCACGAGGTCGACCGGCCCGCCGCGAGCACCTTCGGCAACCAGGCGGCGCTCGCGCTCGAGGTGGCCCGCGCGCAGGACGACCAGCGGCGGCTCGCGCTGTACGAGGAGCGCGACCGGATCGCCCGTGATCTGCACGACTCGGTCATCCAGCGGCTGTTCGGCACCGGCCTGCGGATGCAGGGGCTGCGCGAGCTCGTCACCCAGCCGTCGGTCGAGCAGCAGCTCAGCGAGTTCGTCGACGACCTCGACACGACGATCCGCGACATCCGCCGCACGATCTTCGATCTGCGCGACACCCCCGAGCCGGGCCCGGTGAGCCTGCGCGCACAACTGCTGCAGACCATCCGCGACGCCGCGCGGACGCTGCATGTCGACCCGCGCATCACGTTCACCGGCCCGCTGGACACGAAGGTGCCCGACGAGGTCCGCGACGACGTGCTGGCCACCCTGCGGGAAGCGCTGTCGAACGCCGCCCGGCACGCCGAGGCGGGGCAGGTGCACGTCGAGGTGACCGTGATCGAACCGGAGCCCTGCGTGTGGCTGCTGGAGCTGAGCGTCCGCGACGACGGCCGCGGCATCCGGACGGGTTCCCGCGCAGGCGGGGGGCTGGCCAACATGGGTAACCGTGCCTCACGCTGGGGCGGCCGGTGCCTGGTCGAGCCGAACGCGGAGGGCGGCACGCACGTCTACTGGAGTGTGCCCCTGCCTGCGGAGCCCGGCACCCTGGCCGACGAACCCGTGGAGGTGGCCCGATGAGGGAGACCCCGGTGCGCGAGACGGGTGGTGCCACGGCGATGATGCGCCTGATCAGGGTCTTCCTCGTCGACGACCACGAGGTCGTCCGCCGCGGTGTCGCCGAGATGCTCGGCCACGCGGGGGACGTCGAGATCGTCGGTGAGGCGGCGACCGCCGCGCAGGCGCTCGCCCGCATCCGCGCCGTCCGGCCGGACGTCGTCGTGATCGACGTCCGCCTGCCCGACGGCGACGGCCCGTCGGTGTGCCGGGAGCTGCGCACGACCTTGGTCCCGGCGCCCGCGTTCCTGTTCTTCACCAGCTACACCGACCACGCGCCGCTGTTCGCCGCGGTCGACGCCGGTGCGGCGGGCTTCCTGCTCAAAGAGGTGAACCGGCTCGGGCTGGTGGAGGCGGTGCGGCGGGTGGCGGCGGGCGGGTCGATGCTCGATCCGCGGCTGATGCCCGCGGTGCTCGACCGGCTGCGGCACGGCCGCCCCGAGCCCGGGCACGACATGTCCGTCTCCTGCCCCGTCGACCCGCGAGCGAGCACGTTGACCGCGCGCGAGCACCTGATCCTGGAGCTGATCAGCGAGGGCCTCACGAACCGCCAGATCGGCATCCGGCTGCACCTGGCGGAGAAGACGGTCAAGAACAACGTCACGACGCTGCTGCGCAAACTCGGTTTCAGTCGCCGGACGGAGGCGGCCGCGTACGCCGCGCGGCACCCCTCGGACTGAGCTCTCACGGGGTGGGGACGGCCAGGAGCAAGGTCCCGAACCGGCGGGCCCTCAGGCCCTGGATCATGAACCGCGCGAGACGGAGGCTGCTCGGGTACATGTTCTGCGGCGCGGTGATTGAAGAGAGACCATGAACGCCCTCGACCTCGCACGGTGGCAGTTCGGCATCGTGACCGTCTACCACTTCCTGTTCGTGCCGCTGACCATCGGGCTGTCGTTCCTGGTCGCCCTGATGCAGACCGCCTGGTACCTCAGCGGGAACGCGAGATACCTGGCCATGACGAAGTTCTGGGGCAAGCTCTTCCTCATCAACTTCGCCATGGGCGTGGTCACCGGCATCGTGCAGGAGTTCCAGTTCGGGATGAACTGGAGCGACTACTCCCGCTTCGTCGGCGACGTCTTCGGGGCACCGCTCGCGATCGAGGGGCTCATCGCGTTCTTCCTCGAAGCCACGTTCATCGGGCTGTGGATCTTCGGGTGGGACCGGTTGCCGAAACTCGCACACCTGATCTCGATCTGGATGGTCGCCATCGCGACCAACCTCTCGGCGTTCTTCATCCTCGCGGCGAACTCGTGGATGCAGCACCCGGTCGGGTTCCGGATCAACCCGGAGCGCGGGCGGGCGGAGCTGACGAGCCTGTGGGACGTGCTGAACAACCTCACCACCCGCGTGACGTTCCCGCACGTGCTCACTGCCTCCTTCATCACGGCGGCCGCGCTGGTCATCGGGATCAGCGCCTGGCACCTGTACCGCCGCCAGCACGTCGAGGTCATGCGCGAGTCGCTGAAGATGGGCTTCGTCGTCGCGCTGATCTTCGGGGTCGGGGTCGCCGTCACCGGCGACATCCAGGCCAAGGTCATGACCGAGCAGCAGCCGATGAAGATGGCCGCCGCGGAGGCGATCTGGGACACCCAGCAGCCGGCGTCGTTCTCGATCTTCACCATCGGCACGCCGGACGGGCAGAGCGAGCTCTTCTCGGTGCGCGTGCCGTACCTGCTGTCGTTCATGGCGACCGGGGACCCCAACGGCGTGGTCGAGGGGATCAACGACGTCCAGCGCCAATCCGAGGAGCGGTTCGGCCCCGGCGACTACCGCCCGATCATCCCCGTGACGTACTGGAGCTTCCGGTACATGATCGGCTTCGGGGTACTGACCTCGGCGCTGTCCCTGCTCGGGTTGTTCATGATGCGCGGCGGGCGGAACCCGGCGGAGAAGAAGTGGTTCTACCGCGCAGCCCTGTGGACGATCCCGTTCCCGCTGATCGCCAACTCGTTCGGCTGGATCTTCACGGAGATGGGCCGCCAGCCCTGGGTGGTCTACAGCCAGATGCTCACCCGGAACGGGGTCTCCCCGCTGGTCGGTCCGGGCCTCGTGCTCACCTCGATGATCGTGCTGACCCTGCTCTACCTGGTGCTCGCCGTCGTCGAGGTCGCCCTGATCGTCCGCTACGCGAAGGCCGGCCCGCCCGACACCGGGGCACCGGTCGAGCCGCCGGGGCGCGCCGCCGGGCGCAGTGACGGCGAGCACCGGGACGGCGAGCACCGGGACGGCGAGCACGGGGACGGCGAGCAGGCCGAGCGCCCGCTGACGTTCGCCTACTGAAAGGAGCCCGCGATGACACTCCCCGAGTTCTGGTTCGCCCTCGTCGGGTTCCTGTTCTGCGGCTACTTCCTGCTGGAGGGCTTCGACTTCGGCGTCGGCATGCTGCTGCCGGTGCTGGGCCGCCGCGACGACGTCGACCGCCGCATCCTGATCAACACGATCGGGCCGGTGTGGGACATGAACGAGACGTGGCTGATCGTGGCGGGCGCCTCGCTGTTCGCCGCGTTCCCCTACTGGTACGCGACCCTGTTCAGCGGCTTCTACCTGCCGCTTCTGTTGATCCTCGCCGCGCTGATCCTGCGCGGGGTGGCGTTCGAGTACCGCGGCAAGGTCGACGACCCGGTGTGGCGGCAGCGCTGGGACATCGCCATCGTGATCGGCTCGGCGCTCCCGGCGCTCCTGTGGGGCGTCGCGTTCGCCAACATCGTCCAGGGCGTGCCGATCAACGCCGACGGCAACTTCACCGGCAACCTGTTCACGCTGCTCAACCCCTACGGCCTGCTCGGCGGCCTGGCCGTCGTCGCGCTGTGCTGCACGTACGGGGCGATCTTCGTGGCGCTCAAGACCACCGGCGACATCCGCGTCGAGGCGCGGGCGCTCGCCGGCCGGATCGGCATCGCGGCGGTCGTGCTCGGCGCGACGTTCCTCGTCTGGACGATGCTGGCGCACAGCGCCGCGCTGGTGTGGGCCTTCGGGCTGCTGACCGCGCTGGCGCTGCTCGGCGGGCTGTTCGCGAACCGGGGGGGCCGCGAAGGGTGGGCGTTCGGGCTGCTCGGCGCGACGATGGTCGGCGTGGTGGCGACGCTGTTCGCCGCGCTCTTCCCGAACGTCATGCCCTCGACGACCGACCCGGCCTACAGCCTCACGATCGAGAACGCCAGCTCGACCGCCTACACGCTGACGATCATGTCGTGGATCGCGCTGTCCACCCTGCC
>JAEUJO010000253.1 GCA_016794615.1 Pseudonocardia sp. | reverse complement strand
AGGATCACCCGGACCGACTCCTTCGGCGCGACTCCGGTCTCGACCACCGCCTCGGTGAGCCTGCTGATCAGCGCCCGCAGTTTCTCGGGGGAACGCCCCTCGCCAAGGGTCACCTCGATGAGCGGCATCAGCCGGCATCCCCGTAGCCCGTGTCCACGTCGAGGTCGGGCCATTCGTCGGTGAACGGCTCACGGTCGCGGCGCTCCGCCGCGCAGGCAGGCAGCTCCGCAGCCACGCTCACCTCGTCCCACCGGGTCATCGATCCTCCTGTGGTAACCATTTTTTTTCGGCGCACCTGGGCACCGGGCCTCAACATCAGGGGGAAATCCCTCAGAGCCACACGCTGGACAGTTTCGACCAGCCGTACCTGCACCTGCTCGCATTTCCGATCAGTGGAAGGTGCACTCCCGCGAGCGGCGCGCAGGTGGTGGGGCTGGGGCGAGTCTGCCTCGCTGCTGCAGTGGTCGGAAGGCGGCCCGTCGCGCACGATGGCGGCATGGCCACTGCCGCCGTCGAGGCGAGACCCTGGCACGCCACGTCCGCCGCCGAGGCGGTCGAGCACCTCGAGGTGGACGTCCGTGAGGGCTTGTCCGCTGCGGAGGCCGCCCGACGGCTGGTGCGCGACGGACCGAACCGGCTGGCCGAGGCCGAGCGGGAGCCGCGGTGGAAGGCGTTCCTGCGGCAGTTCCACGACCTGCTGATCATCATTCTGCTGATCGCGGCGGTGGTCAGCTTCGTGGTGACGCGGGAGTGGGAGACCCCGGTCGTCATCGCGCTCGTCGTGTTGCTCAACGCGACGATCGGCTTCGTCCAGGAGTCGAAGGCCGAGGCCTCGCTGGAGGCCTTGAAGCAGATGCTGGTGACCACCGCGACCGTGCGCCGGGACGGCCACATGGTCAATCTCGACGCCGCAGAGCTCGTGAGCGGAGACGTCGTCTCGCTCCAGGCGGGTGACCGGGTCCCCGCCGACGGGCGGCTGCTCGCCTCGACCGGCCTGGAGGTCCAGGAGTCCTCGCTCACCGGGGAGGCACAGCCCGTCGGCAAGTCGGCGACGGCGCAGGTCGACGCCGATGCCGCGCTGGGCGACCGCAGCACCGTGGTGTTCATGAACACCACGGTGACCCGCGGGCACGCGGAGCTCGTCGTGACGGCCACCGGGATGGACACCGAGATCGGCCGGATCGCCGGGATGCTGCACGAGGCCGAGCCCGAACCCACCCCGCTGCAGCACCAGATCGCCGGGCTCAGCCGCACCCTGGCCATGATCGCCGGGGCGGTGATCGTCGTGGTGTTCGTGCTGGGGCTGGTGCGGGGGCAGGACTTCGCCGCCCTGTTCGTCAGCGCGGTGTCCCTCGCCGTCGCCGCCATTCCCGAGGGTCTGCCCGCGGTGGTCGCGTTCGCCCTGGCGATGGGCACCACCCGGCTGGCGCGCCGGGGCGCGATCGTCAAGCGGCTGGCCTCGGTGGAGACGCTGGGCAGTACCTCGCAGATCTGTACCGACAAGACCGGCACCCTGACGCTGAACCAGATGACCGCCCGGGAGCTGCGGTTCGCCGATCGCCGGTTCACGGTGTCCGGCCACGGCTACTCCACCGAGGGCCGCATCCGGACCACCGACGGCTCCCCACTGCCGGCGACCGTCGAGCAGACGCTGCTCGCGATGGCGCTGTGCACCGACAGCGAGCTGCGCGACGGCGAGGTGATCGGCGACCCCACCGAGGGCGCCCTCCTGGTGCTCGCCGAGAAGGGGGGGATCGACACGGTCGCGCTGCGCCGGGACAAGCCCCGCGTGCGGGAGGTGCCGTTCGACTCCGACTACAAGTTCATGGCCACCTTCCATCGCTGGACCGGCCGCGACGACCGCGGGGTGGTCCGCTGCTTCGTCAAGGGTGCTCCCGACGTGCTCGCCGCCCGGGCCGACCGCTACCTCGGCGGCACCGACATCCTCGTGTTCGACGACGACGCCCGCCGCCGCTACGCCCGCGACAACGACGAGCTGGCCGAGCAGGGCATGCGGGTGCTCGCCGTCGGCGCGCAGGACTTCACCACCGCCGAGCTCGACTCGGCCGACGACCCGAAGGACCTGCTCGACCGGATCGTCCTGGTCGCGCTCGTCGGCATCGTCGACCCACCTCGGCCGGAGGCCCGCAAGGCGATCACCCAGTGCCGCGACGCCGGCATCCGCGTGCGGATGATCACCGGTGACCACGCCGTCACCGCCGGTGCGATCGCCGCGGACCTGGGCATCCCGGGCGAGGTGGCGACCGGCGCGGCGCTGGACCGCGTGCCCGACGACGCCGACCTCGCCCGCCGGCTCGACGACACCGGCGTCGTCGCCCGCGTCTCCCCCGAGCACAAGATCCGCATCGTGCGGGCGCTGCAGGCCCGCGGGGACGTCGTCGCGATGACCGGCGACGGCGTCAACGACGCCCCCGCCCTGCGCAAGGCCGACATCGGCGTCGCGATGGGTGTCACCGGCACCGAAGTGACCAAGGAAGCCGCCACCATGATCCTCACCGACGACAACTTCGCCACGATCGTCGGCGCGGTCCGCGAGGGCCGTGGCATCTACGACAACATCGTCAAGTTCGTGCGTTTCCAGCTGTCCACCGCGCTCGGCTTCGTGGCCACCTTCCTCGTCGCGTCGCTCACCGGCATCGCGGGCGGCGCACCGTTCACCGCGCTGCAGATCCTGTTCGTCAACCTCGTCATGGACGGCCCACCGGCGATGTCGCTCGGGGTCGACCCCGTCAGCCCGGACGCGATGCGCCGGCCGCCACGGCCCGCCCGGGAGCGCATCCTGACCCGGCCCCGCCTGATCCGGATCCTGCTGGCGAGCGCCGTCATGGCCACCGGCACTCTGACGGTGCTGGCCACCGCCCCCGGCCCGGAACCTCAGCTCGGCGTGCCCACCGTCGCCGGCACCATGGCCTTCGCCACCTTCGTCTTCTTCCAGGTCTTCAACCTGCTCAACGTCCGCAGCGATCTCCGGAGCGCGCTCAGCCGCGAGACGCTGGAGAACCGCTCGGCCTTCGCCGCAACGGCGGCGGTGATCGTCCTGCTCGTGCTGATCGTGGAGATGGACGTCCTGCACGGGTTCATGACCACCACCGACCTCACCTCCGGGCAGTGGTTGGCGTGTGTGGCGATCGGGTCGGCGGTGCTGTGGGTCGGCGAGCTCGTCAAGATCGGGCTACGTGCACGGGTGAAGCGCGCCGGCTCGCGGTGACTCCGCGCGAGATGGGCGAACAGCCGCTCCGTCGCTGCCACTCCGCAGACTTGATTGATTCCAGAAAACGGGCCAGACTGCGGGGCGTGCCGGCGCGGTCGGACCTCGAGCACTCGGTGTCGTCCGTGCGGTCCGTGGCGCCTCCCCACCACGAGGAAGCAGTAGGACAGGAGAAAGATCGACGTGTCTGAAAGCGAGAACCCGGCAGTCCCCACCCCCACACCCGCGGCGCCGGACCGGCCGAGGTCGAACCGGGACTGGTGGCCCAACCAGCTCGACCTCACGGTCCTGCACCAGCACTCCGCCAAGTCCAACCCGATGGGTGACGACTTCGACTACGCGAAGGAGTTCGCGACCCTCGACGTCGAGGCTCTGAAGCGCGACATCATCGAGCTGATGACGACCTCGCAGGACTGGTGGCCGGCCGACTTCGGCCACTACGGCGGGCTGTTCATCCGGATGAGCTGGCACGCCGCCGGCACGTACCGCATCGCCGACGGCCGCGGCGGTGGCGGCAGCGGCGCCCAGCGGTTCGCCCCGCTCAACAGCTGGCCGGACAACGTGAGCCTGGACAAGGCGCGCCGCCTGCTCTGGCCGGTCAAGCAGAAGTACGGCCGGAAGATCTCCTGGGCCGACCTGATCATCTTCGCCGGCAACTGCGCCTACGAGTCGATGGGCTTCACGACCTTCGGCTTCGGCTTCGGCCGCCAGGACATCTGGGAGCCCGAGGAGATCTTCTGGGGGCCCGAGGACACGTGGCTCGGCGACGAGCGCTACAGCGGCGACCGGGAGCTCTCCGGCCCGCTCGGCGCCGTGCAGATGGGTCTCATCTACGTGAACCCTGAGGGACCGAACGGCATGCCGAGCGCGCTCGCCGCGGCCAAGGACATCCGCGAGACCTTCGGCCGGATGGCGATGAACGACGAGGAGACAGCAGCGCTCATCATCGGCGGCCACACCGTCGGGAAGGCCCACGGTGCCGTCGACCCCCAGTACCTCGGCCCGGAGCCCGAGGGGTGCCCGGTGGAGCACCAGGGCCTCGGTTGGAAGAACAGGTACGGCACCGGCGCGGGCTCCGACACGCTGACCAGCGGGCTCGAGGGCGCGTGGACCCCCAACCCGACGCAGTGGGACAACGGGTACCTGGAGACGCTGTACAAGTACGACTGGGACCTGGTCAAGAGCCCGGCCGGGGCCTGGCAGTGGACTCCCACGGATCCCGCCGCCCAGGACACCGTGCCGGATGCCCACGACCCGGCGAAGCGGCACGCGCCGATGATGTTCACGACGGACCTGGCGCTCAGGCTGGACCCGATCTACGGGCCGATCACGAAGCGCTTCCTCGAACACCCGGAGCAGCTCGAGAAGGCCTTCGCGAAGGCCTGGTACAAGCTGCTGCACCGCGACATGGGCCCCCTGTCCCGCTACCTCGGCCCCTGGGTGCCGGAGCAGCAGCTGTGGCAGGACCCGGTACCGGCGGTCGACCACGACCTGGTCGCCGACGCGGACGTGGCCGCGCTCAAGGAGCGGATCCTCGGCTCGGGCCTGTCGGTCTCCGAGCTGGTCTCCCTGGCCTGGGCGGCGGCGGCCAGCTTCCGCGGCACCGACAAGCGCGGCGGGGCCAACGGGGCGCGGATCCGGCTCGCGCCGCAGCGCGACTGGGAGGTCAACGACGGCTTGGCCGGTGCGGTGGCGACCCTCGAACAGATCCGGCAGGACTTCAACGGTTCGAAGTCCGACGACACGAAGATCTCCCTCGCCGACCTCATCGTCCTGGGCGGCTCCGCCGCCGTCGAGAAGGCGGCGAAGGACGCCGGACAGGACGTCACCGTCCCGTTCGAACCGGGACGCACCGATGCCACGCAGGAGCAGACCGACGTCGAGTCGTTCGCCGTGCTCGAACCGCAGGCCGACGGGTTCCGCAACTATCTCCGGGCCGGGGAGAAGCTGCCGCCGGAGACCCTGCTGCTGGACCGCGCGTTCATGCTGAACCTCACCGCGCCCGAAATGACGGTGCTGGTCGGCGGCCTGCGGGTGCTCGGCGCCAACGTCGGGCAGACCCCGCACGGCGTCTTCACCGACCGGCCCGGGACGCTGACCAACGACTTCTTCGTGAACCTGCTCGACATGGGCACTGAGTGGAAGCCGTCGGAGTCCGTGGAGAACGTCTACGACGGGCGCGACCGCAGCACGGGCACGGTCACCCGGACCGCGACCGCCGTCGACCTCGTCTTCGGTGCGCACGCGCAGCTCCGCGCCATCGCGGAGGTCTACGCGACCGACGACGCGAAGCTGAAGTTCGTGCGCGACTTCGTGGCCGCCTGGACCAAGGTCATGAACCTCGACCGGTTCGACCTGCGTTGACCCCCGCGGACGGCGGGCCGCCGCACCGGGGCCCCGCCGTCCCGGAAGCGGTGGGAGCCCCGGCCGGGCCGGCCGGGGCTCCCACGTCTTCGGTCAACCGCGGCGCGGCGGGTTCGCCTGACGGTCGCAACGAGGCCCGCCGGACACGACCACCGCGGCCGCGCGGAACCGGGCGATCTCCGGAGCCGACAACCTGCCATTGCCGTCGCGGTCCCAGGCACGCACCTGGTTCCACGTGATCCGCCGGTCGGCCTCGGCGGGCGAGCGGGGGATCCACTCGACCGGCATCGCGTTGCTGCGGACAGCCGGGAAGCAGGCTGCACCAGGCCCGCTCCGGGGGGTGCTCGCGGCGGCGGTACCCACCGTCAGGGCACTCGCCCCGGCGGCAATGAAGCCGATCAGTGTGAACCCCCTCGCAGTACGTCGCATCACGGTGTCTTCCTCTCGTCGGGGAGCTGTGGACGAACGAGAGGAGCATCGGCGACGCAGCCGTGCATCCGTGAGGAACGAGCTGTGAGGAAGCAATGACCCCGCGCCGTTACATGGCGGAGCCATCCGGTCGTGAACGGTCACCGCGAGCGACGGCGGCCTCACCCCGGGACGGCACGACTGACGAGTACCGGCACCCCAAGATCGTACTATTGGCGTATGGATGACATGAGCGATATCCGCACAGGTCGACACTGCACTTTCGCGCTGCACGCGCACTTGGTTTTCGTCACCAAGTACCGGCACCGGGTGTTCGACGACCGGCACCTGACCCGCATGGAAGAGATCATGCGGGCCGTCTGCGCGGACTTCGAGGCCGAACTGGTCGAGTTCAACGGCGAATCCAACCACGTGCACCTGCTCGTGAACTTCCCACCCAAGGTCGCCGTCTCCAAGCTGGTCAACAGCGTGAAAGGCGTCAGCTCGCGGCGTCTGCGGCAGGAGTTCCCCGACCTCGTCCGGCACTACTGGCGCGCGCAACGCCTGTGGTCCGGCTCGTACTTCGCCGGGTCCGTCGGCGGCGCCCCGCTGAGCACCGTGCGGCAGTACATCGAGCAGCAGAACCTTCCCACCCGGGGCACGGCTCGACCCCTGGCGGGCCCCGTTCCGGCTCGGTAGCGGGCCGCCCGAGGCCGCCGTCGCACACCGCCGTCGCACACCCACACCGACCGGCACACCCCTCCCGGACAGGTGCGACAGCCCCACGCGCAGTGCGGCACGGCAGACGCCGTGCGACACGGCCACCGGCCCCTGCTGTATGCGCGCGCGGGTCGGCGCGAGGCCCTACGTCCTGCGGAGGGCCGACGCCGGGCCCGTGGTGCCGCGGATGACCAGGCGCGGGTTGAGGAGGATGTCGCGGGGCGGCAGGTCGACATCGCCGTCCAACCGCTCGACGACGGCCTCGACGGCCAGTCGCGCCGTCTGTTCGGCATCCTGCGCGACGGTCGTGAGGTCGATGTGGGTGAGGCGGGCGAGCCGCGAGTCGTCGTAGCCGATGACGGAGATGTCTCCCGGTACGTCGACGCCCGCACGACGCAGCGTGTCGACGACGCCGACCGCGCACCGGTCGTTCCCGGCGAGGACCGCGGTGATCCCCTCCGCCCCGTCGAGCAGCCGGCCTGCGGCGCGCACTCCGGACTCCTCGGTGTGGTCGCCCTTGACGACGTCCGGGTCGAGTCCGTGGCGGCGCATCGCCGCGCGGTAGCCACGGCGCCGTTCGGCGGCCCCGGGATGGCGTCCGCCGTCGACGTGCCGGATCCGGCGATGGCCCAGGTCGACGAGCAGGTCCACCGCGGCTGCCGCTCCCCGCGGATCGGCCGCCCGGACACTGTCGACGCCGGCCTCGTCGCCTCGTCGGCCGATGACCGCGACCGGCAGGCGGACCCCGAGCCCGCGCAGCTGCACCGCGTCGGCCTCGGCACCGACGAGCAGCAGCCCCTCGCAGCGTGACCGGATCAGGCCCTCCACGGCGCGGTGCTCCGGGTGCGTCGGCACGCGCGCGCCGAGCACGACCTCGTAGCCGCACCGCTCCGCCGCGGGGTAGACGGCTTCGAGCAGGTCCGCGTGGAACGGGTCGCCCGGGTCGAACACCACGCCGAGCACCCGGGAGCGGTGCTCGCGCAGCAGTTTCGCGGCGGGGTCCGGTCGGTAGCCCAGCTCGGCCGCGGCGCGCAGGACGGCCTCGCGGGATGCTGCGCTCGGACCGGGGGCGCCGCGGATGACCAGGGACGCCAGCGACCTCGAGACACCGGCCAGCGCCGCGACCTCGACGAGGGTGGCCCGGTGCCCGTTGGGCGGGCCGGGCCCCGAGGAGGTCATGCCGGAATCCTAACCCGTGACTTAGATCGTTCCAAGACTACCTTGACGGCGACCTCGCCCGCACCCCACACTGATCCGACGGCGTTTGGATCGATCTAAGGCTCATTGCGGAGGAGCAGGACATGGTGCGGCTAGGTGTGATCGGCTGTGGCCGGATCGGGCGGGTGCATGCCGACTCGATCGACGTCCACCCGCGGGCGGAGCTCGCCCGTGTCCACGACCCGTTCGACGCCGCCGCCCGCGAGGTGGGCACCGCGTTCGGCGCCGAGTGGGGCACCGACGTCGACTCCGTGATGGGTGACCCGTCGATCGACGCCGTGGTCGTCGCCTCGCCGACACCGACGCATGTCGACCTGCTGACCCGGGCGGTACGGGCCGGCAAGGCGGTGCTGTGCGAGAAGCCGATCGACCTGGATCTCACCCGGGTCGACGCATGCCGCGCGGAGATCGGCGCCCTGGCCGACCGGGTGATGGTGGGCTTCAACCGACGGTTCGACCCGTCGTTCCGCGACATCCGCACCCGGGTGGAGGCCGGCGAGGTCGGCCCGTTGGAGCAGCTGACGATCATCAGCCGGGACCCGGTACCGCCGCCCGCCGCCTACGTCGCGACGTCCGGCGGGCTGTTCCGCGACATGACCATCCACGACTTCGACATGGCCCGCTACTTCCTCGGCGAGGTCGTCGAGGTCACTGCGACGGGGGCGAACCAGGTCTCCGACGAGATCGCGGCCGCGGGCGACATCGACGGCGCCGTCATCGTGCTGCGCGGCGCGAACGGCACGCTGGCGTCGATCACCAACTCGCGGCGCTGCGCGTTCGGCTACGACCAGCGGCTCGAGGCGTTCGGCGCGCTCGGCATGCTCACCGCGGCCAACCAGCTCCCGACCAGCGTCCGGTTCTCCGGCGCGGACCGCACCGAGGTCGCCGCGCCCTACCACAACTTCTTCCTGGACCGGTACACCCCGGCCTACCGCGCGGAGATGGACCATTTCGTCACCGCGATCGAGACCGGTTCGGCGCCGTCCCCCGGATTCGCCGACGGCCGCGCCGCACTGGTGCTCGCCGACGCCGCGAACGAGAGCCTGCGGACCGGCGCGACCGTGCAGGTGGTCGGATCATGAGCCCGGGTGCGCGTCACTGCAGCGCCGCGTCGGCGAGCCGGTCGAGCTGGTCGAGATCGGGCGAGCACGGGAACAGGATCAGCTCGTCACAGCCCGCCTCGGCGAACTCACCGGCGGCGCGCCGGACGGCGTCCGGGTCGGTCAAGGCCGCCTCAGCGGCCATCTCCGCGTACGGGCCGGCGAAGGCGTAGTAGTCGCCCAGGTACCTCCGTGCGGCGTCCGGCGCGTCCGGACCCAACGCGTAGTAGCCGAGAGCGACCATCCGCGGCGCACCCTCCCGTCCGGCGGCGGTCCAGGCCGCCCGGACCCGGCCGGCAGCGTCGGCGAACATCGCCGCACCGCCGCCGCCGGAGATCCACCCTGCGCCGAGGGTAGTCGTGCGCCGGATCGCCGCGGCGCCCAGACCGCCGATGAGCAGCGGCGGGCCGCCCGGCTGCACCGGAGCCGGCCCGATGGCGCCCGCGGTCCCGCGCGACTCGCCGGCCCACACCGCGCGCATCTCGGCGAGCAGGGCGTCCTGCGCCTTGCCGCGGCCGGCGAAGTCGGAGCCGGTGGCGACGTAGTCGTCGTCCCGGCTTCCGACGGCGATGCCGACCACCAGCCGGCCGCCGGAGAGCTGGTCGACGCTGGCCAGCTGCTTGGCCAGCAGTGCGCCGTTCCCCCGGTAGGGACTGATGAGGATGGCCGTGGTGAGGCGGATCGTGCTCGTCACCGCGGCGGCCGCGGCCAGCGCCGGGACGGCGTCGTAGTTGCCGTACACCACCCGGTCGATCGTGCCGAGGGTCGAGAACCGCGCGGCGTCGGCCCGGCGCGCCCACTCCAGGACCGTCGCACCGGCGACTCCGGAGATGGTCGTCGGCAGCCCGATACCAATGTCCACATCCGGAGCCTATGCCCGGGCGGGGCTGTCCGCTCGGCACTCGGCAATGTCCTGACCGGGCATATAGTCGGGCGAATGGACCCGATCGGTGTGCTGCCCCGAGCGCTCGACCAGACCGGCGGCCTCCTCGACCACGTCCGTGCGGACGTGCTGGAACGACCGACACCGCCGGGCGCCGGTCCCGACGAGCGGATCGCCGCGTTCGCCGGCCGGCGCGTCACGCGGTAGTGGCCAAGGCCGTACTCACCCCGCAGGCGGAGAACTTCCCCGCCTGGTACCAGGAGGTCGTCGCGCGCGCCGAGCTGGCCGAGAACGGCCCGGTGCGGGGAACCATGGTCGTCCGGCCGTGGGGGTACGCGATCTGGGAGCTCATGCAGGCCGACATGGACCGGCGGATCAAGGAGACGGGCGCCCGGAACGTCGCGTTCCCGCTCCTCATCCCGACGAGCTTCCTGGAGAAGGAGAAGCAGCACGTCGCAGGCTTCTCCCCCGAGCTGGCCGTGGTCACCCACGCCGGCGGGGAACAGCTCGCCGAGCCGCTGGTGGTGCGCCCCACCTCCGAGACGGTCGTCAATCACTACTTCGCCAGGTGGATCCAGTCCCACCGGAACCTGCCGCTGATGCTCAACCTCTGGAACAGCGTGGTCCGTTGGGAGATGCGGCCACGGCTGTTCCTGCGCACCACCGAGTTCCTCTGGCAGGAGGGCCACACCGCCCACGCCACCTCTGCGGACGCGGCCGCGGAGACCCGGCGCATGCTGGAGGTGTACCGAGCGTTCATGGAGGAGACGCTGGCGATCTCGGTCGTCGCGGGTGAGAAGTCGCCGGCCGAGCGCTTCGCAGGCGCCGACCACACCTTCACCTGTGAGGCGCTGATGCGCGACGGCAAGGCGCTGCAGATGGGGACCAGCCACAACCTGGGCCACAACTTCGCCCGCGCCTTCGACATCCGGTACCTGGACGGCGACGGCGAGCGCCGCCTCGTCGCCACCACCTCCTGGGGCACGTCCACCCGGATGGTCGGCGGCCTGATCATGGTGCACGGCGACGATCATGGACTGCGCCTGCCCCCGACGATCGCACCGCACCAGGTGGTGATCATGCAGCTGGACGAGGAGGACGAGGCCGCCGCGGCAGCCGCGCGGATCGAGGCGGAGCTGCGCGCCGCGGGCGTCCGAACGCACCTCGACGCCCGCACCCACACCTCGTTCGGACGCCGCTCGGTCGGCTGGGAGCTGAAGGGCGTCCCGGTCCGGATCGAGCTGGGGGCGCGGGAGCTGGCGTCGCGCCGGGCCACCGTGGTCCGGCGCGACGACCGCAGCAAGACCCCGGTCCCGCTCGACGGCGCCGCACGCGCCGCCGCGGACCTGCTCGAGGAGATCCAGCAGGGGCTGCTCACGGCGTCGCGCACCTTCCGCGAAGAGCACACCCACCCGGTCACCGACTTCGGCGAGTTCACCCGGCGCGTCGGCGATGGTGGGCTGTTCCTCGCCGCCTGGTCCGGCGCGGAGGGATCGGAGCAGGCACTCGGGCAGGACACCGGCGCCACGATCCGCTGCATCGTCGACGCCGACCCGCCCGCACCGACCTGCCTGGTGACCGGCAGGCCGGCCCGGCACGCCGTGCTGATCGGTCGGGCCTACTGACTCCGCGACGTCGAGCTCGTGGTGCACGGTGTGGGCTGCTGTCCAACGGGTGATCCCTCGTCCGGGCGTGGCGTGGCGGCCGTCAACCGCTCGACCGCTCACGCGCACGGGCCCGGTGTGCCCGGACCCGGGAGCGGACGCCGCAGCGTTCGTCCGAGCACCATCGCCGTCGGCCGGTGTGGTCGATGAAGATCCCGGAACACGTCGCGTCACCGCAGGCGTGCAGCCGCTCGCGCGTCGGGCCGGTCAGATCCAGCGCCGCCTGGCGGGCCAACCAGGCGAGGGCGACCGCCGCATCAGCCGGACGGTCCAGCTGCAGCCGTGTGCCGTCACGGTGAACGTCCACGCCCTGGTCGGCGGCCAGCGCGTCCTGCAGGATCGCCAGGTCGCGGGCGTCGACCGGGCGCTCGTCGAGCGTCGCGACGGCCGCGCGGTGCAGCGCCTCGCGGAGCGCGCGGGCGGCGGTGAGATCGGCGACCGTCACCTCCGCCGCGGGCTCCATGCCGTGCTCGGCGAACCAGGCGCGCAGCGCCGCGGCGTCGGGGAGCATCTCCACCTGCCGGCTCCGGAAGCGCCCGAGCAGGGTCGCGAGCAGATCCAACCAGTCAGCACCGTTGCCGGTCCGAAACTCGCTCACGACATGAGCGTAACGACTTGACTCGTTACGAGCAACCGACCTACCGTGTAACGCATGAAGTCGTTACACGGGCAGCACGTGGACGTCCGGGGCGCCGGGTTCGTGGCGATCTGGAGCAGCGGCTACATCGGTGGGTCCATCGCGGCCTCGGTGATCGCGCCCTTGACCGCCAACCTCTGGCGCTTCGTCCTCGGGGCGGTGGTGCTGGCGGCGATCGCGCGTCGCCGCAGAGAGCTGTGGCCGCACGGGCTCCGCACCCTGGCGCCGGTGGCCGCAGTCGGCGTCCTGCTCTTCACGGTGCAGTTCGGTGGCCTCTACACCGGGATGGCCGAAGGCACCCCGGCGTCGACGACCGCCCTCATCGCCTGCTCCTCCCCGCTGCTGGTCGCCGCCGCAAGCGCGTCGCTGGGCTGGGACCGGCTCTCGACCCGGCAGTGGGCCGGCATCGCGCTGGGCGTCACCGGGGTCGCCATCACCCTGATCGACCGCCTCGGCAGGCCACCGACGATCGCGGCACTCGGCTGGACACTGCTCGGCCTGGCAGGACTCACCGCAGGCACCATCCTCCAGGGGCGGCTGCGCACGACGGCAGGCCCCGCCGCGCTCGCCGCCACCGAGATCGCGGCAGCGGCCCTGGTGATGGCGGCCTGGGCACCGCTCGCGGGCTCCTTGATCATCCCGGACACGGCCCGGGCGATCGGTTCCTTCCTGTGGATCGCCCTCGTCCCCGGCATCGCCGGCCCGCTCCTGTTCTTCGCCCTGATCCGCCAGCGCGGAGCAACCCGCGCCAGCAGCCTGCTCTTCGTCGTCCCGGCCGTCACCGCGCTCGCGGCGTGGCCGATCCTGGGCGCGCCGATCGGGACCACGACTCTGTGTGGCCTCGCCGTCGCGGGTACCGGGCTGTGGCTGGCCACCGCACGGCGCGTGTCGTCAGGAAGCGGCGACCGCCCCGAGCGGGCCGGAGGTCAACCGCACCGGTTTGCCGTTGACCACGACCGCCTCCGTCCCGCCCGCGGGTCCGCCTGACAGCAGTTCGACGCGTTCGTGGTCGACCGCGACCCGGATGGGGCGGGCGCGCCGGCGGAGGCGGACCGGACGCCCTCCCCGCCGTCGGGGAGCCACGGGTCGGCCGTGCTCGCCCAGC
>JAEUJO010000247.1 GCA_016794615.1 Pseudonocardia sp. | reverse complement strand
GCGGCGAACAGGCCGAGGCCGACGTGGGGACGGTCGACGGCCTCGTCGAGGGCCGCAAACGCGGCGTCCCAGCGAGCGAGGTCCGCGGCGTCCGCGAGCCCGGCCCGGACCAGCTCGTCGCGGGCCGCCCAGGCGGGCCCGCGCATGCCGCGCGGCAGCGGACCGTCGACGGTCCACCCGCGGTACTCCTCGACGGTCAGCCCCGCCGAGCGGGCCAGGTCGGGCAGCCGGCGGCCGATCCGCGGGTCGTTGCCCTGGCGCTCGTGCCAGCGCACGTACCGTGCGTTCAACTCGACCGCCGCGGGCAGCGCGGGCGTGACGGTGGTGGTCGTCAGGTCGACGTCCACGAGGTAGATGTGGCCGCCGGGCCGCACCAGCGTCGCCAGGTGGTCCACGATCCGCTGCACGGCGCGGCCGTTGTGGGCGAGCACGTGGCGCAGTACGACCGTGTCGACGGCCGCCGGCGCCACCCCGGTGCTCTCCGCCCATCCCTGACGGACCTCACCCGGCGCCACGGGAGCCCCGAACCGTGCCGCGGCGAGAGCGGCGCGGGCGGCGGTCACCGCGGTCCGGTCGGCGTCGACCCCGATGACGGTGCCGGTGGGCCCCACGAGCTCGGCGAGCGTCACGAGCATCGCGCCGGGCCCGCAGCCCACGTCGGCCACCCGCGCACCCGGCACGATGCCGGCCGCTGTCCACAGGTCACCCTCCTCGGCCCGCGCCCGGGCGGCCATCATCCGGTAACGCCCCAGCTCGTCGTCCGAGAGCCGCAGGGCGTAGATGCTCGGTGCCGTGGTCATGCGATCCAGGAGACCGGCTCGCGGGCTCTGCGGACATCCGTGACAGCCACCGATGTTGTCCGCGGTGGCCCGGGGTCTCGCCGCTGTCGTGGCCGGGGTGCGACGGCGTGGCCGGGTGTGCCGGCGCGACCGACCCGTCCCGGCCCGCGCACCGGTCTTGTCGGTGCCGGTCGTTACTCTGCCGGCCATGCCGGAGACCGTGCCGCTCAGGATCCAGCTCGTCGCGAAGACGGAGTTCTTCCCACCGGCGGACGTGCCCTGGGAGACCGATGCCGACGGCGGCCAGGCGCTGGCCGAGTTCGCCGGGCGGGCCTGCTACCAGTCGTGGGCCAAGCCGAACCCGGTCACGGCCACCAATGCGGGTTACCTGCGGCACATCCTCGAGGTCGGGCATCTGTCGGTCCTCGAGCACGGCTCGGTGAGCTTCTACCTCACGGGCGTCTCGCGCTCGCTCACGCACGAGCTGATCCGGCACCGCCACTTCTCCTACAGCCAGCTCTCGCAGCGCTACGTCCCGGAGCGGAACGCAGCGATGGTGGAGCCGGACGCCATCGCGGCCGACCCGGAGCTGCACGCGATCTTCGACGAGGCCGCGGCGACGGCGATCAAGGCGTACGAGGAGCTGCTGGCCGGGCTGCAGCGCCGGTTCGCGGATGTGCCGAACGCCACGCTGCGGCGCAAACAGGCTCGCCAGGCCGCCCGGGCGATCCTGCCGAACGCGACGGAGACCCGCATCGTCGTCACCGGCAACTACCGGGCGTGGCGGCACTTCATCGCGATGCGCGCCACCGAGCACGCGGACGTCGAGATCCGTGCGCTGGCCGTCGAGTGCCTGCGGCAGCTGCAGCGCGAGGTGCCGAACGTGTTCGGCGACTTCGAGCTCGGCCGCCTGGACGATGGGACCGAGATCGCGTCGAGCCCGTTCGTCACCGAGGGATAGCAGCGCACAGGGTTCGAGTAGTTGTCGGTGTGGCGCTTATAAGCGCTCACTAGTCTGCTAGAGTGTGGGCATGAACTTGAAGGAGTGGGCGGCGTCGCAAGGCGTCTCATACGCGACGGCACGTCGCTGGTACGAGGCCGGGACGTTGCCCGTTCCCACGTACCGGGCCGGGCGGCTGATCGTGGTCGGCGAGCCGCTGGCCGCACCGCAGACCGGGCAGACGGTGGCGTACTGCCGGGTGTCCTCGCACGAGCAGAAGGCTGACCTGGAACGCCAGGCCGGGCGGGTGCTGACCGGTGCGAGCGGGCGCGGCATTCGCATCGACCGCACGGTCACCGAGATCGGGTCCGGGCGCAACGGGCGGCGCACGAAGCTGGGCAAGCTGCTCGCCGATCCGACCGTGGCGACCATCGTGGTGGAGCGCCGCGACCGGCTCGCCCGGTTCGGCGTCGAGTACCTGGAAGCGGCGCTGGCCGCGCACGGCCGCGGTGTGGTTGTGCTCGACGAGACGGAGCTGGCCGGCGACCTGGCCGATGAGCTGGCCTGTGACCTCACCGAGGTCCTGACCGTGGTGTGCGCCCGGCTGTACGGCCGCCGCTCCGCCGCGCGTAGGGCGGCGGCCGCCGTTGCGGCGATCGAGGCCGAACCCGACGAGGCACCCGGTGACCCGTCGTGATCGGTGGCGCAAGGCCCGCGCGCGGGCCGACCGGCTGCACGCCCGGGTGGCGGACCTGCGCCGCGACGACACTCACAAGCTCACCAGCCGGCTGGTCGCCGACTTCGATGTGATCCTGGTCGAGGATCTGCACGTGGCCGGGATGCTGCGCAACCGTCGCCTGGCCCGGCACATCGCCGGTGCGGCGTGGGCGGAGATCCGCCGCCAGCTCACCTACAAGGCCGAGCGCGCCGGTGTGCGTCTGGTCGTGGCGGACCGCTGGTTCGCCAGCTCCAAGACCTGCTCGGGGTGCGGGACAGCGAAAGCCAAGCTGCCCCTCAGCGAGCGGGAGTACGTCTGTCTGGCCTGCGGGATCGTCCTGGACCGGGACGAGAACGCGGCCCGGAACCTGGCCGCCCTCGCGGTGGCCGACACCCGCGAGTCGCGCGGGGAGCAGCCCGATGGAAGCGATGTCAGACCGGACGTGCTCGCACGCCCGGCAGTCGCACCGCCACGGGAAGAGTCCAGCAGGACTCAACGTCGCCACCGCGAGGTGGCGGCTGTAGGTGGTGCCCACTAGTGATCACTCACTTGCAACGGCGAAGCGCCCGGCGCCGAGGGGTTGCGGCCGCCGCAGGCAGGCGGGGCGCGGGCGGTGATGGGTACGGTGGCCTCGTGAGCCTCGCCCACGCCGAACGAGCAGCGCTGTCCGACACGCTGGACCGCACCGACCCCGACCAGCCCACCCTCTGTGCCGGCTGGACCGCCCGGGACCTGCTGGCGCACCTGCTGGTCCGCGAGCGGCAGCCGTGGGCGTCCGGCGGCATCGTGATCCCGGTCCTGGCGCCGCTCACGGAGCGGGCGATGCGGGGCTATGCGGACACCGCGTGGAAGGACATGGTCGAGCAGCTGCGGTCCGGGCCCCCGGCCTGGTCGCCGTCCCGGATCGGGCGGGTCGACGAGGCCGTGAACGGCGCCGAGCTGTTCGTCCACCACGAGGACGTCCGGCGCGGCCGGCCGGGCTGGGAGCCGCGCGGGGCGGACGAGACCCGCGACGGCGCGCTGTGGGACCTGGTCACCAAGATGGGCAAGCTGTTCTACCGGCGCAGCCCGGTGGGTGTGGTGGTCCGTCGCCCGACCGGCGCGCAGGCCGTGATCAAGACGGGCCGGGGACTCGTCACGATCGAGGGCGAGCCGGGGGAGATCCTGCTGCACGCGTTCGGCCGCGACGCCGCGCGCGTCGAGCTCCGCGGTCAGCAGGCCGACGTCGACGCGCTGGCGGCGTCGGCACGCGGGGTGTGAGGGATCTCCCCGCGCCCGTTTCGCACTGATCCAGACGATCACGGGGCTGGGGGCGGGATACCGTCGGGGCCGGGCGGTACCGTCACAGGCATGAGTTCCCCCGGTTCGAGTCCGTCCGGCCTCCGGTCGCCCGGTCGCCCGTTCGGGCAGGTCCTGACGGCCATGGTCACGCCCTTCGACGTCGACGGCCGGCTCGACCTGGCCCGCGCCGAGGAGCTGGCCGGCCACCTGGTCGACCTCGGCAACGACGGTCTGGTGGTGAACGGCACCACGGGGGAGGGGCCGACGACCACGGACGAGGAGAAGGCCGAGCTCATCCGCGTGGTCGTGAACGCCGTCGGCGGGCGGGCCACGGTCGTCGCAGGGGCGGGCACCTACGACACCGCACACAGCGTGCACCTGGCCCGGGACGCCGAGAAGGCCGGCGCGCACGGCCTGCTCGTGGTCACGCCCTACTACTCCCGTCCGCCGCAGTCGGGCCTGCTCATGCACTTCACGGCGGTGGCCGATGCCACGGACCTCCCGGTGATGCTCTACGACATCCCGCCCCGCAGCGTCATCGCGATCGAGGCGGACACGCTGCGCCGTCTCGCCGAGCACCCGCGGATCGTCGCGGTCAAGGACGCCCGGGGAGACTTCCGGGTGGCCACGGAGATCATCGCGACCACCGGCCTGGCCTACTACAGCGGAGACGACCCGGTGAACCTGCCTCTGCTCTCGATCGGCGCGGTCGGGTTCGTCAGCGTCATCGGGCACGTGGTCGCGGACCGGCTCCGGGTGCTGGTCGACGCGTACGAGGCCGGCGACATCGCGCGGGCCCGCACCGTGCACGCCGCGACGTTCCCGGTGATCCGGGCTATGGGCCGGACCGGTGGGGTGATCTTCAGCAAGGTGGCGCTGCGGCTACGCGGCATCGATGTCGGTGATCCGCGGCTACCCCTGCCGCCCGCCACACCGGAGCAGATCGCAGCGATCACGGACGACCTGGCGGAGGCCGGCGTCCCGCTCGTGCGGGCCCACGAGCCTGCGGCGGACGTGGCCGGTGCGGACCGCGGTGCCGGCGTGGGATCGGGAGTCTCGGCATCGTGACCGAGCCTGCGAGGTCACCGTCCAGCACAGCACCGTGGGGCGCGACGTCGACGAGCGTCAGCGAGGAGATGTCGTGACCCGCCCTCCTGTCCGGTCGGACCGCTCCCGCGGCGACCGGCGACCCCGCCCGCCCCGGCGCGACGCCGGCCGCACCGCACCCGTCCGGCCCGAGGAGGTCAACTCGGTCGAGCTGCCCACCGGGCCGCCTCCGTCCCTGCCCCCGGGAGGCCTCCGGGTCGTCGCCCTCGGCGGAATCGGCGAGGTCGGGCGCAACATGACGGTCTTCGAGCACGAGGGCCGGCTGCTCGTCGTCGACTGCGGGGTGCTGTTCCCGAGCGAGGACTCGCCGGGTGTCGACCTGATCCTCCCGGACTTCCGGGCGATCGAGGAGCGGCTCGGCGACGTCGACGCGCTGGTGCTGACCCACGGCCACGAAGACCACATCGGTGCAGTGCCGTTCCTGCTTCGCCAGCGGCCGGACCTCACGGTCGTCGGGTCCCGGTTCACGCTCGCGCTGGTCGCCGAGAAGTGCAAGGAGCACCGGCTCACCCCGCACCTGCTGGAGGTCGCCGAGGGCGCGCGGCTGCAGCACGGGCCGTGGGACTGCGAGTACTTCGCGGTGAACCACTCGATCCCGGACGCCCTGGCCGTCGCGATCCGCACGTCGGCGGGCCTGGTGCTGCACACCGGCGACATCAAGCTCGATCAGCTCCCGCTCGACGGGCGGCTGACCGACCTCGCCGGCTTCTCCCGCCTCGGCGACGAGGGCGTCGACCTGCTCCTCGTGGATTCCACGAATGCGGACGTCCCCGGCTTCGTCACCGCCGAGCGCGAGATCGGCCCGGTGATCGAGAGCGTGTTCCACCGCTCCCCGTCGCGGATCATCGTCGCCTGCTTCGCCAGCCACGTCCACCGGGTGCAGCAGGTGCTCGACGCCGCGGCCAAGCACGGGCGGCGGGTGTGTCTGGTCGGCCGGTCGATGCTGCGCAACATGGGCATCGCCGTCGACCTGGGGTTCCTCAACGTGCCCGAGGGCCTGCTCGTCGAGCTGGACGACGCGATGGCGCTGCCGGACGACGAGCTCGTGCTCATCTCGACCGGGTCGCAGGGCGAGCCGCTCTCGGCGCTGTCGCGGATGGCCCGCGGGGACCACCGGACGGTCCGGATCCGGCCCGAGGACACCGTGATCCTCGCGAGCTCGTTGATCCCGGGCAACGAGACCGCGGTGTTCGCCGTGATCAACGGTCTGATCCGGCTCGGCGCGACGGTCGTGCACCAGGGCAACGCGAAGGTGCACGTATCGGGGCACGCGCCGGCGGGTGAGCTGCTGTTCCTCTACAACGCGGTGCGGCCGAGCAACGTCATGCCCGTGCACGGGGAGTGGCGCCACCTCCGCGCCAACGGTGCCCTCGCCGTGCAGACGGGTGTGCCCGAGGAGTGCGTGGTGATCGCCGAAGACGGGGTGGTCGTCGACCTGGTCGACGGCCGCGCCGCCATCACCGGACGGGTCGAGGTGGGCCGGGTGTACGTCGACGGGTTGTCGGTCGGCGACATCGGCGAGAGCACCCTGAGCGATCGCCTGGTGCTCGGCGAGGGTGGCTTCGTACAGATCACGGTGGCCATCGACTCGTCGACGGGGCGGGCGGTGTCGCGCCCGACGATCGCCGGGCGCGGCTTCTCGGACGACCCCAAGGCACTCGACGCCGTCCTGCCGCTGATCGAGATGGAGCTGTCGCGCACCGAGGCGGAGGGGATCACGGACACGCACCGGATCGCCCAGGTGGTGCGTCGGGTGGTGGGCCGGTGGGTGGGCGAGACCTACCGTCGCCGGCCCATGATCGTGCCCAACGTCATCCCGGTCTGACCGGTCGCCGCCGGGCCGCGCGGGCCCGCGCGTCGTCGTTGCGGCCCGGCGCGGGTGCGTCGCTCGTGCCGCACCGCCGGGTCGGTGGTACGGATCCGCTGTCCCGGTCAGGACGGGATCGATCCAGCGCGGCCGCGACACGCGTGGGAACCGAGCCTGTCGTGTCCGTACTGTTACCGTCGCGCCATGTGCCGACCTGCGGGAACGCCGTGACCGCCACCCCTTCCGTGATCTCCGGCAGCAGGCAGGCGGTCCGTCTCGTGCTCGGGGCGGTCGCCGCCGCGGTCGCCGTCCTCGTCCTCCTGGGGCTGCTGGTCGCGGGACCGACCGGGGCGGACACCGCGTTCGGGTTGGGTCTCGGCGCGGCCGGCGCCGCGGCACTCGGTGTCGGCCTGCTGGTCGTGGCCCGTGCCGGGGCGCTCGCCCAGCGCCCGGTGGGCCGGAGCCGGGCCGCTGCGGTGCTGACCCGCTGCCTGCTCGCGGCGGCCGCGGCGGCCGCGGCGATGGTGGTCGTCGGGGTCGTCGCCGTGTCGGCGTCCCGGGCCGTGGCTCCCGGACTCGGCGCCGGTGCCGCCGCGGTGCTGCTCGTCGGGCTGGCCGCCCTCGCCGGCCGCACCCGCCGCCACCTGACCGCCGCCCCGGACCCGCCTGTCGCGTCGACTCCGGTACCGATCCCCGGCATCCCGGCCCAGCGCTCCGCCGAGCCCGCTCCCGTCGCGCGCGGTGCGTCGGATCCCGGTCCGGCGGCCGACGCCCGATAGCCTCGGCGCATGGCAGGACGCGCGAAGGCCGGCGGCCGCTCCTCGGGAACCCGCGCGGCAGGGACGACGCGGGGGACGACCCGCAAGCCCGCCGCGCGCAAGCCCGCCGCGCGCAAGCCCGCGGCCCGGCGGTCACCCGCCCGGCGCAACCCGGACCTGCTCGACCGCGCGATCGACGGTGTCGGCCGCGGGGTCGCCCGCGCAGGCCGCGGCGTGGGCCGGGGGATCGGCCGCACCCGCGACATCGACCCCGTGCACCGCCGCGGCGGGCTGGGTGTGCTGGTGCTGGTGCTGGCCGTCGTCGTCGGCGCGGGCGTGTGGGCGGGCGCAGGCGGACCGGTCGGGCAGACCTTCTCCAGCGCGTTGGCCGCGGTCGTCGGGCTCGGCGCCGTGGTCGTTCCCGTGCTGCTGTTCGCCGTCGGCGTGGTGCTCATGACCACCGAGGCCCACCCCGAGGCCCGTCCGCGGCTGGTGGTCGGCTCGGCGCTCTTCGCGCTCGGTGTGCTCGGCCTCGTGCACATCGGTACGGGCCTGCCCGCCGAACCCGAGCGCTGGCACGAGGGCGGCGGGGCCGTCGGGTATCTCGCGGCGATCCCGCTGGCCAGCGGGCTGACGGTCTGGGTCGCGGTGCCCGTGTTGCTGCTCCTGTCGGGGTACGCGTTCCTGCTGCTCGTCGACACGCCGCTGCGGGAGGTTCCGGACCTGTTCCGCAGGTTGACCGGCCGCGAGCTCGCCGACGAGGACGAGTACGACACCGCCGACGACGGCCACGGGCACGACCCCGAGGACGACGCCCCACCGGCCGAGCCGGCCCGGCGTCGGCCGAGCCGCAGGCGCCAGGGCGCCTTCGCCGAGCCGTCCGCTGCGGCCGAGCCGCAGGCGGAACCCGGCGGCCCGGCGCCCGCGGCCGGCGAGCCGCCCGCCCGACCCCGCCGTCCCGCCCCGCCGGTCGCGGCCACCCCGCCCGCCGAGACGAGCGGTGACGGGGTCGGCGAGCAGCTACGCCTCGCGATGCGCGAGACGGCCGGCGACACGACCTACGCGCTGCCGCCGAGCGACCTCCTGCCCACGGGCCCGGCTCCGCGCACCCGCAGCAGGGCGAACGACCAGATCATCGAGGCGATCACCGGCGTCCTGGAGCAGTTCAACGTGGACGCGCAGGTCACCGGCTTCACCCGCGGCCCGACCGTCACCCGCTACGAGATCGAGCTGGGCCCGGCGGTCAAGGTCGAGAAGATCACCCAGCTGCAGCGCAACATCTCCTACGCGGTCGCCACGGACAACGTCCGCCTGCTCGCGCCGATCCCCGGGAAGTCGGCGGTCGGGATCGAGGTGCCCAACAGCGACCGCGAGATGGTGCGCCTCGGTGACGTGCTGCGCAGCGGTAACGCGCGCAGCGAGGGGCACCCGCTGGGCATCGGGCTGGGCAAGGACATCGAGGGCCACTTCCTCGTCGCGAACCTGGCGAAGATGCCGCACCTGCTCGTCGCCGGGTCCACCGGTTCGGGCAAGTCGAGCTTCGTCAACTCGATGCTCGTCTCGCTGTTGTCGCGGGCGACGCCGGACGAGGTCCGGATGATCCTCATCGACCCGAAGATGGTCGAGCTGACCCCGTACGAGGGCATCCCGCACCTGATCACGCCCATCATCACCCAGCCGAAGAAGGCGGCGTCGGCGCTGTCGTGGCTGGTCGAGGAGATGGAGCAGCGCTACCAGGACATGCAGGTCAACAAGGTGCGCCACGTCGACGACTTCAACCGCAAGGTCCGCTCCGGCGAGATCACGGCGCCGCCCGGCAGCGAGCGGGAGTACCGGCCCTACCCCTACATCCTGTGCATCGTGGACGAGCTGGCCGACCTCATGATGACCGCGCCGCGCGACGTCGAGGACGCTGTCGTGCGGATCACGCAGAAGGCCCGCGCCGCCGGCATCCACCTGGTGCTCGCGACCCAGCGCCCGTCCGTGGACGTGGTCACCGGCCTGATCAAGACGAACGTGCCGTCCCGGTTGGCGTTCGCCACGTCGTCGCTGACCGACTCGCGGGTGATCCTGGACCAGCCGGGGGCCGAGAAGCTCATCGGCATGGGCGACGGGCTCTACCTGCCGATGGGTGCGGGTAGGCCGGTCCGCATGCAGGGCGCGTACGTGAGCGACGAGGAGATCGCCTCGGTCGTCGGGTTCACCAAGGACCAGGCCGAGCCCACCTACACCGAGGGAGTCACGGCGGCGAAGGCCGGCGAGGCGAAGGAGGTCGACGCCGACATCGGCGACGACATGGACCTCCTCCTGCAGGCCGCCGAGCTGATCGTCACGTCGCAGTTCGGCTCCACGTCGATGCTGCAGCGCAAGCTGCGCGTCGGCTTCGCGAAGGCCGGGCGCCTGATGGACCTGCTCGAGAACCGGGGGATCGTCGGCCCGTCGGAGGGCAGCAAGGCCCGCGACGTGCTCGTAAAGCCGGATGAGCTGGACGGCGCGCTGTACCTGATCCGCAACGGCAGCGCTCCGGACGTGGACGACGAGGGCGAGGCCTGAGCGGCGGTCCCCAATGGCCTGTGTCGATGGGACCTTCGGCCGGGAACGGGGGACGTGAGCCTCTGCGTGAGCGACCGGTCGGTCGCTAGCGTCCGCTCATGGTCACCGAGGATCATGACCTGCCCGATCCGCGATCGTCGCGGATCACGCCTGCCATGCTCGACGAGTTCCGCAGGCAGCTGTCCACCGGGGCGGAGAACGTCGTCGACCCGAAGACCTGGTCGGGTTCGCTGCCGAACCAGTGGGGGACCGCTCCCATGCTGCGTGTCGGACGGTCCCGGTGGTTCAACCTGCTCTGGCTGGTTCCCTTGGGCCTCGCGCTGCTCGTGGCCGGGGTCGCCGCCGCGCAGGCCCTGCGCGAGCTGCCCGCGGTGCAGGCGTTCGTCGAGCGCTACCCCGGCACCGTCCCGCCGCCCAACGGTCAGGAGGGCATCCCGGCATGGGTCGGCTGGCAGCACTTCCTCAACCTGTTCCTGATGGCCTTCATCATCCGGTCGGCCGTCCAGATCCTCACCGACCACCCCCGGCTGTACTGGACCCGGCACTCCACCCCTGGACGGGAGTGGTTCCGGTTCCAGAAGGAGGTGCCGCCGGACCCGCTGTGGACCGCGAAGCAGGACTCGGTCAACGTGCCGGGCTGGATCGGTATCCCCGGCCTGCGGCACTCCATCGGGCTGGCGCGCTGGTGGCACCTCGGCGCGGACGTGTTCTGGCTGCTCAACGGCGTGATCTTCTACATCCTGCTCTTCACCACCGGGCACTGGCAGCGACTGGTCCCGACCAGCTGGGACTACGTGCCGAACGCCGCGTCCGTCGCAGTGCAGTACCTCTCCCTGGACTGGCCTGCCGAGACCGGGTGGACCGCGTACAACGCCCTGCAGGTGCTGGCCTACTTCGTCACCGTCTTCGTCGCGGGACCTGCCGCCCTCCTCACCGGCCTGGGGCTGTCGCCGGCCCTGTCCACCCGCATCCGGCCCGTCAGCTCGCTGCTGAGCATCCAGGCCGCCCGCTCGCTGCACTTCCTCGTGATGTGCTGGTTCCTGCTCTTCATCGGGATGCACGTCACGCTGGTGCTCACCACCGGGATGCGGGCGAACCTCAACCACATGTTCGCGGCCCGCGACGACCACTCGTGGGGTGGCTTCTGGGTGTTCGCGGTCGCGATGGTGGTGCTGATCGTCGCCTGGGTCGCGGCGACGCCGTTCACCTTGCGCCACCCCCGCGTCGTCCAGAGTGTCGGCTACGCCCTGGTCGGGCCGTTGCAGCGGCTGTTCGAGCACCTCGACGCGAAGCCTGGCCAGTACACCGAGGCGGACATCTCGCCGTACATGTGGCACAACGGCAAGTACCCGCAGACCGACGAGTACAAGGCTCTCTTCGACTCGGGTTTCGCGACCTACCGCCTCCGGATCGGTGGCCTGGTGCGCAACCCGGTCGAGCTGAGCCTGGAGCAGCTGCGCGCGTTGCCCCACCACGAACAGATCACGCAGCACTTCTGCATCCAGGGCTGGTCGGGGATCGCCAAGTGGGACGGGGTGTCCATGCAGACGGTCCTCGACCTGGTGCAGCCCGACCCGGAGGCGAAGTGGGTCGCGTTCTACTCGCTCGGTGAAGGGGTCGACGGCGGCATCTACTACGACGTGCATCCGATCGAGCACATGCGCCACCACCTCACGATGCTCGCCTACGGCATGAACGGCGAGTCGCTCAGCTACGGCCACGGCGCGCCACTACGCTTGCGCAACGAGTCAGAGCACGGTTTCAAGCAGGTCAAGTGGCTCGCCGGTATCGAGTTCATCCGGCACTTCTCCGAGATCGGTGGAGGCCGGGGCGGCTACAACCAGGACCACGAGTTCTTCGGCTATCGCCATGCCATCTAGGCCGGCCGGCCGGCGTCGGTCCGGCACACGGTCGTGTCAGCACGTCGAGCCAGAACGGAGCCTCGCATGACCGCTGCGCCGCCCACCACACCCCCGTCCGATCGACGCCAGCTGATGGTGGGGAAGGGCTGGGTGCAGGCCGTCGCCCTGGTCGTGATCTTCGGGTTCTTCGTGATGGGCATCCTCGCCTACCGGACCTACACCGCCTCGATGCCCCAGCCGGAGAAGGTCGTCACCGCCAATGGCGACGTGCTGTTCACCGGCGCGGACATCACCGCCGGGCAGGAACTGTTCCTCGCCCGGGGATTGATGGAGTACGGGTCCGTCGTCGGGCACGGTGCCTACCTCGGGCCCGACTACACCGCGGACTACCTGCGCCGTGCGACGGACTTCGTGGAGACCCGGCTGCGCGAGTCCGGTGCTCCCGAGCCGCGCCAGACTGTGATCACCGAGTTCCGCACCAACCGGTACGACGAGGCCACCGGGACCCTGACCTTCACCGACAACCAGGCCAGGGCCTTCGAGGCCAACATCCAGCACTACGGACAGTTCTTCGGCCCGGACTCCAGCCGTAACGGGCTGGTCCCGAACGTGATCAGCGACCCGGAGCAGGTTCGCCAGGTCACGGCGTTCTTCGCCTGGACCGCGTGGGCGTCGGCGGCCGAACGGCCCGGCCACACCTACTCCTACACCAACAACTGGCCGGCCGAGCCCCGGGTGGGCAACGGCCCGACGGCCGACGTGGTGGTGTGGAGCGTCCTGTCGCTCGTCGTGCTGCTCGGCGGCACCGGCATCCTGTTCGCGGTCTACGGCCGCTGGAGCGCAAAGGTCGGCTGGCACAGCGCGGAGGCCCCGGCGATCTCGTTCCGCCAACCCAGCGAGGTGGCTCTGACGCCGGCCCAGCGCGCGACGGCCTGGTTCTTCTTCACGATCGCGGCGCTGTTCCTGGTCCAGACGCTGCTGGGCGCCGCGGCCGAGCACTACCGGGCCGACATCCTGAGCTTCTTCGGCTTCGACCTCGCCGCGCTCCTCCCGTTCAACCTGGCCCGGACCTGGCACCTGCAGCTCGCCCTGTTCTGGACCGCAGCCTCGTTCCTGGCCGCCGGGATCTTCCTCACCCCGTTCGTCGCCGGCCGGGAACCCCGCAAGCAGTCCGTTCTCGTCTATGTCCTCTTCGGCGCGGTCGTCGTGGTCGTGGTCGGCAGCCTGGTGAGCGAGGCCCTGTCGATCCACGGCGTCTCCTGGGCGAAGGGGCCCCTGTTCGCCCAGCAGTGGGAGTACCTCGACCTGCCGCGCATCTGGCAGGCCCTGCTGACGATCGGCATGTTCATCTGGATCGCGATCATCTATCGGGGCATCCGGTCGCGCCTGGCGGGCGAGTCGAAGGGCAACATGCCCTGGTTGTTCTTCTTCTCCGCCCTGTCCATTCCGGCCTTCTACGCCATCGGGCTGCTGGCCGGCACCGACACCCACCTCACCGTCGCGGAGTTCTGGCGGTTCTGGGTGGTGCACCTGTGGGTCGAGGACTTCCTCGAGCTCTTCACCACGGTGATGGTCGCCTACATCTTCGTGATGCTCGGCGTCGTCCGCGAGACCATCGCCCTGGGCGTCATCTTCCTCGACGTGATCCTCTACTCCGCCGGTGGCGTGATCGGCACCATGCACCACCTCTACTTCTCCGGCACGCCGGTGGAGCACATGGCGCTGGGGGCGTTCTTCTCCGCCGCCGAGGTGATCCCGCTGACCTTCCTGACGGTCGAGGCGTGGGCCTTCCTGCAGCTCGGGTCGCGGCAGGAGAAGCGGTCGGTGGGCGGGGCCTTCCCGCACCGCTGGGCCGTCATGTTCCTGGTCGCGGTCGGCTTCTGGAACTTCCTCGGCGCCGGCATCTTCGGCTTCCTGATCAACTTGCCGATCGTGTCCTACTACGAGATCGGCACGGCGCTGACGGCGAACCACGGCCACGCCGCGATGATGGGCGTCTACGGGATGCTCGCCGTCGGGCTGTCCATGTTCGCGTTGCGCTACCTGATCCCCGAGGACAAGTGGCCCGAGAAGCTGGCCAGGATCTCGTTCTGGTCGCTGAACATCGGGCTCGCCTGGATGGTGTTCGTCACCCTGCTGCCGCTGGGCGTGCTCCAGCTGTACGCGTCGGTGAACGAGGGCTACTTCGAGGCGCGGTCGTTGGGCTACCTGACGAACCCGGCGAACCGGCTTCTGGAGTGGGGCCGGATGCCGGGCGACGTGATCTTCATCGTCGGCGGTTGCCTACCGTTCCTGTGGATCGCCTGGCAGGGGTTGCGGTACTCGCGGCGGGGTCCGACGACCTACGAACTGCCTCAGGACGTGCTGTTCGTCGAGAAGCAGCCGACCGCGGCGGACTCCCCGAGGGCGCGATGACCGCGGCCGTAACGACGAACGTGCTGCTGATCTGCGGCTACAGCGCCTTTCTGCTCGCCGTGGCGTACGGCTTCGACTGGATGGCCCGGCGCGTTGCCGTGCGCGCGCGGCAGTGGCGGACGGGCTCGTTCCGCTACCACGCGGATCACGACGCCTGGATCTGCCCGCAGGACCAGTGGCTGTGGCCCACCTCGTTCGACCCGGAGCAGCGCATCGTGCGCTACCGGGCGAAGCCCGCGGTGTGCAACGCCTGCCCGGTGAAGAGCGGTTGCACGACCTCGCCCCACGGCAGGGAGGTGACCCGGGAGATCGATCCCTGGCCGCACTCCGAAGCCGGTCGATTCCACCGTGGCATCGCCTGTCTCGTCGCACTGATCAGCGTCTTCCTGCCGGTCGGCATGCTGGTCTCCCGGCCCGGTCCGACGGATCTGCTGGTTCTGCTGGCGACGGTCGCCGTGGCCGCCCTGGCGAGCGTGCCGCTGGCCCGGCACCTGTGGCGCACGCCCAGCGGCTTCCCGGAACACATCCCGCAGCAGGCCGTGTACGAGGAGCCCCCGCGAGACCGGTTCGCCACGCGCTGGGGCTCTGTGCGGAACAGGACGACACCCAGGGAGTCGTGATGGCAGCGTCGATCATCGGACTGGTCGTGGCCGGGCTGGCCGTCCTTCTCTGCGCCGTCTCGGTCCGCGTCATCCGCGAGTACGAGCGGGGCGTCGTCTTCCGGCTCGGCCGGCTTCGCCCCGAGGCCGGCCCGGGCCTGTGCCGGGTCGTTCCCGGTATCGAGCGGCTGGTCCGCGTCGACCTGCGGGTGGTGACACTGACGATCCCGCCCCAGGAGGTGATCAGCCGGGACAACGTGCCGGCCCGGGTCAACGCGGTGGTGCTGTTCCGGGTGGTCGACCCGGTCAGGTCCGTGATGGAGGTCGAGAACTTCGCCGTGGCCACCTCGCAGATCGCCCAGACGACCTTGCGCTCGGTACTCGGCCGTGAGGAGCTCGACACCGTGCTGGCGCACCGGGAGGACCTCAACGAACGGCTGCGCGAGCAGATCGCCGAGCAGACCACGCCGTGGGGCATCGAGGTCCGGCTCGTCGAGATCAAGGACGTCGAGATCCCCGAGGCCATGCAGCGGGCGATGGCCAGGGAGGCGGAGGCGGAGCGGGAGCGCCGAGCAAAGATCATCAATGCTCGGGGCGAGCTGCAGGCGTCGCAGGAGCTGCGGCAGGCCGCGGACGTGCTCAGCCCGAACCCCGCCTCGCTGCAGCTGCGCTACCTGCAGACCCTGCTGGAACTCGG
>JAEUJO010000360.1 GCA_016794615.1 Pseudonocardia sp. | reverse complement strand
AGCTGCGCGGACGGGTCGAACCGCAAGGCCCGATGCTCCTCGAGCTTGCGGCGCGGCGTCTCGGACACCACGACAGCTGCCACGACGAGCGCCACGCCCACCAGCGCCGGCACCCCGACGAGCAGCACCGGCCAACCGAAGAACAGATACGCCACGACCAGCGCCGCCAGCCCCAAGCCGACAACCGCTGCTCCCAACCGCGCCACCGCGGCCCCCTCTTCGTTTCGAAAGCGAGCAGAGCCGGCGTCCTGCCCGCCGGCCCCACGTCCACCCCATCGCTGGAGCGGCCGAAAACGTGACAGATGGTTGGCCGCCGTTCGGGTGGATCTTGTCGGAGGTCAGCGTCCCCGATGACCGGCAGAGGATCACCGAGGACGGGCCCGACGCACACGGCATGCCGCCAGGACGAGAACGCTTGCCGAAGTTACCCACCAGTAATACCCTTTTGTTACTCGCGGGTAGGCAAGGCGGTGGCGGCGATGGGACATTTCCGCAGTGATCTGCGTGACATCGAGTTCGACCTCTTCGAGGTCTTCCGCGTGCAGGACGGGCCGGTCGGGCCGGACGTCGACAACGACCCCGACACGCTGCGCGACCTGCTGCGCGAGCTCGACCGGCTCGCCACCGGCCCGCTCGCCGAGGGCTACGCCGACGCCGACCGGCATCCGCCGGTGTTCGACCCCGCCACGCACACCGTCACGCTCCCCGAGCCGGTGAAGCGGGCCTACCGGCTGCTGTGGGAGGGCGAGTGGTGGCGGCTCGGGCTGCCGGCCGAGCTGGGCGGCCTCGGCGTCCCCGCCACCGTGCAGTGGGCCGCCGCCGAGCTGATCCTCGCCGCCCACCCGGCGGTGTACCTCTACCTGAGCGGCCCGAGCTTCGCCTCGATCGTGCACCGGCTCGGGACACGGGAACAGCGGCACTGGGCCGAGCTGATGATCGAGCGCGGCTGGGCCGCGACGATGGTGCTCACCGAGCCGGACGCCGGGTCGGACGTCGGGGCGGGCCGGACCCGGGCTGTTCTGCAGCCCGACGGCACCTGGCACCTCGACGGTGTGAAGCGCTTCATCACCTCGGCCGAGCAGGACCTGACCGAGAACATCGTCCACCTCGTGCTCGCCCGGCCGGAGGGCCCCGGGATCACCCCGCAGCCGGGGACGAAGGGGCTGTCGCTGTTCCTCGTGCCGAAGCTCCGGTTCGACCCGGTCACGGGTGAGCCCGGCGAGCGAAACGGCGCGTTCGTCACGAACGTCGAGCACAAGATGGGTCTCAAGGCATCCGTGACCTGCGAGCTCACGTTCGGCCGGCACGGAGTCCCCGCGGTGGGCCACCTGCTCGGCGAGGTGCACGACGGCATCGCGCAGATGTTCGAGGTGATCGAGTACGCCCGCATGATAGTGGGCACCAAGGCGATCGGCACCCTCTCGGCCGGTTACCAGACGGCGCTGGCCTACGCGAAGGAACGCGTGCAGGGACCGGATCTGACGCGGGCGGCCGACCGGTCCGCCCCGCGCGTGACGATCACCCACCACGCCGACGTGCGCCGGATGCTCATGCTGCAGAAGGCCTACGCCGAGGGCCTGCGAGCGCTCTACCTCTACGCGGCGACGCAGCAGGACGCCGTGCGGGCGGGTGGCCCGGACGCGCGGCTCGCCGCCGCCGTCAACGACCTGCTGCTGCCGATCGTCAAGGGCGTCGGCAGCGAGCGGGCGTCGGAGATGCTCGTGCTCTCGCTGCAGACCCTCGGCGGTTCCGGGTACCTGCAGGACTACCCGGTCGAGCAGTACATCCGCGACGCGAAGATCGATTCGCTCTACGAGGGAACGACCGCGATCCAGTCGCTGGACCTGCTGTTCCGCAAGATCGTCCGGGACCACGGGGGCGCGCTCGGCCACGTCGTCGAGCAGATCACGGGGTTCCTCGCCGAGGAGGGCGGCAACGGCCGGCTGAAGGAGGAGCGGGTACTGCTCGCGACGGCCCTCGCGGACGTCCGCGGCATGCTGAGCGTGCTGACCGGGCACATCGCCACGGCCGGTCGTGAGCCGGCACGGGTGCACCGGGCAGGCCAGCACAGCGTCCGGCTGCTCATGGCACTCGGCGACGTGCTGGTGGGCTGGCTGCTCCTGCGCCGGGCGCAGGTCGCGCTCGACGTGCTGGACGCCGGCACGGCGCGCGACCGGGCCTTCTACGAGGGCAAGATCGCCGCTGCCCGGTTCTTCGCCACCACCCGCCTGCCGCTGCTCACCGCGGAGCGCGTGATCGTCGAGCACACCGACGACACGCTGATGGAGCTGGCCGAGGCGGGGTTCTGAGCCGGACGGTGATGCCGGTCGGTCCAGGCCCTCAGGGTACGGCGGTCCGACGACGACACAGCGGATGCGACAACCGCCCGCCGTGCGGGATGTGACGGCTCGAGTCGGGTGCGCCTACCCCGACCGGCGTGCGCCGCGGCTGTGTCGCCGCGTCAGCCGGAGATGTAGGACGCGAGGTGCTCGCGCTCCCGTTCGAGCTGGTCGATGCGCGTCTTCACCAGGTCACCGATGCTGACGATGCCCACCAGGCCGGACTCGTCGCAGACCGGGAGGTGCCGGATCCGGCGGTCCGTCATGACCCGCGCGAGGTCCGCGGCGCGGTCACGCGGGGAGCAGGTGACGACGTCCGCGCTCATGATGTCGCCGACGCGAACGTCGAGCAGCTCGCGGCCACGCTCGTGCAGCTGCCGGACGACGTCACGCTCGGAGACGATCCCGACCAGCTGGCCGCCGTCCACCACCGGGAGGGCGCCGACGTTGTATTGAGCAAGCACGCTGAGCAGCTCACCGACGGTCGCGGACGGCGCCGTGGTGGCGAGTGCCGCATCGGCGATCTTCGCGCGCAGGACGTCCGCAATGAGCATGTCGGCCCTCGTCTCCCCCGCCATTGGTGATGGTCGAAGGCTAAGTCTCCGGGCACACGCTCGGGAAGACCCGGCGCTCATCCGGACGAGCCCGGGCGTTCCCCACACTCAACGCCGCAGCGCAGCAGGACACCGATCCGCAGGTGAGTGCGGAACGTCACTCCTAGCCGCAGGTCACGATCGGTGACGGGTTGTACTTCGTGGTCCGTCTTTCGGTCTTGACCGCGCCCGACTTCACATCACGCAGCGTCCGGGTGTCCGTCACGGTGAACCCGGGAGCACCCTGGCTGGGCGAGCAGGGCTGTCCCGCGGGGATGTCGACCTTGGTGGGCTCGGTCGGGCTCGTCCGTGGGCCCGTCGTCGACGTGACGTCGTAGCGCTTGGTGCCGTAGAGCCGGATGGTGAGCGTCGTCGGGGTCCAGGCCGTCTGGATCATCACCCCGGTGGGGCCGTCGTTCTTGAACTTCATGTCGATCGCGCCCTCGAACACCGTCGCCTCGCGGCCCGGGGGGTAGCGGCTGATGTAGAAGCTGTGCGGCTTGTGCGTGACGTCCACCATCCCGGCGAAGTACGCCGCGTTGTACAGGGTGGTCGCGACCTGCGACACGCCGCCGCCGACACCGCGCGAGGCATGCCCGTCGGAGATGATCCCGGCCTCGGTGTAGCCGTGGGCCCCGTCGCGCGGCTCGGTGGCGCCGTTCAGGCTGAACGTCTCCCCGGGCTTGACGATCGTCCCGTCGATGACCTCGGCGGCCCGCTTGATGTTCCGGCCCGAGTCCTGCGCGAACCCGCCGGTGGCGAACTCGCCGATCACCCCGCTGATCCCGAGCCCGTTGAGCTGTTCCGTGGTGAGCTTCGCGGGCTGGGCGGCGTAGACGGCGATGATCTTCCGCTCGTCGCCGGTCTTGGTCAGTACCGCCAGCAGGTCCTTCAGCGTCGCCTCGTAGTCGACCCCGCGACCGTCCTGGGACGGCGTCACGACCGGCCGGCCGCCGACGAACCTCAGCGTCGCGTCCCGCCCGAGCCGTTCGGAGGAGGCCATCTGCGGGTCGAGGGCCTTCTCCACGACCTCCCTGTTCAGCTCGGGGACGAGGCCCTGGTTCGGGTCCGCGCGGAACGACAGCGCCGAGGCGATCACCTCGGGGCTGATCGTGCCCGTCACCTTCTCCCCCACGATCGTGACCGGCCCGGACACCGCCGGGGTCGCGACGTCGGCCACCGCCTTGTCGACGTCGTCCTGCGTCGTGGTCGGCGGCAGGACCCGCACGGGCAGGTGCACCCGCTCGCCGCTGGTCCACTCGCGCTCGAGGGTCTGCTTCGCCGCGGCCAGGTCGAGCTCCTGCCCGTCGACGGGCGGGACCGGCACCGGCGTCACGCCCTCGAAGCGCACCGTGCCCTCCACCGGCTGCTTGCTCACGACCGGGGCGAGCTGCTGCAGAGCGGAGTCGAGTGCCTCGTCGTCCAGGTCGGTGGCGACGCCGACCTCCCGGGTGGTGAAGAACGACCGCAGCCGTGTGATCGGGTTGAGCGGCTGCGAGCCGGCGCGGTCGATCGTGCCCGACCAGTCGACGGCCAGGCCGGCGGTCTTCGGGTCGATCTCGCTCGTGACGTCGCCGACCGCGACGCCCACGG
>JAEUJO010000344.1 GCA_016794615.1 Pseudonocardia sp. | reverse complement strand
GCCGGGCCGAGCGCGTCGCACCCGGCGCGAACCACGGGGCCGGCGGGAGCGGGTGCGACAGGTCGAGGTCGGGGAGTGACTCGACCAGCGCATCCGTCCGGGCCGCCACGCGCTCGTACCCGGCGAGGACGGAGGCCAGCGTCTCGTCGGGGAGCAGCGTGAACTCGTTCGCCCACTTCTGGGCCAGCTCCGAGCTCGGGTCGAACTCGCCCTCCGGCATCGCCATCGCCTCGCTCCCGCGTTCGATGAAGTCGACCCAGCTCGACTCGGTCGCAGCGACGTGCTTGATCAACCCGCCGAGGGTGAGCTCGCCTGCCGTCGGGGAGAGCCGGGCCTGCTCGTCGCTCAGGCCCTCGACGGTGTGACGCAGGAAGTACCGGTGCGTCCGCAGGGTCTCCAGGATGTCGGCCCGCTCCCCGGATGCGGATCCGGTGAGCGAGGCAGCGGCGCTGGCGGTGTCTGACGTCGTCATGCGACAAGGCTATGACTCACTGGTGTCACTTTCTGACCTGAATAGGGCAAGAATCGACGGCATGGCCAACACGAGCTCACGCACGCTGCGCCTGCTGTCGCTGCTGCAGACCCACCGGTACTGGCCGGGTGCGGAGCTGGCGGACCGGTTGGGGGTGTCGGTGCGGACGCTGCGCCGCGACGTCGACCGGCTGCGCGAGCTGGGCTACCCGGTCGAGGCGAACCGCGGCGTGGGCGGCGGGTACCAGCTCGCCGCCGGTGCGGCGATGCCACCGCTCGTCCTCGACGACGAGGAGGCGGTCGCGCTCGCGGTCGGCCTGCAGGCCGCGGCCGACGGTGGGGTGGTCGGGGTCGCGGAGGCGTCGGTCCGCGCGCTGGCCAAGATGGTGCCGGTGATGCCGCCCCGGCTGCGGCGGCGGGTCGACGCGCTGCGGATGGCGACGGTCCCGGCGACGTTCGCCGGCGGCGGCCCGGTGGTCGACCCGGGGACACTCACCGCCGCCGCGCAGGCCTGCCGCGACGCGGAGCGGCTGGAGTTCGGCTACGCCGCGGCCGACGGGACCCGGACGAGTCGGCTCGTGGAGCCGTTCCGCCTCGTCCCGCTCGGCCGCCGCTGGTACCTCGTCGCCTACGACCTGCACCGGCACGACTGGCGGAGCTTCCGCCTCGACCGGCTCGACGCCCCGCGACGGACGGGCGCCCGGTTCCGCCCCCGAGACCTCCCCGCCGACGACGCGGCGGCGTTCGTCCGGGCCGGCCTGCGCAACCTCCCGACCGCCTACGACGTGGACGTGCTGGTCGACGCGCCTGCCGACGCCGTCCGCGCCCGGGTCGGTCGGTGGGTGACGGTCGAGGAGGCCGGCGCGGGCTGTCGCATACGGATGAGCACGGACTCGCTCGACTGGGCCGCGCTGGCGGTCGGTGCGGCGGGGGCAGAGTTCACGGTCGTGAGCCCGGAGGAACTGGGGGCGCACCTTCGAGGCTGGGGGGAGCGATTCGTCCGTTCCACGGTTAGCCTCCCCGTGTGACGGAGGTGAGCGGCGGACCGGGCGACCTGCACCTGGCCACCACCGTGATCAACGTGCGGGACATGGGGCGCGCCGTCGACTTCTGGTGCGCCGCCCTCGGCTACCGGCCGCGCGAGCCGGCGGCGGACCCCGCGTTCGTCACGCTGGTCCATCCCGAGGGCCGGCACCTGCCCGTCTCCCTGCAGCTCACGGACACCCCGCCGGGCGAGCACGCCCGCATCCACCTCGACCTGTACACCGAGGCACAGCAGCGTCACGTCGACCGGCTGGTCGGTCTCGGCGCCACCCGGGCGACGGACTGGCCGTATCCGGACGCCCCCGACTTCGTGGTGCTGCGCGACCCGGACGGCAACGAGTTCTGCGTGATCGACCACGCGGGCGCCGGCAGTGCCGCACCGCGGCTGGCCGGGATCTTCGGCGTCAAGTTCCCGGTGCGCGACCTCGCGGCGAGCCGTGAATGGTACGAGAAGGTCTTCGGGCTGACGCTCGAGTACGAGTTCCCGGACGACGACGGGGTCGTGCGCGGCGTGGCCTACTCCGCCCCGGGGCTCGGCGACGTCGGGGTCGCCCTGCGCGAGCGGCCGGACATCGCGGGCCTCTCGGGCTTCGACCCCGTGATCTTCGCGGTCGACGACCGGGCCGCGGTGGACGCGTGGTCGGCGCACCTCGACGCGCTGGGCGTGGCGAACCAGGTGGTGGAGGCGACGATCGGGTGGATGGTGCTGTTCCACGACCCCGATGGTCTGGAGATCCACCTGTACAGCCGGAACCGCGGCGACCTGGACAACTCGGGCAGATCCGGCTACGGGCGCCCGGTAGGGGACTGACCGGGTCGTCGGCGAAACTGTCGGTGGGCGCCCCTACGGTGTCGACCGTGCGAGTTCTCCATACTGCCGACTGGCACGTCGGCAAGTCGTTGAAGGGCCTGAGCCGGCTCGACGAGCAGGAGCGGGTGCTGCGCGAGATCGTGCGGATCACGCGGGAGCAGGAGGTCGACGCCGTGCTCGTGGCCGGCGACCTCTACGACAGCGCGGCGCCCAGCGCTGCCGCGCAGCGCCTCGTGGTCCGCACGCTGATGGCGCTGGCGCGCACCGAGGCGCAGGTCGTCGTGATCGCGGGGAACCACGACCACGCCGCCACCTTCGATGCGTACCGGCCCTTCGCCGGGGCCGCGGGGGTCACCCTCGTGGGGTCGGTGCGGACGGCCGAGACCGGCGGCCTGGTCGAGTTCACCTCCCGGGGCGGGGAGCGGGCCACGGTCGCGGTGCTGCCGTTCCTGTTCCAGCGCTACGCGGTGCGGGCCGCGGAGCTGGTCGCGCAGTCGCCTGCGGAGAACACGAGCACGTACGACCAGCACGTGCGGTCCCTGGTCCGCGCGCTCACCGCCGGGTTCCGTACGGACGCGGTGAACCTCGTGATGGCGCACCTGACGGTGCTCGGCGGCGCGTTCGGGGGCGGCGAGCGGGCCGCTCAGTCGATCTTCGAGTACTCGGTGCCCGCCGCGGTCTTCCCGACGGACGCCCACTACGTCGCGCTCGGCCACCTGCACCGGCGCCAGGCGCTCGCCGCGCCGATGCCGGTGCACTACTCCGGCGCCCCGCTGGCCGTCGACTTCGGAGAGCAGGACAACACGAGCGCCGTGCTGCTGGTCGAGGCCACGCCCACCACGCCTGCCCGGGTCACGGACATCCCGATCACGGCCGGGCGGCGGCTCCGGACGGTGCACGGCACGGTCGCCGAGCTGGCCGGCATGAGCGGCGCTCTCGGGGACGACCTGCTGCGCGTCGTCGTGCGCGAGCGCGCGCGGGCCGGGCTGCGCGAGGACGTCACGGAGCTGCTGCCGAACGCGCTGGAGGTGCGGATAGACCCGGAGTTCGCCGCATCCGTCACCGGCTCCCGGCCGAGCAGCGGGGGCGCGGACCGCAGCCCCGGCGAGCTGTTCCACGAGTACCTGGGCACGCGGGCAGTCGACGACCGCCGGGTGGAAGAGCTGTTCGCCCGGCTGCACGACCGGGTGGGCGAGCTCTCTCTCGGAACGGTGGAGGGCGCCTGATGCGGCCGGTGCGGCTGGAGATGGAGGGGTTCGCGGCATTCCGCGAGCGGGCCGTCGTCGACTTCACGGGGGCGGAGTACTTCGCGCTGGTCGGGCCGACGGGGTCCGGAAAGTCCACGGTGATCGACGCGCTGACGTTCGCCCTGTACGGCACCGTGCCACGCTGGGCCGACCGGCGAGCCGTGGCGCTTGCGCTCGCGCCGAGCGTGGTCCGGGGTGTCGTGCGGCTGGTGTTCGACGTCCGGGGCGGACGGTTCGTCGCCGTCCGGGAGCTTCGCCGCGCCGCGCGCGGTGGGGTGAACGTCAAGAACGCCCGGCTGGAGCGGCTGCTCGACCGGGACGACGTCGAGGGCGACACCGAGGTCCTCGCGGCTGACTCCGGAGTGACCAAGGCCGTCGAGGAGCTGCTCGGCCTGCCGTTCGAGCACTTCACGTCCTGCGTCGTGCTGCCGCAGGGGGAGTTCGCCGAGTTCCTGCACGCCAAGCCGGGTGACCGGCAGGCGATCCTCACGCGCCTGCTGGGCCTGGGTGTGTACGAGCGGATCGCGCGGGAGGCGAACCGCGAGGCGGCCGCGGCGGGTGACCGGGCAGCGCTGCTGGCCGAGCAGCTCGGCGCATACGCCGACGCGACGGACGAGGCCGTCGCCGAGGCCGGCGGCCGGGTCGTCGCCCTGGCGGCGCTGGCCGAGCGCATCGGGGCGCTGCTGCCGGAGGTGTCGGCGGCGGCACAGGCGGTCGTCGCGGCGGAGGACCTGGTGGCCACCATCGGCGCGGAGCAGGCCCGGCTGGGTGCGCTCGGAGCTCCGGACGGGTTGGCGGAGCTCGACGCCCGGCGCCGCGGTGCCGGGGAGCGCGTCCGGGCGGCCCGCGGCCGGTTCACCGGCGCCGAGGCGGCCGACGACACCGCGCGAGCGCTCCTCGCGGAGGCCCCGGAGCGGGCACCACTGGAGCGGGCCCGGCGCGACCATGCGGAGCTCGCCGCCGCTCTCGCCGCCCGGCCGGCCGCGGCCGACGCGCTGGACGCCGCGCGGGCGGCGGAGGACAAGGCGGCCCGGCAGGTGGGGGAGGCCGAGGAGGCCGCGACGGTCGCCGCGGGGGCCCGCGAGTCGGCGGTGGCGGCGCTCGACTCGGCGACAACGGTCGCGGCGCGGCTGGGCGGTGAACGGGCGCTGCTCGCCGCCGTGCACGCACCGGCCGGGCTGGACGCCGCCGAGCGCAGGCGGTCGGTGGCCGTGGCCGCGCGGGACGCTGCGCAGGAGCGCCTGACCGCGGCGGAGGCGGCGGACGCGGCCGCCCGCGACCGGTTGGCGGCTGCACCGGATCGGGCGCCGCTCGAACAGGCCCGGCGCGACCATGCGGCCCTCGCCGCCGTCGCGGCGACGGAGCCCGGGCTGGTCGCCCGGCACGCGGCGACGGCCCGGGCTCGGGCAGCGGCCGCGGACGCCGTGACCGGGGCCCGCACGGCGCTGGCCACCGCCATCGGCGACAGGGACGCCGCGGCGCGGGGCGATCTCGCCGCCGCACTGCGTCCGTCGCTGGCGGTGGGCGAGCCGTGCCCGGTGTGCACGCAGGAGGTGTCGGCGCTCCCGGCGCCGCTGCCCGGGGCGCACGTGGACGCGTTGGAGTCCGCCGTCGGCGCGGCGCAGGTGGTGCTGGAGGAGGCGCTCGGCGCCGAGGCCGATGCGGTCGCGCGCGAACGGCAGGCGGCCGAGGAGCGGGACCGGCTCGCGGCGCAGCTCACCCAGCTGCGGGAAGCCGTGACGGCAGCAGCCCGATCGACCGACGGCACGCAGCTGCCGGGCGATGCCGGTGCGGTGGACGCCGCCCTGGCGGAACTGGATGCCCTCGCGGCCGCAGCGACGGAGGCAGACGCATCGGCCCGGGCGGCGCGCCGGACGCGGGCCGAGGCCGCCGCCGGTGTCGACGTCGTCCAGCGCGAGCTCGGGGCGGCGGCCGGCGCGCTGCGCACCGCACGCGATCCGCTCGTGCCGCTGGGAGTGCCCGGCAGCGCGGAGGATCCCGTGGCCGGGTGGTCCGCGCTCGTCGCGTGGGCCACACAGGCGCTGGCCGAACGGGACGCGGCGCTCCCCGCCGCCGAGCGCGCGGCGGCCGCGGCCGCCGCGCTGGCCGACGAGGCGTCACGAGCTGCGGAGGTGGCGGTCGCGGACCTGGCGGCGCGCCGTCGCGCCGCGGCGGCGACGGCCCGCACCGAGCAGCAGGCACAGGGCCGGGTCGACTCCCTCGACGAGCGGGTGGCCGCGCTGCGCACCGCGCTCGCCGGGGTGCCGTCGGCCGAGGAGGTCGACGCCGACCTGGCTCGGCTGGGCGTGCTGGAGGCGTCCGCCCGGGATGCGGACGCCGCGTTGCGCGCGGCGCGGGTGGCGCGCACGGCGGCGGAGGAGGCGGCCGAGGCCGTGGGGCGTGAGGTCACGGCGGGCTGGGAGGCGTTGCGTGCGGCGCGCGACCCTCTGGTGGCGCTCGGTGCCCCGGCGGCCGCAGGCGACGACCTCGCCGCAGCCTGGTCGGAGCTGGTCACCTGGGCAGCGGAGGAGTCGGCGGTCCGGGCTGCCCGCGAGCCGGCGGCCCTCGAGACGGCATCGTCGGCGCGGGCCGCGCAGCAGGAGGTGCACGCACGCCTCGCGTTCGCGCTGGCGGCGGAAGGGGTGATCGTCGGCGGTGCGGCAGGGGAACCCGTCGCAGGCGGGCGGACCGGCGGGGCGCGTGATGCGGGGGGCGGCTCCGCGGCGGACGAGCCCGTGCCGGCCGAGGCCGCCGTGGCGGCCGTGGCGGCGGCGCTCGCGCACGCCCGCGCCGTCCAGGAGCGGCTGGTCGAGCGGCGCGCCGAGGCCACGGGCAAGCGGGCCGCGCAGGCCGACGCGGAGGAGGCGCAGCGGGTCGCGCGGATGCTCGGCGGCCTCCTGCGTTCGGACAGGTTCCCGCGCTGGCTGGTGGCATCCGCGCTCGACACCCTCGTCGCCGACGCCTCCGCCGGGCTCGCCGAGCTGTCCGGTGGTCAGTTCGAGCTGGCCCACGACCACGGCGAGTTCCTGGTCGTGGACCATGCCGACGCGGATGCCCGGCGGCCGGTCAAGACGCTGTCGGGCGGCGAGACGTTCCAGGCCAGCCTGGCGCTGGCGCTCGCGCTCTCGGATCAGATGTCGACGCTCGCCGCCGAGGGCGCGGCCCGGCTCGACTCCATCTTCCTCGACGAGGGCTTCGGGACCCTGGACGAGGCGAACCTCGACGTGGTCGCGAGCGCGCTGGAGAACCTCGCCGGGCGCGGCGACCGGATGGTCGGGGTCATCACCCACGTACCGGGGTTGGCCGAGCGGGTGCCCGTGCGCTTCACCGTCCGCCGCGATCAGCGGTCCGCCCGGATCGAGCGGGAGGGCAACTGACGGCACTCCTCGACGCGCCGGTGCCCGCAGCTGTGGGGAGCAGCGGTGGCACTGGTTCCCGGGGCCGGCGTGCGGCTCCGGTCCCGCGAACCAGAGGCCAGGCCCTCGCTCAGCTCTCCGAGCCACCCCCCGCAGGCCCGCTGTGCAGCCCGAACGGTGCCCCGAACAGGTCCCGCACCACGCCGATCCGTCCGAACGGGGTGTCTTCCGGCGACATGAGCACGGTGCCGCCGCCGTCGCCCACCGCCTCGACCGACGCATCGATGTCGGCGACGGTGAAGTAGGCCAGCCAGTGCGACGGGGTCCCGGGTGGTGCCCCCATCATCCCGCCGATGCCGCCCAGCGGTCGCTCGGCTTCGGTGGTGAAGACCTCGTAGTCGCCGGTCCCACCGGCCTCCGGCCCCAACGGGGCGTACCGGTAGCCGAACACGTCCGCGTAGAAGCGCTTCCCGACCTCGACGTCGTGCAACCGGGCGTCGTCCCACACGAACGCACCGGGCTCATCCACGACCGACGAGCCGATCATGCCGGTCTGCTGCCACACGCCGAACACACCGCCCGTCGGATCGGCCGCGATCGCCATCCGCCCGTTGTTCGGGATGTCCAGGGGCCCGGCGTAGATCGAGCCGCCGTGCTCGCCGATCAGCCTGGCGGTGGCGTCGACGTCCTCGCTGGCCAGGTAGACCGTCCAGGCCGCGGGCTGGCCCTCCTGCATGATCGGGCCGACACCGGCCGCGGCGCGCCCGTCGACCTGCGCGATGTGGTAGTTGCCGTAGTCGGGGCCGGAGTCGACGAAGGTCCAGCCGATCACGTCGGCGTAGAAGCCGACGGCGGCCTGGATGTCCGGGACGGAGAGGTCGACCCAGCAGGGCGTCCCTGCCGGCCACGGATCGGTGCGGGTGGACATCGGGGGTCTCCTCGGTGGTTCGAAGTGGTCGGGACGAGAGCGTCTCACCACCCACCGACAGAATTCCTCATCCGAGCGGACGTTCCCGCGCGTCCGGTCCGCACGAGCGGGTGGGCGGGCTATCGTCCGGGCCGTCGGAGGATCACCGCCGGACCGCCGAGGAGAGCCGTGACCGTCCATCCGGGCATGCGTTTCTCGGTCGACCCGTGGGACCCGTCCTACGGCGTCAGCCTCGACGTCGCCGAGGGACAGTCCCGTCAGGAGGTCGATCCGGGCGTCGAGCTGGCCACCGACCAGTGGGCGCCGATCGACCCGCCGTCCGACGGATCGACGCCGGCCGCGACGCTGTTCGTGGACGGGGTCCGCCGGGTCGACGCGCAGGTGTGGGTGGACGACGGCGCCGCGGCGCTCCCGGCGCTGTGTGCGTCGTACGCAGCGGGGGTGATCTGTTGCTGTCCCTCGGACGGCGCGCACCTCGCCGCGGCCGAGGTCCGGCGCGGGATCGTCACCACCGCCGAGCACGCCGTCGACGTCGTGACCGGTGCCGGTCGCTACTCGGTGGACGTCGTCGCGGCGAAGCCGAACCAGCCGCCCGCGCAGGCGCTGAGCCAGCGCGTCCAGGGCCTGCTCAACGAGGTCGAGGTCGCCGCGGCCGGGCAGGCGCGTGAGCGGCTGGGGATCGACGACGACCTGCTCGTCGTCGACGGCCCGCTGCGCGGGCGCGATCGGCTGGCCCGCGCCGTCGGCTACATCAAGACACACCACACGGCCTACCTGGATCCCGGGCAGAACGCGGTGGTCGCCCGGCTCGGGCCCGGATGGCGCACACCGCTGTTCCGCCTGACCTCGACCGGGGGGTGGAGCCGCTACAGCTGGTACCTGCGCCTGCCCTGCCCCGCCGGTGCGCCGTGGGCGGGGATCGTCCGGCTCGAGTGCAGCGCCGAGCTCGCCGTGGCGGAGGCCGCGACACTCGCGGGACGCACCCAGGTGACGCTGGCCCGGTACGCGTCCGCCGGGTACAAGGACTCCCGCGCCCCGCAGAACCTCTACCCGATCGCCGGCCTGGAGCGGGCCCTGCGCAGGCGGCTCGGTGACGCGGGTGTGCTGTACCGGGCCCTGCGGTCGGCGGCGGGCCGCCCGG
>JAEUJO010000334.1 GCA_016794615.1 Pseudonocardia sp. | reverse complement strand
CACCACGCAGCTGTCCGTCCGGGCCGAAGTCGCGGCCCGAGGCGATGCGGTCGCCGTCGACGGTGAGCAGACGCGCCGGGAACGTGCGCGGTGTCGCCTGCGCACCCGCATCCAGGGTCGCGGTGATGTCCCAGTACCCGGCGGCGACGAACCGCATCCGCTCGCGTTCGCGCTGCACGATGATGCGCGTGGCCACCGACTGCACCCGGCCCGCCGAGAGCCGCGGCATGACCTTCTTCCACAGCACGGGGGAGACCTCGTAGCCATAGAGGCGGTCCAGGATGCGGCGGGTCTCCTGGGCGTCGACGAGGTCCTGGTCGAGGTCGCGCAGGTTCGCGGCGGCCGCGCGGATGGCGGGCTCGGTGATCTCGTGGAACACCATCCGTCGGACCGGCACCTTCGGCTTGAGGGTGTCGAGCAGGTGCCAGGCGATGGCCTCGCCCTCGCGGTCCGGGTCCGTGGCGAGCAGCAGTTCGTCGACGCTCTTCAGCGCGTCGCGCAGCTCGGAGACCTTGCCCTTCTTCTCCGGCGTCACGATGTAGAGCGGCTGGAACTGGTTGTCGACGTCCACACCGAGCCGGGCCCAGGCCTCGCCCTTGTACTTGGCGGGGACGTCCGCGGCACCGCGCGGAAGGTCCCGGATGTGGCCGACGGACGACTCGACGACGTAGTCGTTGCCCAGGTAGGGCGCGATCTTCTTGGCCTTGGTCGGCGATTCGACGATCACCAATCGGCGAGTCGGGCGGACGGTCGCGGGGGCGGTGGGCGTGCCGGAACGCCGACCGCCGCCCGCCTTGCGCGTGGGCGCCGTCGGCTGCGGGTCGGCCTTCGGGCTCGTTCCGGTCGTCACGTCGTAGTCACTCCATCGTCCGCCGCGTGCGGCACCTCTGTGTTCGTCTCCGTGGCCGCCAGTATCCACGGACGCGGGGACTCCTCCCGTAGCGCACGCCACGTGTTCCTTCTGTCATACCCCGCGCGTCGTCGGTCGGACGGACGGGAGCGTAGCCGCGCTGTCAACCGTCCGCCCCCGCCCCCGCCCCTGGCCACTCGTCCGGAGCAAGACCCGTGGGCGGCGCCCCGACGAGCTCCACGAACCGCCTGATGCGCCGGTTGCCGGTGATCCGGAGCGCGGTCCCGCGTCCGCTCCGGGCCGGCGGGATCCCGGCCCTCGTCGCCGCAGCGATCAATGCCAGATGGGTTTGCGGTGCGTGCGGGTCGAGCAGGAGATCGACGCCCCGGCCGTCCCAACGACCGGCCGCGACCATCCACACCCGCAACACGGCCCCGTCCAGCTGCATTCCCGACGGCACGGTCTTCACGGCGCCCCTGGTCCAGCTCCGCGCCAGACCGACCAGGTCACGGCGGAACGTGGTGCGCACTGCGGTCGCCCCGCTCCCGGTCACCGTCGGCTCGGCATCGATGCCGACCGCGACGCACGCGGCGACGACCGCCGGCGCGCGCCGGGGGTCGGCCAGCACCACGGACAGCCGCGCCGTGTCACCCGAGCCGAACCGCACGATCTGGCCCGGGCCGCACAGCAGGCCCGCGAGGTCGCCCGGCTGCGGTGGGCGGGCGCCCGCCGAAAAGAGTGAGAGCTGTGACACGGAGGACACGGGGCGCACGGTAGAACACGCGTTCGACGGAGGGGTAGTGCGGCCACACCGGTGGTCAGCCCGGCGGGTTGCTGCCCTGCGCCGAGAGCTGCTGGCAGTTGGCAGCCTTCGCTGCGGCCTTCTGCAGCCGTGGCGAGGCGCTGAGGTCGGCGAGCGCGTCCGGCGCGCTGATCTGGCCGAGCTGCTTCTCCGCGGCGGTGATCGTCGCGAGGAACGCCTGCGGGTCGTCCGGGTCGGCGGAGTCGACCTTCGCCTTGGCCCCGGTGATGTCGGTCTCCAGCCTGGTCAGCACGTCGTTGATGCGTGCAACGGCCTCGTCGCCACCGCCGACCGGGGACCGGCCGACCTGCCCGAGCTGAGCGCGGCTCTGCTGCAGGCCGGTGATGATGCTGTTGAGGTAGCTGGTGAGCTTCTGCTTGATACCGGGCAGGTTCGGGGTGTTGCCGAACTGCGGTTGGGCCAGCGCTGGGCCGGTGAAGATCAGCAGGGAGCCGCACACCCGGTCCACCCACAGGACTGGGTCGCTGCCCGGCCCCTCCGTGGGGGCGGGTGCAGGGTCCGCGGCCGGTGCGCCCGCGACGGTGGCCGTGCAGCCGGTTGCGAGCAGCACGGCACTGAGCACGGCGACGAGCGCCAGGCGGCGCGGACGGGGCGCGGAAGGCATATGCCGCTCCGGGGTCGAGGACGCGGAACCCCGGTAGTGTGCCCCGTCTCACCGGTGGGTGCTGGCGCCGGGGTCCGCGGCGCGCCGGGCCGAGGCATCGCACAGGTGGAGTGCCACAGCAGGTGGAGTGACGGAACAACGACGGCCCCCGCCCGGGAAAGGGCGGGGGCCGTCTGCGAGAGCCGACGGTTGTGGGAGCCGCCACGTGCGAACGCGGTCCCCCAGACCTCTCAGCTGACGGCGTCGACCGCCGGGCTGTCGGTGATCGAGGTGGTGCGCCGCTTGGTGACGACGATCGCCACGATGATGATCGCCGCGGCGACGCCTGCGATGGCAAGCCGGAGACCCACGTTGGCGTTCGCACCGACCGAGAAGGCCACGACGGCCGGGGCAATCAGCACCGAGACCAGGTTCATCACCTTGATCAGCGGGTTGATCGCCGGGCCTGCGGTGTCCTTGAACGGGTCGCCGACGGTGTCACCGATGACGGTGGCGGCGTGCGCCTCCGAGCCCTTGCCGCCGTGGTGACCGTCTTCGACCAGCTTCTTCCCGTTGTCCCAGGCGCCACCCGAGTTGGCGAGGAAGATGGCCATCAGAGTGCCGGTCGCGATGGCGCCTGCCAGGTAGCCGGCAAGCGGGCCGACGCCCAGGCCGAAGCCGACGGCGATCGGGGCGAAGATCGCCAGGAGGCCCGGAGTGGCCAGCTCGCGCAGCGAGTCGCGCGTGCAGATGTCGACGACGCGGCTGTAGTCCGGACGTTCCGAGTAGTCCATGATCCCGGGGTGGTCGCGGAACTGACGGCGCACCTCGAACACGATGGCACCGGCGGCCCGGGTGACGGCGTTGATCGCGAGGCCCGAGAACATGAACACGACCGCGGCGCCGATGAGCACACCGACCAGGGTGTTCGGGCTGAACACCTCGTAGTAGAACCCGGAGCCGGCCTGGTCGATCGCGACGTTGGCCGTGCGTAGCGCCATGTTGATCGCGTCCCGGTACGAGCCGAAGAGCGCCGTGGCGGCGAGCACCGCCGTCGCGATCGCGATGCCCTTGGTGATCGCCTTGGTGGTGTTCCCGACCGCGTCGAGCTCGGTCAGGATCTCGACGCCGGGGCCGGTGACGTCGCCCGACATCTCGGCGATGCCCTGGGCGTTGTCGCTGACCGGGCCGAACGTGTCCATCGCGACGATCACGCCGACGGTGGTCAGCAGGCCGGTGCCGGCGAGGGCCACGGCGAACAGCGACACGACGATCGAGCCCGACAGCAGGAACGCGCCGTAGACCGCGGCACTGATCACGAGCGCGGTGTAGACCGCCGACTCGAAGCCGATCGAGATTCCGGAGAGGATCACCGTGGCCGCACCGGTGCGCGACGACTCGCCGACGTCCCGGACCGGCTTGTGCTCGGTGCCGGTGAAGTAGCCGGTCAGCCAGAGGATGATGCCAGCGAGCAGGATGCCGATGATCACAGCAACCGAGGCGATGACGCGCGGGTCCGCGGTCAGCCTGACGACGCTGTCGTCGGTCGGGTTGACCAGCTCCGCGAAGCTGCCCGGCAGGTAGGCGAAGGCCGCGATGACGCACAGCACGGCCGAGATCAGCGCCGAGATGTAGAAGCTGCGGTTGATCGCCTTCAGGCCGCCCTCGCCCGGGCGGGCCCGGGTGATGTAGACACCGATCACGGCGGTCAGCACGCCGATGGCCGGCACGATCAGCGGGAAGAGCAGGCCCTGCAGGCCGAACGCCGCGGTGCCCAGGATGAGGGCGGCGACCAGCGTCACGGCGTAGGACTCGAACAGGTCCGCTGCCATGCCCGCGCAGTCGCCGACGTTGTCGCCGACGTTGTCCGCGATCGTCGCGGCGTTGCGCGGGTCGTCCTCCGGGATGCCCTGCTCCACCTTCCCGACCAGGTCCGCGCCCACGTCGGCGGCTTTGGTGAAGATTCCGCCCCCGACCCGCATGAACATCGCCAGCAGGGCGGCGCCGAAGCCGAAGCCCTCGAGCACACGGGGCGCCTGGCCGGCGTAGACGAGCACGACGACGGACGCGCCGAACAGGCCGAGGCCGACGGTGAACATGCCGACGACGCCACCGGTGCGGAACGCGATGCGGGTGGCCTTCTCCCGGCCGCCCTCCTCGCGGGCCGCCGCGGCGACGCGGATGTTCGCCCGGGTGGCGAGCCACATACCGGTGTAACCGATCGTCGCGGAGAACACCGCGCCGATCACGAAGAAGATGGACCGGCCGATACGCTCGCCCATATCGTCGGCGGGCAGCGCGAACAGCAGTACGAAGACCACGACGACGAAGATGCCGAGCGTGCGGAACTGGCGGTTGAGATAGGCACTGGCGCCTTCCTGGACCGCTCGGCCGATTTCCTGCATCTTGGCGGTGCCCTGGCCGGCGGCCAGCACCTCCCGGAGCAGGATGAAGCCGATGGCCAGGGCGGCGAGGGCCACCACCGCGACCACACCGACGACGATGCGGTCACTCGCGGCGAGCTCGAGGCTCGGCGCGATTGTGGCGGACATGTTCATCCGTCCTCCTGGTTCATGGGAACACTTCGTCCAGGGAACGTGACGGCACCCCTGGCGTCTGGCCGCCCCGGGCCGCGCGTCAAGATGCGGTGAGGGCGCGTGCAGTGTAAATGGCCTGTTGGGGCAAGTTACCGGGGGACGTCGGTCACATCCCCGGTCATGGATCGATGCAGAATTGTTGGGCACGAAAGTGCGGCGAGCCGCGTACGTGAGGATGGCGCGCGACGCCGCCTCCGGCGCTGTGCACGCCGCTCGTGTTGGTGGCCGCGGGCCCGACGGAGCCCGGTGTCGCGGTGGTGCATCGAGCTGTCGGTGACGTGTGCGAACCTCGACGGGATGACCGGACAGGTGTGGGAGGCCGCCCGGTCCCGGCCCGCCCCCGGCCGGGCCGGGCGGCTGCTGGAACGGGTGCTCGCCGGGAGCGGACCCGGCCCGTCCGGTGCGGCGGACGGGCCACTGCGGCACGCCGTCCACCTGCCCCCACGGCCCGGATGCGCCGTCGACTGGCCGGGCTGGGTGCCCCCCGAGGTGCGCGCGGCCTTCGTCGGGCGAGGCGTCCGACAGCCCTGGAGCCACCAGGCACAGGCCGCCGGCCTGGCGTACACCGGACGGGATGTCGTGGTGGCGACCGGCACGGCGTCGGGGAAGTCGCTGGCCTACCAGCTGCCGGTGCTGGCGACCTTCGCCGCGGACCGGCGCGCCACTGCGCTCTACCTCTCGCCCACCAAGGCGCTCGCCGCGGACCAGCTGCGGGCACTCGCAGCGCTCGACCTCGCGGGCGTGCGCGCCGCGCCCTACGACGGCGACACCCCGCTCGCCGAGCGCGACTGGGCCCGTCAGCACGGGCGGTGGCTGTTCAGCAACCCCGACATGCTGCACCGCTCCCTGCTGCCGCAGCACGGCCGATGGGCGAGCTATCTGCGCCGCCTGCGCTATGTCGTGCTGGACGAGTGCCACACCTACCGCGGGCTGTTCGGCTCGCACGTGGCGCTCATGCTGCGCCGTCTGCTGCGGGTCTGCGCCCGGTACGGAGCGCGTCCGACGCTCGTGCTGGCGTCGGCGACGGTGGCGGCCCCGGCGGCCTTCGCGACGCGGCTGGTCGGGCGGGAGGTCGTGGCCGTGACCGACGACGGGTCGCCCGCTGCGGGCCGCACCGTCGCGCTGTGGGAGCCACCCCTGCTCGACGAGCTGACGGGCGAGAACGGCGCGCCGGTGCGCCGATCCGCGGGCGCGGAGTCGGCGCGGATGCTGGCGGACCTCGTCATCGAAGGTGCGCGCACGCTGGCCTTCGTCCGTTCGCGTCGTGGTGCGGAGTTGACGGCGCTCGGTGCGCAGCGGGTGCTCGCCGAGGTGGAGCCGGCGCTGGTGGCCCGGGTGTCGCCCTACCGGGGCGGCTACCTGCCGGAGGAGCGGCGGGCGCTGGAGGCCGCCCTGGTCTGCGGTGACCTCCTGGGCGTGGCCACCACGAACGCGCTCGAGCTCGGCGTCGACATCGCCGGGCTGGACGCCGTGGTCGTGGCCGGCTTCCCCGGCACCCGGGCCTCCTTCTGGCAGCAGGCCGGCCGGGCCGGGCGCGGTCGAGACGAGGCGCTGGTGGTGCTGGTGGCCCGCGACGACCCGCTCGACACCTACCTCGTCCACCATCCCGAAGCCCTGCTCGGCGCTCCGGTGGAAGGCTGCGTCCTCGATCCCACCAATCCGTACGTGCTCGCCCCGCATCTGGCCTGCGCGGCGGCAGAGCTGCCGCTGACCGAGGCGGACGTCGACGTGCTCGGCGGCCCGGCGGCCGCGGCGGTGCTGGCCGAGCTGGTGGCCGACGGGGTGCTGCGCCGCAGGCCGGCGGGGTGGTTCTGGCCGTCGTCGGCGCACGGCCCTGCCAGGTCGGTGGACCTGCGCGGGGCCGGGCAGGAGCAGGTGGCGGTGGTCGAGGTCGACACGGGCCGGATGCTCGGCACGGTGGAGGGCGCCGCCGCGCCCGCGAGCGTTCATCCGGGCGCGGTGTACCTGCATCGGGGTGAGAGCTACGTCGTCGACGACCTCGATCTGGACGCCGGACTCGCCCTGGTGCACGCCGCCGCACCGGACTGGCGCACGGACGCACGGTCGACGGCGGACGTCACCGTGGTGCGGGTGACCGAGCATCGCGACCACGGGCCGGTCCGCGTGTCGTTCGGCGAGGTCAGCGTCACCACGCAGGTGACCGCGTATCAGCGCCGCACGCCCGACGGCGTCGTGCTGGAGACCGTGCCGCTGGACATGCCCGCGCAGACGGTCGCGACGCGTGCCGTCTGGTACGACGTCGACGACGGCGCGCTGCTCGGCGCGGGTGTGCACGCGGCGCGCGTCCCCGGCGCCCTGCACGCCGCCGAGCATGCCGCAATCGGACTGTTGCCCCTGTTCGCGACCTGCGACCGATGGGACATCGGCGGGATGTCGACGCCCGTCCACCCGCACACCGGCTGCGCGACCGTCTTCGTCCATGACGGCCACCCGGGCGGCGCGGGGTTCGCCGAGCGCGGCCATGCCGTGCTCGTGCCGTGGCTGACAGCCACCCGCGCGGCGGTCGTCGACTGCGAGTGCCGATCCGGTTGCCCGTCGTGCGTGCAGTCGCCGAAATGCGGCAACGGCAACGCCCCGCTCGACAAGGCGGGCGCGGTGACGGTCCTCGGGGTGGTGCTCGACGCCGTGGGCGGCCGTTCGTAGGGCTGTCGCGATCTTCCGGCGGATCTCCGGCCACCGCCGGCCGGCCCGTCGGGGGACGAGCCGGCCAGCGGCGGCCGCGGCGCGGTGGAGCCGGTCGGGGGTGGGCGTCCGAAGGACGCGCCGACCCCACCGCAGACTGGGGAGCGACATCCTGGTCGCTGGTCCGGTGTGTGTCGAACCGTCGAGCGGAATCCAGTAGGCCCCGTGGTGGCCCGCCATGCCAGCGACGGTCGCCGATCGGCCCGGTGGCAACGGTGAACGCGCGGCACCGGCGTCTCCGCGCGACGGCTGGTGATCGTCTCGCCCGGCGTGCAGGTATGCGTCGACGGACACCCGTTCAACCGATCCAGTCGACCGTTCGGCGTGATCTATCGGGACATTCCGGGAGGCGATCCGTCCGCGCGTGCTCACGGGGTGACGAAACGGCCGCGGTGCGGCGGTTCCGAGGTCGCCGAACGGTCCCGGCCCGGGCGACTGCTGCCCCGGACCGGCGCGCGCCCGGGCGCGGGCGGTCAGTGCACCGAACACCGTCGCACGTAGTGCCACTTCGACCTCCACGACGGCGTCCACGCCGCGCACCCGGCACAGGACGACCCGGCCGCCGCTGCCGGCGGCCACGTCCTCCGCCCGCCGGCACGCCACGGCCTCGCCGCGCACCGCCTGCCCGGCCGCGGCGAGTGCGGCCAGGTCCGCGGCTGCCTCGGCGCGGTGCCGCCCGCCGACGGCACCGACCAGCCCGAGCACCGCGGACAGCACCGCCACCAGGGCCGCGACGGTGATCGCCGCCCACACGGTCGCCGAGCCACGGTCCGCCGGGTCGGACGGCGGCTGGACGGCCGCGGGCGCCCCGCCCTCTCGGCGTGTCACGGTCCACCAGCCGTCGGCGACTCGTCTACGGGCGGCGGTGCGGCGCCGGCCTGCACCCCGCCGCCCGCGAGCACGATTCCTGGTTCGAGCACCGCGACCGCCCGGCCGACGACGTGGACGGGCAGTGGCCGGACCGGTGCGGCCGTCACCTCACCGACCGCCTCGTCGCCGCGCACCGTCAGTTCGATGCGGGCACCGGCCGGCGCCAGACGTGCCGCGACGGTCCGACCCCGATCCGGCTCGCCGCGGGCGGCCAGCCGGACCAGCTCGCGGGCGGCGTCCGTGCAGCGCACCGACGCCACCCCGGCACCGATCGCGCCGAGGGCGAGCACGGCGACCAGGGTGAGGCTGCACAGGGCGAGCGCCGCCTCGATGGTGACCGCCCCGCGATCCGAGCGTCGGCCCGCCGTCCCCGCCCCGTCGCGTGTCGGCGGTGCGTGGGTCCGGAGGGCCGGCGGGGCTTCCTCAGAACCCGGCCGTGAGCGCCCTCTGCACGAGCTGGGTGAGCGCGGCCGTGACCGAGTCGCCGGTGACGACGCTGTACAGGAGGGCTGCGAAGCCTGCGGCGGCCACGCAGCCGATCGCGTATTCCACGGTAGACATGCCTGTGTCGTCGTGCCGCAGGCGCGCAAGCCGGCCGCATCGGAACCGGGAGCACGATCGCGCCGCCGGGTCGGCGCCGGGATCGCCGCGGCGGTGCGACCGGAGGCCGACCCGTGGTGACGGGGAGCGCCCCTCGACGGCCCGGCGGATGCGGCGGCGCGGCAGGGTGGACAGGGACATGGGTTCCTCCTGGTGGGGATGTGGCCGAAGACGGTCGGGCTGGTCACCATCGCGGGAGCACCTCTCCGGCCAGGCCGATCACGACCGGGGCGACGCCGAGCACGAGGAAGGCCGGAAGGAAGCACAGGCCGAGCGGGGCGGCGATCAGGACACCGGCGCGCTGCGCCCGCGCCTCGGCGATGTCGGTGAGCGCCTCGCGCGTCCGGGTGCTCTCGGCGCGCGCGGTACGGGCGAGTGCGGCTCCGGTGATGGCCGACCGGGCCGCGGTGCGGGCGAACGCGGCGGTCGCAGGGTGGTCCTGAGCGACGCGCCAGGCCTCCGCCGGATCCGCGCCGAGTTCGAGCAGGCCCGCGACCCGCCGCAGTGCGCGACCCGCGGAGCCCTCGAGCGACGCTGCACCCGCGGCCACCGCCGATGCCACCGGCAGGCCTGCCTCCAGGCAGACCGCCATCCCGGCCCAGGCGGCGGCGAGCTCGACCGCGTCGTCAGCGTGCGCCGGCCGCCTGCCGAGCCGGTGGAGTACCACCGGGAGACCACATCCGCCTGCTGCCGCGACGACCGCGACCGGCGCCGAGCCGGTGATCACCCAGGCGAGCAGTCCCACGGCGAGGGCGCCGAGCACCATCTCCCGGACGCGGCCCCGGTCGCGGCGGGTGTCGCCCCCGCAGGCCGGCCCGGGGATCGTGCCCCGCAGACGCCCCGATCCTGACCGGCCGGACACGACCAGCAGCGCTGCGGTCAGTGCGAGGGCGGCAAGCGGCTCGTTCATCGCGGCACCGCCGACCGGAGAACCGCGCGCGCCCACGCCGCCCCTGTGGCGGCCAGCCCGACCCCGGACACCACGAGCACCTGGCCCAGCACGCCCGAACGCAGCACCTGGAGCGGCCCGGCGCCTACCAGCTCGCCCAGGAGGATGCCCAGGACGGGCAGCGCGGTCAGCACAGCGGTCGTGGCTCGCGGCCCCGCCAGCGCGGCACCGACCCGGCCCGCGTGGGCGAGCCGCCATCGCAGGTCAGCGTGCACCCCGGCGAGGAGGTCGGCCAGGGGGACACCGTGCCGTTCGGCGAGCGCCCACGCGCCCGCGACGAGCCGGAGATCGCGGGCGAGCTCCGGCCGCCGCGCCGCCTCCGCCTCGAGCGCTGCGGGCACCCCGTCGCCGAGCGCCGCGGCCGTCGCCGCCGGGAGGAGCACGGCACTCGCCGGTTCCGGGTCCGTCGCCGCCCCCCGCAGCGCCGTCGTCGGATGCGCGCCTGCGCGCAGCTCCTCGACGATGCGGTCGAGCGCCGCCGCGAGGGCCACCGCCGTCGCGGCCGCCGCACGGTCGCGGCGCACCCGGGCCCGCGCGTTCCGGGATGTCACCGCGGCCGTGGCACCCACCACCGCGCCGGCCGGGCCGAGCGCGAGCAATCCGGCGAGCGCCCCGACCACCACCACGACGGCCACGGGCAGAACCCGGGCGCCGTGCGGTACGGCCGGCCGCCGCTGCACCGCAGCCAACCGCACGGGGGCCGCGCGTCCGGGAAAGGTGACCACGGCCAGGACGAGTGCCAGGCACGCCACCGCGAGTGCCGGCCTCATGCCCGCCACGGGACCGGCACCTCCCGCTCGGCGAGGACGGCGCCGAGCGTCGAACACCCTTCGGCCCAGCCACCGGAGCGGGTCCAGACGGGGCCGACCTCGACCACGCCACCGGCCCGAACCGGCACGCCGACGGCGTCCAGGACCCGTGCCCCGGACCGGAGCCTGCGCATGTGCAGGACGACCTGGACCGCGGCGGCGAACTGGCTGTGCAGCGCCGCGCGGGACAGACCGCCCGTTGCGGCGAGCGCCTCCAGCCGCGCGGGGATCTCGCGCGCCGAGTTCGCATGCAGGGTGCCGGCCCCGCCCTCGTGGCCGGTGTTCATCGCCGACAGCAGGTCGCACACCTCGGCGCCGCGCACCTCGCCCACGACCAGGCGGTCCGGCCGCATCCGCAAGGCGTGCCGGACCAGGTCGCGCAGCGGCACCCCACCCGCACCCTCGATGTTGGCGGCGCGTGCGACGAGCCGGACGACGTGCGGGTGCCGCGGGCGAAGCTCCTCGCTGTCCTCCACCAGGATGATCCGCTCACGCGGCTCCACCTCGCCCAACAGGGCGTTGAGCAGCGTCGTCTTCCCGGTTCCCGTCCCACCGGACACCAGCAGTGCCAGCCGGCCGGCCACGACGGACCGCAGGAGGGCGACGCCGGTGTCGTCCAGGGTGCCTCCGGCACGCAGGGCGGCGAGATCGTGGGCGGCGGGCCGCAGCACGCGCAGCGACAGGCAGGTGCCGTCCCTGGCGATCGGCGCCAGGACCGCGTGCACCCGGACCCCGGCATCCGCGAGCCACCCGTCGACGCACGGACTCGCGTCGTCGAGGCGACGACCGGCCGCCAGGGCGAGCCGCTGGGCCAGCCGCCGCACGGCGGCCTCGTCGGGGAGGCGGACTCCGGCACGTTCCAGCCCCGCGCCCCGCTCCACCCACACGACGCCCCCGGCGCCCACGAGGACGTCCGTGGTGCGCGCGTCGCGCAGCAACTCGTCGAGGGGACCGGCCCCCACGAACTCCTGCCGGAGGACCCGCAGTGCGGCGAGCACGTCGAGGTCCGTCGCCACCCCGCCGGTCTCCGCGCGCACGGCGGCCGCGACGGCCGCCGGTGTCGGGAGACCGCCCGCGGCGGCGAGCCGGGTGCGCACGCGGTCGACGAGCAGCGGGTCCACGTGCAGGGGCCCCGGTGCGCCCTCGTCCCCGTGCCGTGCGACCCCGACCGACCTCGTCACGAGGCCCGCCGTGCAGCCGCGGAGCGCAGCGCGTCCAGCACCGTCGTGGCGGCGGTGGCCAGCGGGCCGCGGCTTCGACCGGGTGCCTCACCGCGCTCCAGCATGCGCGCGAGCCCCCGTTCCGCCCGCATCGCCGCGACCAGCGGCAGGTCGAGCGCCGTCGCGACCTCGTCCGGGCCGATGCCGCCCGGTGCGGGACCACGCACGACCAGCCCGGTGGACGGACACGCGTGCTCGGCCACGACGGCTGCCACGCGTGCCGCCGCTGCACACGCGCGCACGTCCGCGGGCACGACGAGGACGGTGAGGTCGGCGACCTCGAGGGCTGCGACGGCGGCCTCGGTCGGGTAGCGCGGGAGGTCGCAGACCACCGTCTCACCCGCCCGGCGGCCGGCGTCCAGCACCGATGCCACCGCGTCCGGGGAGGGCCCGTGGGCCGACCGGTCGCACGACAGCACGGCCAGCCCGCCCCGGGGGTCGAGGTCCGGTGCCGGGAGTGCCGCGTGCAGGGCGCTCGCCGGAACCCGGCCCACCCCGGTGCCGACCCCGGGCCAGCGCAGGCCACCGAGGTCCTCCGCCCCGAGCACGAGGTCCAGGCCGCCACCGAGGGGGTCGCAGTCGACGAGCAGCACCCGGTCGCCGCTCCGGGCCGCCTGCACGGCCGTCGCCACCGCGAACACGGACGCGCCGGCGCCACCCCGGCCCCCGACGACGGCGAGCACGGCGCCGTCGCCGCCCCCGCCTTCCACGGCCTGCGCGAGTGCGGCGACCAGCCACGGTTCCGCTTCCGGCAGTGAGATCACGTGTTCGGCCCCCACCGCCACGGCGTGCTTCCACGCCTCGGGCGGTGGCTCGCCCGAGACCGCCACGATGACGCCCGCTCGTCGCGGGAGCCCGCTGTCCGCACATGCCCGGGCCGAGGATGCGTCGAGCAGGACGAGTGGGACGACCGGCCAGCTCCGGCGGGCCTCGGTGGGGTCCAGTGCGCGGACGAGCTCGCACCCGGCCGCCGCGGCCGTCCGGAGCACGGTGTCGAGGACGTCCGCATCGGACACCATCACCAGCCCGCGCCGACCGTGCCCCGGTCCCGCCGGGCCCTCTGCCTGCTCGCCGTGCTGTCGTCCGCGCACCTGGGCCTCCCCTCGCCGTCCGGCCCGCGTCGGGCCGCACGCCAAGCCTGGGGCCGCGCGGGGGCTCCGGACCGGCGAGTCGGTCCGCTGTGGATGGCGCCGGTCGGATGTGGACAACCCGGGGTATCCGACGAAGCGACGCGCTGATACATCAGTGCGATGCGGCAGGATGGGGTGGCGTCCGGCGCGGCACGCACATCGCGCAATCGCTGGCATCGGCAACCGATGCGGCGTGCGCGGCCTCGCTGGAATGGAACGATCAGCCCACGGAGAACGAACTGGACGGCCCCCGTCAGGGGGGATTGACGGGGGCCGTCGGCGGTTCAGCTCCGGGGGGTTGAGCTGAACCTCACCCGGGCTTGCCGGGCAGTCGAACTGTAGCTCGATCGGGGCCTTGCCGCGACGTCCTGCCATGAATGCGCCGAGCGGTTGCACGGCGTCCACCTGCGGATCCCTGCCGAGACACCCGTCCTCACCACCGTCGGTCGATCTGGCAAGCTCGCTTGACATGTCCGGTCCGTCACCGAACCCGCTCGCGGCTGCGGCGTTCTTCGACCTGGACAAGACGATCATCGCCGGGTCGAGTGCGCTCGCCTTCAGCCGGCCCTTCCGGCGGCAGGGTCTGATCAACCGTCGGGCCGTGCTGCGCAGTGGCTACGCCCAGCTTCTGATCATGGTGTCCGGCGCGGACGCCGCGACGGTGGAGGCCCTGCGCCGGCGGATCACCGCGCTGTGCACCGGCTGGGAGGTCGCTCAGATCCGCGCGATCGTGGCCGAGATGCTGCACGAGATCGTCGAACCGCTCGTCTACGCCGAGGCCACCGAGCTCATCGCCGAGCACCGGGCGAACGGCGACGAGGTCGTGGTCCTGTCCGCATCAGGGCTGGAGGTCGTCGAGCCGATCGCCGCGCTCGTCGGCGCGGACCGCTGCCAGGCCACCCGCATGGCGGTCCGCAACGGGCGCTACACGGGGGAGATCGAGCTCTACCTCTACGGCGAGCAGAAGGCGCAGGCTGCCCGCGACATCGCCGCCGCGCGGGGGTACCGGCTCGCGGACTGCCGCGCGTACTCCGACTCGATCACCGACCTGCCGCTGCTCGAGGCGGTCGGGCACCCGACGGCGGTCAACCCGGATCGTGCCCTGCGCCGGATCGCCGCCGAGCGCGGCTGGCCGATCCTGACCTTCGCGATTCCCGTCGCCCTGCGCCCGCGGATCCGGCCGGCCACGGCCGCGGCGATCGCGGGCGCCGGGCTGGGTGCGGTCGCCCTCGTCGGCGCCGGGTGGTACGGGCTGCGTCGCCACCGCTGACGCGCGCCACCTTCACCGTGCGTCACGTGGCTGAGCTGAACCGGTGCACCCGCCGAGAGGTCTTGCCCCGCGCGGGTAGGGCGATTACAAAGTGGTCACGGACTCCTGGTCGGCCAGGGGCGGTGCGGCAGAGAAGCACCCGTCCCCCCCGGTCGGGGCTCCGTGTGCGAGGACCGGGCCCTCCACGCGCGGCACGCCGCGGGAGGCATGTCGTCGTGGGCCTGCGTACCGGGACGCCGGACGCCGAGGCCACCATCACGACACGTCGTGCACGCCTGGATCCCGGGTACTCGTACGCAGCCGGGCGGCGGCGGGCGGGGCGCCGCCCGCCGCCACCCACGCCCCCCACCGGGCCGCGGCCGTCGGCCGCCCCACGCGCGCGGCCCCCGCCCCCAGCGCCGCGGCGTGCGCCAC
>JAEUJO010000328.1 GCA_016794615.1 Pseudonocardia sp. | reverse complement strand
CCGACCAGGCCCTCGTCCGCGAGGATCCGGCGCGGCTCCAGCAGGGCCATGGGTGCGGTCTCGACGTGGTCGACGACGAGCCCCTGCGCCTCCAGCAGACTCCGCCAGCCGTCGACGGGCAGCGGCCGCGCGTTGACGCGGACGGTGCGGGCGAGCGTCTGCCGGACCTCGGTCCCGACGGTGTCGGGGACGGTGTCCGGCCCGAGCCCGAGCTCGTGCACGGCGTAGCGCCCGCCGGGCCGCAGCAGCCGGGCCGCCTCCGCGACCACGGCCTCCTTGGCCCGCTCGCCCTGCATGGTCAGCATGGCCTCGCCGATCACCACGTCCGCGCAGGCGTCGGGGAGCCCGGTGGCCGCGGCGTCGGCGACGACGGTGCGCCCGCGGTCGCCGACCATGCGGCCCACTGCTGCCGCGGCGTCCGGGTCGGCGTCGATGCCGACGTACGAGCGCGGGTTCCGGTCGAGGATGTCGCGGGCCGTGCGCCCCAGGCCGGGAGCGAACTCGACGACGTCCGCCCCGGCCACCGCGGCCTGGTCGAGCAGGGCCCCGGTCAGAGCCGCACCACCGGGACGCAGGACGCGCTTGCCCAGCCGGGCCAGCAGCCAGTGGCCCGAGACGTCCGAGGCGGGCCGGTCGGCGGCCGGGAGCACGGGAGTGGGTCCGTCGTGCGGGGTGTTCATCGTGGGGCCGTCCTTCGGTGGTGTCCGCTGACCTCACTATTAATACAACTATGATTTGTGTAAATTCAAGGAGTGTCCTCCTCGACCGACCCCGGACGCGCCGGGGGTGCCCGGCGCCGCGAGGTCCTGGCCACGCTGCGCGCGGCGGCGGCCCCGCTGGGCGCCGCCGACCTCGCCCGGCAGCTCGGCGTGCACGTCAACACCGTTCGCTTCCACCTCGACCGGCTGTGCGAGGAGGGGCAGGTGGAGCGCGTGCCGCGGCCCCCGACCGGTCGCGGTCGGCCCGCGCTGGCGTTCGCCGCCCGCCGCGGAATGGACGCCGCCGGTCCGCGCGACTACCGGTTGCTGGCCGAGCTGCTCGCCGGCGGTCTCGCGGGCGCGCCCGATGCCGAGGCCCGGATCACCGCGGCCGGGCGGGCCCACGGGGCCCGGCTCGTGGACCCACCCGGGTGCCCGGCGGTCACGGCCGACGAGGCCGTCGACCGGCTGGTCGGGCTGCTCGACGGGATCGGGTTCGCCCCCGAGCGGCGGCCCACGGATCGCGGCTGGGTGGTGGGGCTGCGGCACTGCCCCTTCCTCGAGGTCGTCCGGGCGGTGGGCACGTCCGTCTGCCGGGCGCACCTGGGCCTGGTGCAGGGTGTGATGTCGGCCCTGCACGCTCCGGTCGTCGTCGAGGGCCTCGAACCGTTCGCCGAGCCCGACCTGTGCCTGACCTACCTGAGAGGCGTGACATGACCCCCGAGTTCCCGGCCACCCTGTCCCTGACCGCGCTCGCCGACGAGCAGCTGGCTGAAGCCCGCACGACCGGCACCGGCCGTAGCGCGCACACCGTCCACGGCGGCCAGGAGCACGCGCTGCGGCAGACGCTCATCGCGTTGACCGCCGGCTCCGGCCTGGCCGAGCACAACAGCCCGGGGGAGGCGACCCTGCAGGTCCTGCGCGGGCGGGTCCGGCTCACGGCCGCCGGCGACAGCGCCGACGCCGATGCCGGCGAGTTCCTCGTCATTCCCCGGCTGCGGCACAGCCTCGACGCACTGGCCGATTCCGTGGTCCTGCTCACGGTCGCGCTGCGGTCTGGCTGACCGACTTCGGGTGTCCGGCCGCACGACCAGACCTCGCTCGGCCGCCACCCGGGCGAGCCGTGCATCGAAGGTCGCCACGTCGGCCCCGGTGCGTTCGGCGGTGAGCAACACGCAGCGGCCCGGCATCCGTAGCCCGGTGTGCGCCCGGAGCTCGGCCGGCCGACCGGCGGCGTCGGGCGGCAGCTCGTCGGTGCCCTCCGCGATCAGTCGACGCAGCAGTTCGACGGCAGGTAGGTCCGGCCATCGGGTCAGCGGAAAGCGCTTCGCCGACCTCGTCGGTCTCGGTGATCATGTAGCGGGGACGGGTGGTGGGCGTGCACCACGTGCTGCACGTACGATTCCCGGTGCAGCACCGAATCGAGGTGAGCGATACAGCGGCGACGAAGCCGCTGCGCGGACAGCAGGACCGACGCTGACGGACTGGTCACGGTCGGTCGCCGCTGCCCACCCGCTCCCACCCCCGCTGCGGTGCGCGTGAGCCGATCCGCGACTCGCGGCTGCGGTAGACCACGTAGGGTCGCCACAGGTAGCCGATCGGTGCGCTGAACACGTGCACGAGCCGGGTGAACGGCCACAGCGCGAACAGCAGCATCGCCAGCATCGCGTGGATCTGGAATCCGAGCGGTGCCTGCGTCATCAGTTCGGGGTGCAGGTCGAACCGGAAGATCCCGCGGAACCACACCGACACGCCGTCGCGGTAGTCGTAGTGGCCGAAGATGTTGCTGGCCACGGTGTTCCACAGGCCCAGCAGGATCACCGCGCTGAGGAAGACGTACATCGTCTTGTCCATCCGCGTGGTCGCCCTGAACACCGGTCCGACGGTGCGGCGACGGTAGATCAGGATCGCCAGCCCGACGACGGTGCACACCCCGGCCACCGCACCGACGGTCACCGCCAGGAAGTGGTAGAGCGCCTCGGACATGCCGACGGCCTCGGTCCAGCTCTTCGGCACACCCAGGCCCATCACGTGGCCGAAGAACACCGCGAGGATCCCGAAGTGGAACAGCGGGCTGCCCCAGCGCAGCAGGCGGCGCTCGTACATCTGCGACGAGCGGGTGGTCCAGCCGAACTTGTCGTAGCGGTAGCGCCACACGTGGCCCAGCACGAAGACCGCCAGGCACAGGTAGGGGATGACCACCCACAGGACGATGTCGATCGGGCGGGGGGTCATCGGCGGGCTCCACTCACTTCAGGAGGAACGAACGGGTCGAGGCCGACCTCCTCGCCCGGCGGCCCCTCGGCGGCCAGGCGGGCCACGGCGTCGCGCATCGAGCCGTGCAGCGGCGGCAGCGTGGCCGACACCGCCGCGACCGCCGCCGCGTACGGCGAGCCGGCGTCGGTGAGCGCGAGCCCGAGCAGCTCGAGCCCGGCGCGGTGCTCCTGGAGCAACCGCGTGCCGGCGTCGGCGTCCACCGTGGCGGCGAACTCCAGCACCACGCTGAGGTGGTCCGGCAGCTCCGCGTCGTCCCCCGAGTCGTCGAGCACGTACCCGAACCGACGGTAGGTCTGCTTGATCCGCAGCAGGGCCAGGCCGCGCTTGCGGGTGTCGCCGTGGGTGAAGTAGGTCAGGTGCAGGGCGTGGCGGCGGCTCAGGTCGAAGGTCGCCACGTAGTCGGTGGTGAGTACCGCGTCGGGCGTGCGTGTCAGGTGGTCGAGCAGCCCGAGTAGCGGGGTCCCCACCTCGGACCGCACGCCGCCGACCGCGTGGCGGAGCACGGGCAGGTCGCGCTGCAGTACCTCGTCCGGATACTGCAGGACGATCCCGGCGACCTGCCGGACCACGGCCACCTCCCGCGGCGACAGGGGCGTCATCGACCCGCACCCGTGGGGCCGGCCGCGTCCGTCGGCCCCTGCGGGCGGGGGACGGCCTCGGCGCCCGGGTCGTCGATGTCCGCCGCCCCCTCGGCCGGCCTGGCCGGGAACAGGCCCTCGGTGCCGCCGTTGGCGTCCCAGTTGAGCAGGTTGACCCGACTGCGGAGCGGCGTCACATCGTCCGCGGTCTGGCGCTCCTTGAGCAGGTGGAAGTTCTCCACCGCGAGGGGCGTGACGCCGCCCGAGCTCTCCCCGAACGGCCCTGAGCCGCCCATCCCCGGGCCGCCCTCGTAGTCGAGGCTGCACTCGGTGGCCAGCTCCTCCAGCGCGTGCGCCTGCTCTGCGTGCGCGGCGGGGATGACGTAGCGCTCGTCGTACTTGGCGATCGCCAGCAGGCGGAACATCTCGTGGACGGTCTCGCCGTCCATCCCCACCGCCGCGGGAACGGAGTCGTCCGGTTCGCGGCCCAGGTTGATGTCACGCATGTACGACCGCATCGCCGCGAGGCGCCGGAGCACCGCGTTCACGGGTGCCGGGTCGCCCGCGGTGAACAGCTCGGCGAGGTACTCGACGGGGATGCGCAGCGCGTCGATCGCACCGAACAGGTTGCCCGCCGCCTCGGCGTCCTCCCCGGTCTCGCGCACGACGTCCACCACCGGCGACAGCGGTGGGATGTACCAGACCATCGGCATCGTCCGGTACTCCGGGTGCAGCGGCAGCGCCACCTCGAACTTGTTGATCAAGGCCCAGACCGGCGACCGCTGCGCCGCGTCGATCCAGTCGCGCGGGATCCCCGCCCGTTCGGCCGCCCCGATCACGGCCGGGTCGTGCGGGTCGAGGAACACCTCCCGCTGGGCGCGGTAGAGGTCGGTGTCGTCCTTCGTCGACGCCGCAGCGAGCACCCGGTCCGCGTCGTAGAGCACGAGCCCGATGTAGCGCAGCCGGCCCACGCACGTCTCCGAGCACACGGTCGGGATCCCGACCTCGACGCGCGGGAAGCAGAACGTGCACTTCTCCGCCTTGCCGGTGCGGTGGTTGAAGTACACCTTCTTGTACGGGCAGCCGGTCACGCACATCCGCCAGCCGCGGCAGCGGTCCTGGTCGACGAGCACGATGCCGTCCTCGGCGCGCTTGTAGATCGCGCCGGACGGGCATGACGCCGCGCACGCCGGGTTGAGACAGTGCTCGCAGATCCGTGGCAGGTAGAACATGAAGGTCTTCTCGAACTCGAGCCGGACCTTCTCGGACACCTTGTCCCGGATCGCAGTCAGCACCGGGTCCGCCGGGGCCAGTTCGGGGGCACCCGCCAGGTCGTCGTCCCAGTTCGCGCTCCACCGGATCTTCATGTCGTCGCCGCTGATCAGCGACTTCGGCCGGGCGACGGGCGTGTGCTCCTGCAGCGGGGCGTTGGTGAGCGTCTCGTAGTCGTAGGTCCAGGGTTCGTAGTAGTCGTCGATCGCCGGCATCTTCGGGTTCGAGAAGATGGTGAAGAGCTTGCGCAGCCGGCTGCCGCTGCGCAGCGTGAGCCGCCCCCGCCGGTTGAGCGTCCAGCCGCCCTGCCAGCGTTCCTGATCCTCGTAGGTGCGCGGGTAGCCCTGCCCCGGCCGGGTCTCGACGTTGTTGAACCAGACGTACTCGGTGCCGGTCCGGTTGGTCCACGCCTGCTTGCAGGTCACCGAGCAGGTGTGGCAGCCGATGCACTTGTCCAGGTTCATGACCATGGCCATCTGCGCCATGACTCTCATCAGGGAGCTCTTTTCACGATGTTGTCTTCCTCGGATCGGACGGACCATGTCAACTGGCGATATTGAAAAGGGTGAAAAGGGCTCAGTAGGTCACCTCCTGCGACCGCTTCCGGATCACCGTGACCTCGTCGCGTTGATTGCCTGTCGGGCCCAGGTAGTTGAAGGCGAACGACAGCTGGGCATAGCCGCCGATCAGATGGCTCGGCTTGAGGAAGAGCCGGGTCAGCGAGTTGTGGATGCCACCGCGCCTGCCCGTCGTCTCGGCCCGCGGGACGTCGATCAACCGGTCCTGCGCGTGGTGCATGTAGACGGTGCCCTCGGGCATCCGGTGCGAGACGATCGCGCGGGCCACGACGACGCCGTTGCGGTTGACCGCCTCGATCCAGTCGTTGTCCCTGACGCCGATCTTCGCCGCGTCCCGGTCGCTCATCCAGATGTGCTGGCCCCCGCGCGAGAGCGAGAGCATGAACAGGTTGTCCTGGTACTCCGAGTGGATCGACCACTTGTTGTGCGGGGTCAGGTAGCGAAGGGTCAGGCCCAGCTCGCCGGTCTCGCCGAGCCGGGGTTCGCCGTAGAGCGCGGTCATGTCCAGCGGCGGCCGGAACACCGGCATCTGCTCGCCCAGCTCGGCCATCCAGTCGTGGTCGAGGAAGAAGTGCTGGCGCCCGGTCAGCGTGTGCCACGGTTTGAGCCGCTCGACGTTCACGGTGAACGGCGAGTAGCGCCGCCCGCCCGTCTCGCTGCCCGACCACTCCGGCGAGGTGATCACCGGCTGGGGCCGCGACTGGGTGTCGGCGAACGTGACCTGCTTGCCCTCGTGCTCGGCGGCGAGGTCGGCGAGCTTGACCCCGGTGTGCTCCTCGAGCTGCTCGAACAGCTTCGTCGCCAGCCGCCCGTTCGTGGTGCCGGCGAGGGCGAGGATCGCCTCGCACCAGTAGACGTCGCGGGCCAGGGACGGTCGGCCGTCCGCCACCCCGCCGCGGACCGCGCCGTTCTTGCCGCGCAGGTATCCGACCTCCTTGTCCGGCCTCATCACCATGCCCTTGATCGGCAGCCCGAGCTTCTCGACGAGCGGCCCGAGCGCCCCCCACTTCTGCCCGATCGCGCCGTAGTCGCGCTCGACGACGACGAGCTTCGGCATGCTGACCCCGGGCACCGGCTCGCACTCGCCGGCCTTCCAGTCGCGGACGATCCCGTGCGGGTTCGCGTACTCGTCCGGGGTGTCGTGGGTGAGCGGCACCGCGACGAGGTCCTTGCGCACGCCGAGGTGCGTGGCGGCCTGCCGGCTGAACTCCACCGACAGCGCCTTGAAGATGTCGAAGTCGGTGCGCGTCTGCCACGGCGGGGCGATCGCCGGGTTGAACGAGTGGACGAAGGGGTGCATGTCGGTGGTGTTGAGGTCGTGCTTCTCGTACCACGTGGCCGCGGGCAGCACGACGTCGGAGTAGACCGTGGTGCTGGTCATCCGGAAGTCGAGGTTGACCAGCAGGTCGAGCTTCCCGGTGGGGGCCTCGTCGTGCCAGACGACGTCGCGCGGCCGGGCCTGCGGCGGCGCCTCCGTCGCGCGCAGGTTCGACTCGACGCCGAGCAGGTGCTTGAGGAAGTACTCGTTGCCCTTCGACGACGACCCGAGCAGGTTCGCCCGCCAGACGGTGAGCACCCGGGGGAAGTTCTCCGGGGCGTCCGGGTCCTCGCAGGCGAAGCGCAGCTCACCGCTCTTGAGCCGCTCCGCCACGTGCTCGGCCGGCGTCTTCCCCGAGGCGGCGATGTCGTCGGCGAGGTCGAGCGGGTTGCGGTTGAAGGTCGGGTGTGACGGCATCCAGCCCATTCGTGCCGACTCGGCGAGGACGTCCGCGGCCGTCATCCCGGCGAACCGGCCGCTGCCGAGCGGGGACGCGAGTCCCTCGACGGACGTGTGGTCGTAGCGCCACTGGTCCGTGTGCAGGTACCAGTACGCGGTCTGGATCATCTGCCGCGGCGGCCGGGCCCAGTCGTTGCCGAACGCCATCGCGGACCAGCCGGTGATCGGCCGGAGCTTCTCCTGCCCGACGTAGTGCGCCCAGCCGCCGCCGTTGACGCCCTGGCAGCCGGTCAGCGTGGTCAGCGCGAGGAAGGCGCGGTAGATCGTGTCCGAGTGGAACCAGTGGTTGGTCCCCGCACCCATGATGATCATAGAGCGGCCGCCGGACTCCTCGGCGTTGCGGGCGAACTCCCGCCCCACCTTCTCCGCCGCCGCCGCGGGTACCCCGGTGAACTGCTCCTGCCAGGCCGGTGTGCAGGGCTGCGACGGGTCGTCGTAGCCGGTGGGCCAGGTTCCGGGCAGCCCGGGCCTGCCGACGCCGTACCGGGCGAGCAGCAGGTCGAACACCGTGGTGACCAGCCGGCCGCCGATCTCGCGGACGGGCACGCCGCGGCGCACGATCCCGCCCTCGCCGCCGGTGGTGTCGAAGCGCGGCAGGGCGACGGCGACCGCCTCGCCCGGGGAACCTGCTTGGCCGAGCAGCGTGAGCTGCGGGTCGATGCTGCCGAGATCGAGGTTCCAACGGCCCTTGCCGGACTCGGTGAACCGGTCGCCCAGCGTGCCGTTGGGAACGGTCGGCTCGCCGGTCACGTCGTCGATCAGCACGGTCTTGAACGCCGCGCCCTCCGCCGGGTCGCCCAGATCCTCGGCGGTGAGGAACTTGTCGGGCACGAACGTGTCGCCCCGCTCGGCATCACTGTGCTTGCGCAGCGTAACGAGGAACGGCAGGTCCGTGTACTGCTTGCAGTAGTCGACGAACCGCGGCGTCTCCCGGTCGACGAAGAACTCCGTGAGCACGACATGGCCCATCGCCATCGCCAGTGCCGCATCCGTGCCGGGATGGGGCGCGAGCCAGTCGTCGGCGAACTTGGTGGCGTCGGAGTAGTCCGGGCTCATCACCACGACCTTCTGGCCGCGGTAGCGCGCCTCGGTCATCCAGTGCGCGTCCGGGGTGCGGGTGACCGGGACGTTGCTGCCCCAGAGGATGAGGTAGGAGGCGTCCCACCAGTCGCCGGACTCGGGCACGTCGGTCTGGTCGCCGAAGACCTGCGGGCTGGCCACCGGCAGATCGGCGTACCAGTCGTAGAACGACAGCATCGCCCCGCCGACCATCGAGATGAACCGTGAACCTGCGGCGAACGACACCATCGACATGGCCGGGATCGGGGAGAAGCCCGCGATCCGGTCCGGGCCGTACTTCTTGATCGTGTGGACGTGCGCGGCCGCCGTGAGCTCGACGACCTCCTCCCAGGAGGCGCGCACCAGGCCGCCGTGCCCGCGCTGGGACTTGTAGAGCCGCGCCTGCTCGGGGTTCTCCACGATCGACGCCCAGGCCGCCACCGGGTCGCCGTGCCGGGCCTTCGCCGCGCGGTACATCTGCAGCAGCGAGCCCCGGACGTAGGGGTAGCGCACGCGGGTGGGGGAGTAGGTGTACCAGGAGAACGCGGCGCCGCGCGGGCAGCCGCGAGGCTCGTACTCGGGCCGGTCCGCCCCCGCCGTCGGGTAGTCGGTCTGCTGGGCCTCCCAGGTGATGATCCCGTCCTTGACGTAGACCTTCCACGAGCACGAGCCGGTGCAGTTGACGCCGTGGGTGGAGCGGACGACCTTGTCGTGGCTCCAGCGGTCCCGGTAGAAGGTGTCGGCGTCGCGGCCACCGACCTGGTGCAGCGTGCGCAGGTCGTCGGACACGGCGGCCTTCTGCAGGAAGCGGCGGGTCCGCAGCAGCGCCTCGGTGACGTCGCCGTCCAGGTGGGGCGTGCTGCCGTTGCGCGTGTGGTGGTGGGAGCGCGTCACGGGAGTCCTCTTCTGTTATGTACGTGCTTCGCGGCGCATGACGAGCCAGGTGTAGGCCGCGGCGACCAGCGCGACCAGGCCGAGCAGCAGCAGGCCGATGTGGTAGCTGCCGGTCGCGCCGTAGACCGCGCCCATCACCAGCGGGGGAACGAAGCCGCCGAGACCGCCGGCGGCCCCGACGATGCCGGTGACCCCGCCGACCTTCTCCGCGGGTGCCACGCGCGCGACCAGCGCGAAGCAGGCCCCGGACGCCGCGCCGAGCGCCGCGGCCAGGCCGAGGAACGCGACCGTGCCGGCCGGGAGCAGGTTCAGCTGGGCCGCGGCCAGCACCGCGAGTGCGGCCGCGGCGGTGAAGCACACGGTGAGCACGGGGACGGGGTGGAACCGGTCGGAGAGCCACCCGCCCACCGGTCGCATCAGCACCGCCAGCACGACGAACCCGGCCGTGCGCAGGGCGGCGTCGGACTGGGTGAGGCCGTAGGCGTTCTTGAGGTAGGTGGGCAGGTAGACGCTGAACGCGACGAACCCACCGAAGCCCACGGCGTAGAGCGCCGAGAGCTGCAGCGTCGCCCGCAGCCGGAACGTGGCCCAGGTGCGGGCGAGGAACGAGCCGCTGGGGACCGTGCGCCCGGGAGCGTCGCGCAGCAGCAGCACCGCGACCGTGCCGTAGATCGCAAGCACCACCGCGACCAGCAGGAACGGGAACGCGCGGCCGAAGCGGGTGGCCAGCTGCACCGTCGTGAAGGCCGAGACGGCCGTGCCGCCCATGCCCATGCCGAAGATCCCCAGCGCCAGCCCGCGGCGGGCAGGCGGGTACCAGGAGTTGACCAGCGGGACGCCCACCGCGAACGCGGTCCCGCCGAGGCCGAGGAAGAACCCGCCGACCAGGAGCAGCGCGTAGGTGTCACCCACCAGGCCGATGAACAGCACGGGCAGGATCGTCAGGAAGCTGACGGCCGGGAACATCACCCGGGCCCCCAGCCGATCGGTGAGGGCGCCGACCGGGATGCGCCCGAGCGATCCGACGATCACCGGCACCGCGACGAGCAGCGCCTGCTGGAACGCGGTGAGGCCGAGCTGCTCGCGGTAGGCCACGCCGAGCGGGCTGATCAGCGCCCATGCCCAGAAGTTGACGAGGAACCCGACCGTGGCGAGCCCGAGCATCAGGCCCGGACTGCCCGCGGAAGCGCCCGTCGTCAGGCTGCTGCGCGCGCCGCCCCTCGTCGTCACTGTCCACCTCCAGCCGGTGCGGTTCCTGTTTAACATGGTCCGCGGTGGAGAAATAGTTGCAGGTGACCACGCACCGATCAAGGTCCATCGGTTGCGTCTCCGCGGGTCCCGCCCCTGCGGGCCCCGGGCGCGGACGTGTCACAGTCGGGGGTGCGTGCCGGGCCCGCCGGCAGAGGGAAGAAACGACCGCCGCCCATGCCTGACGTTCGCGTGCACCGCGTCCTCGCGTCGATCAGCCGGATCGCGGTGCTCGAGACCCTGCGCGAGGGCGGCGACCCGATGGGCGTGCGGGAGCTGGCCGAGCGGATGAACCTGCACGACAACACGGTGCGCAAGCACCTCGACCTGCTGGTCGAGAACGGGTTCGCGACACGGCTGCGCGACGGCGCGGGTCGCCGGGGACGGCCGCGGTACCTCTACGCGGCGACGCCCCCCGGGTCGTCGTCCACCGACGTCCGGCTGCACAACTACCGGTTGCTGGCGTCGGTGTTCGCCGCGTACCTGGACGACGCGGACGACCCGGAGGCCGTGGCCGAGGAGGCGGGCCGCCGCTTCGGGGTGCGGTCGGTTGGCGCGGAGGTCGGCGACCGCGACCCTACGACCGCGCTGCAGCGTGTCGTGCGGATGCTCGACGACATCGGGTTCCGGCCCGAGCCGGCCGCCGACGGTAGCGAGATCCGGCTGCGCAACTGCCCGTTCCGCGAGCTCGTCCGGGACCGCCAGTCGGTGGTCTGCGCGACTCACCTGGGGCTCATCCGCGGCGCCTTGGCGCAGCTCGGCGCCCCGGAGCAGGTCGTGCGCCTCGTGCCGTTCGTCACACCGACGCTGTGCCTGGTCGAGATCGGCCCGCACCCCCGCGACCGGGCGACTTAGTGCAACCTAGCCGACACCGGCCGTCTGCTCGAGCAGCTCCCTCGCGCGTGACCGCAGGCTCTCCAGGGTCTGCTGCTCCCGACCGGGGCGTGGGCGTACACCGGCGACGACATGGGCGAAGGCCATGAGCGTCCGGTCGATCTCCGCCATGCGCTGCGCGTGCTCGGCGTACTCCCGGTACTCGGCGACGTCGGCCACCAGCCCGGGCCTGCGGACGCAGATCCCGAGGCACGGCTGCGGGGCGTCGACGCGGCCGCACTGCGGGCAGCCCCATCCCTCGATGACGTCGGGTTCCGGTGCCTCCGGCACCGCGATCTGTACGGCGGCCCGGGCCCGCTCCTTGAGGGCCGTCCAGTCCGTGGGAGCGTCGTCGGCCAGTGCGCACACCGTCTCGCGCAGTGTGGCGACGCGGTCCTCGAGCGCCTCGGCCCGGGTGGCGATCGCGACGAGGTCGTCGACGTCGACGAGGTCCAGCGGTAGGTCGGTACAGCCGTCGTCACACTGCCCCTCATGGCTGCGCGCGCCGCAGCCGATGCAGGTGGCCACCGGTAGATGCCGTGTGAGCGTCATGTTTATGCCTTTCAGCTTCAGTGACGGGCGTCGGAGTGACTCCCCTTTCCGGCCCGGTCACCCCGGGCCGAGGATCACCCGCGGGCTGTAGCGACGGTGGCCGCCGCGTGACGACCGGCCGGCGCACATCATGGACCGTCCCGCTCTGCTCCGCTCTGCGGACGGACGTCGGGCGGCGCGAACCTGTACCGAAGCTGGACAACAATTGGTCGGAGGTCAGTACACTCCGCGACCGGAGCGAAGTGCCCGAACCGAGGCCCGGCCCCGGAGGGGTGCGTCGGGCCGCGGCGGGCGCGCTCGACGGGCGCGGCCTGCTGATGGTGAACCACCTTGCGGACCTGGTGCGCATGCACACCACGACCGAGGGCACGATGGTGCGCGCCTACTTCCGGCTCATTTGAGCCTCAGGCGTCGGGCCCGGTCAGCCCGGGCAGCAGATCGTGCAGGCCGGGCAGCAGGGCGTCCTCGACATCGGCCACTGTGACGTCCGGCACGTGGTCCGCGACGCAGCCCACCGACGCGGGCCGCCAGTCGAAGCCGAGTGCGGCGTAGGCGTCCACCAGCACCTCGCGGACCGGTCCGGGGTCGGTCACCAGCACCACCGCGCTGAACAGGTACCCGTGGCGGGTCAGGCGTTGCGCAGTGCCGACGAGCTTCGTGGTGCCCGCCGCGTTGACGCTGAACTCGCCCGGGCAGTACTCGCCGAGCACGGCCCCGACGCCGGCCGGGACGCCGAGGCTGCGCAGCCCGGCCGCGAGGTGCTCGCCCAGCACGGCGAACCGCTCGCGGAAGTCGTTGCGTGGGTGCGGGTGGCGGGCGACGAGGTCGAGCACCAGCGCGCCCACGTGGTAGGCGGCGAGCCGTCCGCCCGCGGGCCGGATCAACGGCACGAACCCGTGCCGGCGCGCGGCGTCCTGTGCCGCGGGAAAACCCTCGGCCAGCGCGTCGATCCGGCTGAACGCCGCGGTCGGGTGCGGGCTGTGCACCCGCAGCCGCCCGG
>JAEUJO010000321.1 GCA_016794615.1 Pseudonocardia sp. | reverse complement strand
CCGTGGCCCGCGACGGGTGAGCGCCCGACGGTCCTACTCTCGGCGGGGTGCCGGACCGCTTGTCACCGCTCGACGCGTCCTTCCTCTTCGCCGAGGACCGCACACGGCCGATGCACATCGGCGGTGTGATGACCTTCGCGGCGCCCGGCGGGTTCGACTTCGCCGCGTTCGTGGCGCTGATCGGGCAGCGGCTGGGGCTGGTGCCGCGCTGGCGGCAGAAGGTGCGCGAGGTGCCCGCGCATCTGGGTCTGCCGGTGTGGGTCGACGACGCCGACTTCGACCTCGACTATCACGTCCGCCACTCCGCCCTGCCCGCCCCCGGCACCGACGAGCAGCTGCGTGCGCTGGTGGGCAGGCTGCTCGGGCGGCGGCTGGACCGGTCGCGGCCCCTCTGGGAGATCTACCTGGTCGAGGGGCTGGCGAACGGCCGCTTCGCCGTGGTCACGAAGACCCACCACGCCATGGTCGACGGCCTCGCGTCCATGGACGTCGGCGAGCTGTTGCTCGACCCGAGCCCCCAGGTGCGCGAGACCCCGCCCGATGGCTGGCGCCCGGCACCGGAGCCCTCGGCGCTGGACCTGGCCGCCGACGCCGTGCGCGAGGCGATGCGGCGCCCGAGAACGGTGCTCGACCTCGCCGCTCGTGCGCGCGCGGACCTCCAGGAGGCGATCGCCGGCCTGGAGCGGACGATGGAGACGCTGGTGTCGGCGACGTCCGGGCGGCCCGTCCAGCCGCTGAACACGGTGACCGGCGGCGCCCAGCGGCGCTACGGCATGGCGCGGACGACGTTGGCCGACCACCGCGCCGTCCGGGACATGTGTGGAGGGACGGTGAACGACGTGGTGCTCGCGGTGGTCACCGGCGCGCTGCGGCGCTGGATGATGACCCGCGGCGAGCCGCTGACCGCGGGGGCGACGGTCCGGGCGCTCGTGCCCGTCAGCGTGCGGACCCGCGGGGGCGGCACGCCCGCCTCGGGCAACAGCATCTCCGCGTACTTCGTCGACCTGCCGGTGGGGGAGGACGACCCGATGCGCCGGCTGGCCGGGATCTCGGCGGCGATGGTCGAGCACAAGGCCAGCGGGCTTGCGGTGGGTGCGACGACCCTGATCCGGCTGGCCGGCCTGGCCCCGCCGACCCTGCACAGCCTCGGCGTGCGCATCGCCAGCCAGTTCTCCAGCCACTCCTTCAACGTGCTGGTCACGAACGTGCCCGGACCGTCCCGCCCGCTGTACGCGATGGGCGCCCGAATGATCGACATGTACCCGGTGGTGCCGCTCGCGGGCGGCCAGGCGGTGTCGATCGGGATCACCTCGTACGACGGGAACATGCACTACGGGCTCACTGCGGACCGCGACGCGCTGCCGGACGTCGACGTGCTCGCCGACGCGATGCCCGACGCACTGGTCGAGCTGAGGGCGGCCGCGGGCCCGGGGTGACCCCGCGGGTCGGCACGCCGCCGACTCGCTCGGCGGCAGACGTCGCGACCCCCGGCTCGTCAGCGCGCGCCGAGAGCCGCGCGGGCTGCGGCGACGCACTGTCCGGCGTAGCCGCGGCCGAACAGCACGACGTGCACGAGCAACGGGAAGAGCTGATGGAGGGGGACGCGGTCGCGCCAGCCGGGGGCCAGGGGCGCGGCCTCGTCGTACGCGGCCAGCACGGTGTCGAGGTGGGGACAGCCGAACAGGGCCAGCATCGCCAGGTCGGTCTCCCGGTGCCCGCCGTGCGCTGCCGGGTCGATCAGCCAGGCCTCGGTTGCCGCCCCCTTCTCGTCGGCCGACCACAGCACGTTGCCCGACCAGAGGTCGCCGTGCAGCCGCGCAGGCGGCTCGGGTGGGCCGGCCAGCTCCGGGAGCCGATCGCACACGCGCTCGATCACGGTGGCCTCGTCGGCCGTCAGGTCGCCGGCGTCGCGGGCCGTCGCCAGGTAGGGCGCGACCCGGTGCGTGGCGTACCACGGTGCCCACTGTGCGGCCGGGACGTTGCGCATCGGGGCCCGGCCGATCCAGGCGTCCTCCCCGGTTCCCGGCGGCCCCGTGCCGAAGGTCTGCCCGGGGAGTGCGTGCAGCGCCGCGAGCCGCCTGCCGAGCTCGGCGGCCGCGGCTGCCGACGGCCGTCCCGGCGGGACGTGCTCGGTGACGAGCCGCGCGCCGTCGTGCGCGAGCACCGCCGGCACCGGCGGGCCGCCCCGAACGGTGAGCCAGCGGAGCCCGGCCGCCTCCGCGGCGACCCCCGGGCCCTCCTTGACCACCACCGTCCGGCCGTCGGCCAGCTCCACCCGCGCGGTGCCCCCGCCCAGTGGCACGGATCGGCGTACCGGGGAGCTCAGGATCGCGGTCGGGGGAATCACAGCTCGGCCTTGACGTACTCCAGCAGCCCCGGCATCGCCGCGCGGGTCATCGCCAGCACCTCGGTGAAGCCCTCCGGCCCCCCGTAGTAGGGGTCGGGGACCCCCGCCCCGGCCGGCGCGTCCGGGTCGAACTGGCGCAGGAGCCGAACCCGGTCGGGATCGGGGGCGATCCGGCGCAGGGCACGGAGGTGACCGGCGTCGAGGGCGACGAGCAGGTCCGCGTCGAGCAGCTCGTCGTCGATCTGCCGCGCGACGTGCGTGTCGTCGTAGCCGTGCTCGGCCAGCAGCGCCGCGGCCCGCGCGTCGGCGGGATCCCCGACGTGCCAGGAACCGGTTCCGGCGCTGGTGACCCGCACGCGGTCGGCGAGCCCGGCCTGCTCGACCTCCCGTGCGAACACCTTCTCGGCGATCGGGGAGCGGCAGATGTTGCCGCTGCAGATGAACGAGACGTGGTAGCGCCGGCCCATGGGGTGACCGTAGCGGCCCGGACGTGCGGAACGTCCGCCCCGGCTCCCCCCGGGGCGGACGTTCGCACTTCCCCGGACCGGCCGCCCCCGCTCCCCAGCGGGGCGGCCGGCCCGGCGGAGTGGGTGCTCCTGCTCCCCAGCGGGGCACCCACTCCTGGTCGGGACGGTCAGATGAACCGGTAGGACACGGTTCCGTCGGCGCCGATCGTGGCGCTCAGCCGTGCGCTGTCGGCCTGGCCGGACGCGGTGGTCGCGGTGCAGGAGATGGGCTCGCCCGGGGAGTTGACCAGGAGGGTGCGGTCGGCGGGTCCGCAGTCGACG
>JAEUJO010000311.1 GCA_016794615.1 Pseudonocardia sp. | reverse complement strand
CACCCGTGATGCAGCGGCACCGGTGATCACGGCGACCGTGCCTTCGGATCTGGCCGCGTCGAACCTGGCCGTGTCGTACCTGTCCGAACGGGGAGGGCCGCCTGGCGCGTGCAACGTTGATGCAACTCCAGCGCTCGTAGTGTCCAGCGTCACGTACCCGAGATCTGGAGGACCAACGATGGCCAGGTACGCGGCACCAGGGACCGACGGAAGCGTCGTCACCTTCAAGCCCCGTTACGACCACTTCATCGGCGGCGAGTACGTCGCCCCGGCCAAGGGCCAGTACTTCGAGAACCCCACTCCGGTCACTGGCGAGACGTTCACCGAGGTCGCGCGCGGGACCGCCGAGGACATCGAGAAGGCGCTCGACGCCGCGCACGCCGCCGCTCCCGCGTGGGGCAAGACGTCGGCCGCCGCGCGGGCCAACATCCTGAACAAGATGGCCGACCGTATCGAGGCCAACCTCGAGCAGATCGCGATCGCCGAGAGCTGGGAGAACGGCAAGGCCTGCCGCGAGACGCTGGCCGCCGACATCCCGCTCGCGATCGACCACCTGCGCTACTTCGCCGGTGCCCTGCGCGCGCAGGAGGGCTCGCTCTCCGAGATCGACGAAGACACGATCGCCTACCACTTCCACGAGCCGCTGGGCGTCGTCGGACAGATCATCCCGTGGAACTTCCCGATCCTCATGGCGATCTGGAAGCTCGCTCCGGCGCTCGCAGCAGGCAACGCGGTGGTACTCAAGCCCGCCGAGCAGACGCCGACGTCGATCCTCGTGCTGCTCGAGACCGTGGCCGACCTGCTGCCGGCCGGGGTCCTGAACGTCGTCAACGGGTTCGGCGTCGAGGCCGGCAAGCCGCTGGCGTCCAGCAAGCGCATCCGCAAGATCGCGTTCACCGGCGAGACCACCACCGGCCGGCTGATCTCGCAGTACGCCAGCGAGAACCTGATCCCGGTCACCCTGGAGCTGGGCGGCAAGAGCCCCAACGTCTTCTTCGACGACGTCGCGGCCAAGCAGGACGAGTTCTACGACAAGGCGCTCGAGGGCTTCGCGATGTTCGCCCTCAACCAGGGTGAGGTCTGCACCTGCCCGTCGCGCGCGCTGATCCAGGGTGGGATGTACAGCGACTTCCTGGCTGACGGCGTGAAGCGCGTCGAGCAGATCAAGCAGGGTGACCCGCTCGACACCGAGACGATGGTCGGCGCGCAGGCGTCGAACGACCAGCTCGAGAAGATCCTCTCCTACATCGACATCGGTCGGCAGGAGGGCGCGCGGATCCTCGCCGGTGGCGAGCGCTCCGACCTGGGCGGGAACCTGTCGGGTGGCTACTACATGCAGCCCACGGTCTTCGAGGGCGACAACTCGATGCGGATCTTCCAGGAGGAGATCTTCGGCCCGGTCGTGTCGGTGGCCCGGTTCTCCGACTACGAGGACGCCATCAAGATCGCCAACGACACGCTCTACGGCCTGGGCGCCGGCGTGTGGAGCCGCGACACCAACACCGCATACCGCGCGGGCCGCGACATCCAGGCAGGCCGGGTGTGGGTGAACAACTACCACGCCTACCCGGCACACGCGGCCTTCGGCGGCTACAAGCAGTCGGGCATCGGACGTGAGAACCACAAAATGATGCTCGACCACTACCAGCAGACCAAGAACATGCTGGTCAGCTACTCGCCGAACGCGCTCGGCTTCTTCTGATGGACCCGGTCGGCGACGGCGCGGTCCGCACGGTGTTCGACACCGGGCGTGTCGCGCTGACCCCGGCGGCCGCGGAGCTTCTCGTCAGGATGACAGACATCCACGGTCCGTTGATGTTCCATCAGTCCGGCGGATGCTGCGACGGGAGCGCTCCCATGTGCTACCCGGACGGTGACTTCAAGACCGGCGACTCGGACGTCCATCTGGGTGACCTGCACGTCGACGGGCTGGAGAAGCCGATCGGGTTCTGGATGTCGTCGTCGCAGTACGAGTACTGGAAGCACACCCATCTCACCGTCGACGTCGTGAAGGGCCGGGGGAGCGGGTTCTCGGTAGAGGCGCCTGAGGGCGTCCGCTTCCTGATCCGTTCCCGGCTGTTCACCGATGAGGAATGGGTGGCGCTGCAAGAACAGTGAGCTGGTCGGCCACCCCGTCATGCGGGCGGGGTGGCC
>JAEUJO010000307.1 GCA_016794615.1 Pseudonocardia sp. | reverse complement strand
CGTGTGCGAGGCCATCACGAAGACGCCCACCGCAATGTCCCGTAGCGCCGCGCTCCTCGTGACACTGGTGCTCGCCGCCTGCGTTGCGTCGGCGTGCAGCCGGCCACCCGCACCCGCGCCCGCACCTCCCGCACCGCCTGCATGGACGCCCGCTCCACCCGGTACCGCGCAGGTGCCGGGCCAGCTGCTCGAGCTCACCGGCTGGAAGCTCACGCTGCCCGCCGGCCAGCAGGGCAAGCCCCAGGAGATCGTGGAACCGGAGCTGTCGTCGTTCACCAACGACTTCTTCCGCCTCAACGACGGCCGGGACGGCGTCGTCTTCACGGCCAACGCCGGCGGTGTCACCACCCCGGGCAGCTCCTACCCGCGCTCCGAACTCCGCGAGATGAACGGGCAGGAGAAGGCGAGCTGGTCGAACACCGCCGGCACGCACATCATGCGCGTCCGCGAGGCCGTCACCCGGCTTCCCGTGGTCAAGCCACACGTCGTCGCCGCGCAGATCCACGACGCCGAGGACGACGTGATCGAGGTCCGGCTGGAGGGGGAGCACCTGGTCGTCGAGTACAACGACGGCGACGACGGCGCGACCCTCGACCCGGCGTACGTGCTCGGCACTCCCTACGACCTCGAGATCGCCGCCGCCGACGGCCACATCCGGGTGTCCTACAACGGGACGCAGAAGGCCGACATCGTCAAGAGCGGAGCGGGCTGGTACTTCAAGGCCGGCAGCTACATCCAGTCCAACCCGTCACGCGGGGACGCTCCCGACGCCGAGGGCCAGGTCGTGATCTACGCACTGGACGTCCAGCACACACCCTGACGGTCACCGGCCAGCGGTCGTCAACGCGCGCCGGGTCAGCAGCCGGGCGAGGTGACGGCGGTACTCCGTGCTGCCTGCGGAGTCGGCGGGTGGGTCGGTGCCCTCGTCGGCCAGCGCAGCCGCCTCTTCGATGGAGGCGCCGCCGGCGAGCGCGGCCTCGGTTGCGGACGCCCGCAGCGGCGTCGGGCCCATGTTGACCAGCCCGACCCACCCGTCGACCACCGCGACGGCCACGATCGCCCAGTCGTTGGCCCGCCGCGTGAACTTCTCGTACGCCCAGCCCGCCGCGCCCGTCCGCGGCACCCGTACCTCGACGAGCAGCTCGTCGGGTTCCTTCACCGAGGAGAACACCCCGGTGTAGAAGCCGGTCAACGGCACCCGTCGCGCACCCCGCGGCCCGCGCAGGACCACCGTCCCGTCCAGCGCGAGCACCGCGGCGGGCAGGTCGGACGCGGGGTCGGCGTGGGCGAGTGAGCCGCCGAGGGTGCCGCGGTGGCGGACCTGCGGATCGCCGACGGTCCGCGCGACCGCGGGCAGCAGCGGGCACTCGGTGTCGAGCAGCTCCGAGGCCTCCAGCGTGGTGTGCCGGGTCCCAGCGCCGATCGCGATCTCGTCGCCGTCGAGCCGCAGGTACTGCAGCTCCTCGAGCCGCCCGATGTCGATCAGCAGCTCGGGCGCCGCGAACCGCAGCTTCATGAGCGGCAGCAGCGAGTGCCCGCCCGCGAGCACGCTGGCGTCCTCGCCGCGCTCGCCGAGCAGCGCGACCGCCGCGTCCACCGACTCGGGGCGGACGTAGTCGAAGGCGACGGGGATCATGTGCCGCTCCCCGTGGAGAAGCCGGGGGCGACGAGATCGGGCGCGGCGTCCGGGTCCTGGCCGGACGCGCGCAGCACCGCGCGCACGATGTTGTGGTAGCCGGTGCACCGGCAGAGGTTGCCCTTCAGGCCCTCGCGCACCTCGCGCTCCGTCGGCCGCGGGTGCTCCTCGAGCAGCCCGACCGCGGCCATGACCATGCCCGGGGTGCAGAAGCCGCACTGGAGCCCGTGTTCCTGCCGGAACGCCGCGGCCATCGGGTGCAGCTCGTCCGGCGACGGCGAGAGCCCCTCCAGCGTCGTGATGTCCGTGCCGTCGGCCTGCACGGTGAGCACCGTGCACGACTTCACCGACTCGCCGTCCACGAGCACGGTGCAGGCGCCGCACGACGACGTGTCGCAGCCGACGTTGGTCGCCGTCAGGCCGAGGGTGTCGCGCAGGTAGTGGACGAGCAGCAGCCGCGGCTCGACGTCGGTGTCCGCCGGTACCCCGTTGACGGTGATGTGGACCTTCATGAGCTCCCCGCCCGGATCGCTTCCCATACCCGCAGTGGTGTGGCGGGCATGTCGATGTGTCGCACGCCGAGGTGCGCCACGGCGTCGACCACGGCGTTCTGGACGGCCGGGGTCGCGCCGATGGTCCCCGCCTCGCCGATGCCCTTCACGCCGAGCGGGTTGAGGTGCGTCGGGGTCGCCATGTCGAGGAGGGTGAAGCTGGGCAGCTCGGCCGCCGACGGGACGCCGTAGTCGGCGAAGCTCGCGGTGAGCGGGTTGCCGTCGGGATCGAACACGACCTCCTCGAACAACGCCTGGGCGATGCCCTGGGCGATCCCGCCGTGCCGCTGGCCCTCGGCGATCAGTGGGTTGAGCACGGGCCCCGCGTCGTCCACAGTGACGATCTTGTTGACGACCGCCTTGCCGGACTCGACGTCGACCTCGACGACGGCCAGGTGCGCCCCGAAGGGGAACGTGGGGGCGCCGGAGTCGAACGTGGCCTCCGTCCGCAGCCGCTCGGTCTCGGCGAGCCTGCCGAGCGCGACCGAAGCGTCCGTACCGCGCACCCGCACCGCTCCCCCGACCAGCTCGAGGTCGCCGACCGCCGCCTCCAGCACGTCCGCCGCGCGCTGCTTGGCCAGCTCGACCAGCTCGGCCGCGGCCTGGTCCACCGCGACGCCGCCGGTCTGGAGGCTGCGCGAGCCCATCGTGCCCGCGCCGCGGGGGACGAGATCGGTGTCGCCGTGCCGGACGGTGATCATCTCGATGGGGATGCCGAGGTGCTCGCTCGCGAGCATCGCCCAGGCCGTCGCGTGGCCCTGCCCGTGCGGCGAGGTGCCGGTGAGCACGGTGACCGTGCCGCCCGGGTGCACCTCGACCGACGCGTCCTCGGCGAACGCACCGCCGCCGGTGATCTCGACGAACGTGGCGAGGCCGATGCCGAGTTGGACGGCGTCGCCACGTTCGCGGCGCGCGGCCTGCTCGGCCCGCAGCCCCGCATAGCCCGCGGCGTCGAGGACCAGGTCGAGGGCCTTCGCGTACTCACCGCTGTCGTAGGTCACCCGGCCCTTGGTCCTGAACGGGAACGCGTCGGGCGGGATGAGGTTGCGCTTCCGGACCTCGGCGGGGTCGGCGGCGATCTCGGTGGCGAACATGTCCATCGCCCGCTCGATGGCCGCGGTCGCCTCGGGCCTGCCCGCGCCGCGGTAGGCCCCGATGGAGGTCGTGGTCGTGGCGACGACGCGGGCGCGCGACTCGACCCGCGCGATGTCGTACACCGCGGGCGCCATCGAGCGCGTGAAGTAGGGCAGGAACGCACCGAGCCGGGGATAGGCACCCGCGTCGGCGAGGATGTCGAGGCGGTAGGCGAGCACCCGCCCGTCGCGGGTGCCACCGATCGTCACCGTCTGCCGCTGAGCGCGGCCCTGCAGCATCCCGGTCATGTTCTCCGAGCGGCTCTCGCTCCAGCGCACCGCGCGACCCGTCCGCTGTGCGAGCCACCCCACGAGCGCGAACTCCGGGTCCGCGCCGATCTTCGCGCCGAAGCCGCCGCCGACGTCGGGGGTGATCACCCGCAGACGCGCGGTCTCGATGCCCAGCCAGCCCGCGACCTCGGCCCGCGTGGCCTGGGCGTTCTGCGTCGAGCACCACAGCGTCAGCCGCCCGTCGTCGCCCCACTGTGCCGTGGCGGCGCGGGTCTCGAGCGGCGCGGCGGCGAGCCGCTGATTGACGATCTCGGCGGTGACCACCGCATCGCACCCGTCGAACAGGTGCTCGTCGAATGGCTTCTCCAGGCCGAACCCGACCACGGTGTTGGTGCCCGCCTCGTCGAAGAGCAGCACCTCGTCCCTGGCCGCGGCCTGCAGGTCGACCACCGCGGGCAACGGGTAGTAGTCGACGATCACGAGCTCGGCGGCGTCCGGGCCCTCGTAGGCCTGCTCGGTGAGCACGGCCGCGACCGGCTCGCCGACGAAGCGGACCCGGTCCGTCGCGAGGAAGGGCCGCACCATCGCGGCGTGGCCGACCGGCCCCATCCGCACCGGCTCGAGATCGACGTCGGTGCCGGTCACGACGTCGACGACACCCGGCGCCGAACGCGCCTCCGCGACGTCGACGGACGCGATCCGGGCGTGCGCGACGGGACTGCGCACGAGCGTGAGGTGCAGCGCACCCGGCAGGGCGATATCGGCGGTGTAGGTGCCGCCGCGGGTGAGGAATGCGGGGTCCTCGGTGCGCACGACCCGGGTGCCCATGATGCTCACGAATGCGCACCTCCATCCGATTGCCGGCAGCTCGCACCGACCTCGGTCACCGTACGCGCCGGGCCCTCAGTCCGCCTTTCGCCGGAACGCATCGAGCACCTCGCCTGCCGTGTCGAAGCAGGCACCGGGGCCGAGCGCGGCCGTGAGTCCGTAGCGCTCGAGCTGTGCGGCCACCTGCTCGTTGACGTTCGCCAGGACCATGCGCGCACCGGTGGCCTGCAGCTGGGTCCGCACGCGGGCCAGCACGGCGGCGGCCGAGTAGTCCACGTCGCCGATGGCTGCCCCGTCCAGGCAGAACCAGGTCAGGGGTGGCCCGGATCGGGTGAGCAGGGCGACGTCGTCGGCGAAGCGGACGGCGTTGGCGAAGTAGAGGCCCGAACCGAAGCGGTAGACGACCAGCCCCGCCGCGGTGCGGGCCCCGGCCGTCACCGGTAACGACCGCCAGTGTCCGGTCGGTGACCTGACCAGCACCGCGTTGTGCGGCGAGTAGCTGTGCCGCAGGTGATCGATGATCGAGGCCACGACCGCGACCGCGATGCCCGTCTCCACGCCGAGCAGCACCACGGTGACGGCCGTCAGCGCCGCGACCACGAACTCCGTCCGGCGGACCGCGTAGATCCGCCGCATCCCGGCCACGTCCACCAGGTCGACACCGATGAGGAAGACCACGGACGCCAGCGCGGCCAGCGGAAGCGCATCCAGCAGCCCGGTCAGCGCCGCGACCACCACGAAGACGGTCGCAGCGGCGGCGAGCTGGGCGAGCTGGCTCCGCCCGCCCGCCTCGTCGACCATCTGCGTCTTCGTCGGGCTGCCGTTGACCACGAACGAACCGGTCAGCGCCGCGCCGACGTTCGCCCCGGCGAGCCCGACCAGGTCGCTGTCGGTGTCCGCCTGCTCGTCGTACCGCGCGGCGTAGGCACGCGCGGTGGCAGCGCTCTGCGCCAGGATCACCACGCACATGGCCGCGGCGGTCGGGATCAGGGCCCGGGCGTCGGCGAGGGAGACGCCCGGGAGACTCGGGACCGGCAGGCCACCGGGGACCTGGCCCAGCACGGCCACCCCCCGGAGCGGGAGGTCCAGAGCACGGCCCGCAGCGATGGCGGCCACCACCGCGACCAGCGCCCCGGGTATGCGCCCGCTGACCCTGCGCAGCCCGAGCACCAGGACGATCACGCACGCCGAGACCGCCACCGCCGCCGCGTTCGTGCCGGACAGGCCGGTCGCCAGCTCGACCACCTTGCCCGGCAGCGAGGCCCCGGATGTGCTCACCCCGAGCATGTCGCCGAGCTGCCCGACCGCCACCTGGATGCCGACCCCGGTGAGGAACCCGACCAGCACCGTGCGGGAGAGGAAGTCGGCCAGGAAGCCGAGCCGGGCCAGCCGGGCCAGCAGCAGAAGTGCGGCAACCAGCAACGCGGCCGCCCCGGCCAGCTGGACGTAGCGCGCCGATGCAGGGACGGCCAGGCCCGCCAGCCCGGCGGCCAGGATCGCGGCGGTCGCCGAGTCGGCCCCCACGACCAGGTGACGCGAGGCGCCGAGCAGCGCGAAGACCACCAGCGGCACCAGCAGCGTGTAGAGGCCGGTCTCCACCGGCATCCCGGCGATCCGGGCGTAGCCGAGCACCTCCGGGACGGCGAGGCTGGCCAGCGTGACCCCCGCCACCACGTCGGGCAGCAGCTCGGCGCGCCGCAGCGGGAGAAGGCCCGCCGCCCGGGGCAGCCACCGCCGATGCCCGTTCAGGGTGGGATCCGGGGGGGTCAGAGCCAGCCGCTGCGCCGGAACGCCCGGTACAGGGTGAGGTCGAGGCCGAGCATGACGGCGAGACAGATGAAGTAGGCGTAGCGGAGGTGCAGCTCGGGCATGTTGTCGAAGTTCATGCCGTAGATGCCGGTGATGACCGTGTCGACGGCGACCAGTGCCACCCAGGCCGAGATGCGGCGCATGTCGTCGTTCTGCTGCCGGCTCTCCTCGTTCTGCTGGATGCTGATCTGGGCGAGGTTCGCGGTGAAGATGTCGGTGAGCAGGGAGTCGAACGCCTCGACCTTCTCCGCCACCCGCGCCAGGTGGTCGGCGACGTCGCGGAAGTACGGCTCCATGTCGGGGTGGATCCCGGTGAGCCGGGCGCCCGTGAGCACCCGCATCGGGTGCCCGAGCGGGCCGACGGCGTGGCGGAACTCGACGACCTGCCGCTTGAGCGAGTAGATCCGGGCGGCGTCGGCGCCCCCCTCCGAGGCGAACACCTGGGCCTCGAGCTTCTCCAGCTCCTGCTCGATGTCGTCGGCGATCTTCTCGTAGTCGTCGACGACGGCGTCGCAGATGCCGTAGAGCACGGCCGACGGCCCGTAGCGCAGCAGATCACGGTTGCCCTCGATGCGGCGGCGGACCGGTTCGAGGACGGGATTGCTGCCGTGCTGGACCGTGACCATGAAGTGCTCCCCGGTGAACAGCATGATCTCACCGGTGACCAGCTCGGCCTGGGCCCCGCCGTAGTCCAGCGTCTTGAGCACGACGAACATGCATTCGTCGTAGACCTCGAGCTTGGGGCGCTGGTGGGCGTTGACCGCGTCCTCGATCGCGAGCGGGTGCGGGGCGAAGTAGAGCGCGAGGTCGTCGAACTCGTCGTAGGTCGGTTCGTGCAGCCCGAGCCACGCGAAGCTGCCCGGCACGCTGCGTGCCTTCCGGATGGCCTCGGCCATGCCGACCGACTCCCGCTTCCCGTCGGAGTAGAGCGCGCAGTCAACGAGCATTCCCACAGTGTCGTCCGAGAACGGTTCCGGCGTGAAGGTTTCGGGCCACGATTCGCGACTTGCAGGATCGGCGTCGTGGTGAATGCGCTGTTCCGCACTGCTTGACCTGATCGTCTGCTTGATTGTCGTGAGGGATGTTCGTACAACGTTGTGACCGTCATCACTGATGCGAAATGGCAGTGCGGTGTGGTCGTCGACCGCGTCACCGAGGAGTGCACGACTCCGATCGGTAGTCGGGCCGTCACATTGTGCATCAGGAACAGGCTCTATCCCGGTCGGCCGTCCGTACCGATGTTCTTGCAGATGCACGCGCAGATGTACTCTGTAGACTCGGTCCGAGTAGCACGCCAGGCAAGGGTGGAAGGCGCAGATGCCCCGAGACGACAGCATTCAGGCTTCGGGAGCGAGCGACTGGGCCGCCGCCACCGAACTCGCGCCCATGGTCGAAGTGTGGCGCCAGCTGCTCACCGACCACGTCCCGGACGCCCGTGGGCGATGCCGAGCGTGCACGCAGGGCGGTACCGGCATCCCGACGGCGCGGTGGCCGTGCGGCCCGCGCCGAATCGCTGAAGCGGCCGCGCAGTGTCACGCCCACCGGACGGCCTGACGGGCTCCCGAGCACGCACGGCGGAAAGCCCGATTGGATACGCTGGTCACTACACGAACCTTCGGCAACTCCTTACGGCTTTACCGTTCGTCTTCGGCCCCGGCCGCTGCATGCCGACATGCTTCGAAAGACGGTCGTGCGCTACACCAACCCGTAACAGCACCGTGCGATGCGCGCCGGTGCCGCACTTCGTGATCTTGGCTGGTCGGCGGGTGTAGCGCCCCCCGCCCCGCCTACTCCACGGTCACGTCTGCGTGGCTCCGGCTGCAACGCATCGTGCGCAGCGTCATCCCGTTCCTCAGCTCGGCGTTGACCCGCCCGCTCCTCATCACCGGCTGCTTCGACGAGCCCACCCGCTCCCGGCCGGCCACGCTCGCGCGGCAATGGGCACCGAGGAACCTCGTCCGGTTCACTACCGGCTTGTGAAACTGCTTGCCGAGCTGCGGCCTCGCCCGGGTCGCTGGGGCGTCGTCCCCGGCATCTGCGCGCTGATCGCCGCCGCGGTGGTGCTCGGCGGGGCGGTCGCCGTCGGGAACCTGTCCGTGGGCGGGATCGCCTACCTCGGGGTCGCCTGCGCGGCGAGCTTCGTCGGGGGTGGTGGGACCCGTTCGCGGGCCGCCCGCGTCGCCGCCCAGGCAGCGGGGGCGGCGGCCGGCATGACCGTCGGCGCCCTGATCCCGGCGACAGCGGCGTGGGTGATCGCGGCCGCCGTGTTCGTCGGTGCGCTCGCGGGCGCGCTCGGCCGGATCGGGCCGGCCACGACCGGTGCAGCCGTGATGGCGGTCATCGGCCTCGCTTACACGCAGTTCGGCCGTGTGGGGATGCCGTGGTGGGAGCCGGTCCTGGCCTACCTGTTCGGGAGCGCGGTCCTGCTCGTGCCGGCGCTCGTCGCGGGCCGCCACGCCGACCGGCAGGCGGTGTCCGCGGTCTTCGACGCCGCGGGCGACCTCCTCGCCGCCCCGGACGACGACGCGGCTCGCCACCGGCTCGCCGCAACCTGGGCGAGTGCCCGGGAGGCCGCCGCCGGATATCGGCTACGGCCAGGCCCGCTCGCCGAGGCGTGGGCAGGCGCCCGGGACGCCGCCGACCAGGCGGCCCGCCTCGCTGCGCGACCGTCGGACGCCGGCCTTGAGGCGCGTGTCGAGCTCGGCCGACGATGGCGGGCGAGCGCGGCGGCCCTGCGCGAGCGGGGACCGGCGCGAAGACCAGCCGACGGGCAGGTACGCCCCGGACCCGGCGCGGCACCGGAACCCGACCCGACCACAGCGCCCGGCGCTACCACCGGACCCTCCGCGGCCCGGCGTGGGCCGTGGCGGCGCGGGCCCGCGTTCACGGCATCCGCCCGCGCCGTGCTCCAGCGCGTGGTGGAGCCTCTTGCGCTGTGGACGGGAGCCCGCATCGGCGTGTGTGTCGGGCTCGCGACCGCAGTGGCGATACTGCTTCGCACCCCAGCCCATGCGTTCTGGATCCCGCTGACGGTCGCGGTCGTCGTACGACCTGAGTACGGCTCGGTGCTGGTGCGCTCGCTGCACCGGCTGGTGGGGACGGTCCTCGGCGTGACCGTGGTGGCGATACTGCTCGCGCTCAACCCGTCGCCCACCTGGATCACCGCGATCGCCGCGGTCTCCCTCGGGCTGGCTTCGTTCGGCGCACCCCGGCTCTACGCGTTGGCGGTGGTCGGCATCACCGGGTCGGCACTGCTCAGCGTCGCACTGAGCACCCCGGTCGGATTCGATCCGTGGGCACGACTGGTCGACACCGTGGTGGGCTGCTGCGTCGCGCTCGTCGCGGGGGTGCTGGCCTGGCCCCGGCGTGGGCTGCCCGACCAGCCCCGCGCATTCGCTCAGGCAACCGCCGCCTTGGCCGCGTACGCCGATCGCACTCCCGCCGATCCGCGACTCACCGACCCTCGCCTGATCGACGAGGCCTACCAGCGGGCCCACGACTGGCGGGCCCAGCTCGACCGGGACCTCTCCGAGCCGGATCCCACGCAGACGGCGTCCGACTGGCTCCCCGTCGCGCACCGCCTCGAACACCTCGTCGACGCCGTAGTGGCCACGACCGATCCGGCTCGCCGTGCCGACACCGGGGCTTTGCTGCAGTCCCGCGTACACACCGCGGCCGAGGCGACTGCACTCCTCGCGCAGGTCACGCAACGCCTACGCTAGGCATCGGCCTGGCACGGAGGTGCGAGGACCCGACCCCAGGTCCTCTGGCGGCGTAGCCTCGGTCCCGACCGCGCTCGGGGAGACCGTATGACCACCACCGCCGACACCGGTATCCGTCGCGTGACCACCCTGGCCGGCGATCCGGCGTGGCTGGTCACCCGCTACGACGACGTCAACGCGTTGCTCGCCGATTTGCGTCTCGGCCGCTCGCACCCGGACCCCGCGCACGCCCCGCGCGTGTCCGGCTCGGCGATCTTCGGTGGCCCGACCGGCGACGACCCGGTGGCCGAGGACGCCGATCGGGTGCAGATGCGCCGACTGCTCGCGCCGGTGTTCTCCGCCCGGCGGATGGCCGCGCTGCGCCCGCGGATCGAGACGATCGTCGGCGAGCTGCTGGACGCGATGTTCGCCCGAACCCCACCGGTCGACCTGCACGAGGCGGTGTCCTTCCCCCTACCCGCGCTCGTCATCTCCGAGCTGCTCGGCGTGCCCTACACCGACCGCGACGACTTCCGTCGCTGGTCCGACGACGCCGCCAACCTCGTCGACCCCGACCGCGCCCAGCTCGGCCTGTCCTCCCTGTGGCAGTACATGCGCGGGCTGGTCGAGACCAAGCAAGCGCAGCCCACCGACGACGTGCTCAGCCTGCTGCTCACCACCCCGCACGACGGTCAGGTGATGGGCCCGGACGAGGCGGCAATGCTCGGCGCCGGGCTGCTCTTCGCCGGCCACGAGACCACCGTGACCGCCATCGACGGAGGAGTGCTCCGACTGCTCACCAACCCCGGCCAGCGCGCCGCGCTGGCCGCCGACCCAGACTTGCTCGAGCCTGCCGTGGAGGAAATCCTCCGGTCCGCCCTGCCCGCACCCTGCGACGACGACGAGCAGCGCACCGGGCTGATGCGCTACGCCCGCGAGGACGTCGAGTTCGACGGCGTCCAGATCGCGGCGGGCGACCTGGTGCTGCTCGGTCTGCGCACCGCCAACCAGGACACCGTCCACTTCCCCGCCCCACAGCGCTTCGACGTCACCCGCATACCCAACCCGCACCTGACCTTCGGATACGGCCCGCGATTCTGCCTCGGTGCCCCGCTCGCGCGCCTGGAACTGCGCACGCTGTTCGCGGCCCTGCTCCGCCGCCCAGCTCTGCGGCTCGCCGTCCCGCCGGACGAGCTGCGCCCGCGACGAGACATCCTCACCGGCGGCCTGGAGGCGCTGCCCGTGACCTGGGGGG
>JAEUJO010000223.1 GCA_016794615.1 Pseudonocardia sp. | reverse complement strand
GCTCATGTCTTCCATTCCGTGATCGGGATCGACTTGCTGTGGATGACGTCGAACACGTACTCGTACTCAGCGCGTTCGGGGTCGTGATCGAAGTATCGCGCGCCCATCGGGACATCGACGTAGGCGACCGAGGGATCTTCCTCGTCGGCGAAGTCGAGCAGCACGAAACTGCGACGGAGCGGATAGGCACCGGCGCTGAACGGCAATACCCGCACATCGGCTCGGGTCTCGGTGCACAGACGGTCGATCTGCTCCCGCATGATGTCGGCCGAGCCAACCAGCCGCGCCAGGGCACTCTCTCCCATGATCACCGTCACTGCGGGAGGATCATCACGCTGCATCTGCTGCTGCCGCTCCATGCGGAACCGCACCCGCTGCGCGATGACGTCCGAAGTCAGCCGGGGGTCGCTCCCGAAGACGGCCGTGGCGTACTCCGGGGTCTGCAACAGCCCGTGCACCAGCTCGGGCTCGAAGCATCGGATGCGGGAGGCGGCTGCCTCGAGCCCGGCGTAGAGCCCGAACCAGTCGGGCACCACCACATCGCCGTACTCCTCCCACCAGCCTTCCTGCTGCGTACCGGGGGTGAGCGCCGCCAGCGCATCGGTCGTCGCGGCGTCGACCCCGTAGAGCCAGCAGAGCGTCCGCACGTCCGCGACCTTGACCGGCCCCTTGCCCGTCTCGATGCGGCTGATCTTGGCCTTGCTGCCGAGACCCGCCTCCGTCACGTCCATGACGGACTTGCCCGCCGCGAGCCGGAGCTTCCGAAGCTGTATGCCCAGCTGCCGCCGGACGACGACGCTCCCGGCTTGTCCGGTCGTCATGGTCACCTCCGCAGTGTTTCACCGTGGAACACGGTTGTCGAGTGCGTGTCAGATGAGCCTAGCCACCATGACCATCCATGCATGCGCGTTCCAAAACGAGCCGTTGCCACGTCTGCCGTGTCGCGGGACGGTGAGTGCTCGAACGCGAGGGATGGGAGGACCGTTGAGCAGCGAGCTGGCGATGGTGATCGCGGACATGCCCGGAGTGGCCCAGGACCTGCTGCGGAAGCACCGGCGGACGGCCGAGGGCCGATGCCCGGTGTGCACGGCCGGTCCGCAAGGGGCCCACGTGGTCCACCCGTGCACCGTCTACGCGGCCGCAGCATCGGCCCTCACCGAGATCACCCGGCGGAGATCGTGACCGGCGCGGGTTCACGCTGAGCGCGGTGCACGGCTACCCCTGCACCACCGGGTCCCCCAGCCGCGCCACCGACCACGACCGCAGGAACCCCTCCACCGCGTTCTCCTCCAGCGGCCTCGACAGGTAGAAGCCCTGCACCGCGTCGCAGCAGGCCTCGCGGGCGCGGTGCAGGTGCTGCGGGGTCTCGACGCCCTCCGCCACCACCTTGAGCCCCAGCGTGTGGCCCAGCTCGGCGATCGCCATCACCAGCGACCCGCGGCGGGTGGTGTCGAAGTCCAGCAGGCTGCGGTCGATCTTCAGGGTGTCGACGGCGAAGCTCATCAGCAGGCCCAGCGACGAGTAGCCCGCGCCGAAGTCGTCGACCGCGATGCGCACCCCCATCGCCTGCAGGCGGGCGAACTCCGCGGCCACGCGCTCGGAGTCGCCCAGCGCGGCGCTCTCGGTGATCTCCAGAGCGAGCCGGGACGCCGGGAGGCCGGTGTCCCGGAGGGCCCCGACGACGTGGTCGGCGAGGTGCCCGGCGATGATCTGGTGCACGGAGACGTTCACGGCGATGCCGAGATCGCCGTACCCCGGCAGGTACCGCCACCGCTCGCCGGCCCGGCAGGCCCGGCGCAGCACCTCGAGGCCGATCTTGTTGATGGCGCCCGACTCCTCGGCCAGCGCGATGAACACGTCCGCGGGCACGGGTGGCTGCCCGGGCCGCCGCCACCGGGCGAGGGCCTCCAGCATCGCCGGGCGCCGGGTGCCCAGGTCGATCACCGGCTGGTAGGCGACGTCGATCTCGCCGCGCTCGACGGCCCGGGCCAGCTCCTGCTGCAGCGCGGTGCGGTGCGAGGCCTTCACCCGCATCTCCGGCTCGAACACCTCGACCCGGTTCTTGCCCGTCCGCTTCGCGACGTACATGGCGATGTCGGCGTCGCGCAGCAGGCCGTCCGCCGACCCGTGCCGGCCGCCGTGCGCGATGCCGACGCTGGCCCCGACGGTGAGGTGGTGGTCGACGGCGGTGAACGGATCCTGCAGCACCTCGACGATCCGGCGCGCGATCGCCACGGCGTCGTCCTGGTCGACCGAACCGATCATGATGGCGAACTCGTCGCCACCCAGCCGCGCGGCGACGTCGTCCTCGCGCACGCACCCGAGCAGCCGCTGCGCGGCCACCCGCAGCAGCTCGTCGCCCGCCGAGTGGCCCAGGGTGTCGTTGACGTTCTTGAACCCGTCGAGGTCGACGACGATCAGCGACGGGGGCGGCTGCGACCCGGCCCGGGTCAGCGCGTCGGCGAGCCGCTGCAGCAGCAGCACCCGGTTGGGGAGGCCGGTCAGCGGGTCGTGGTGCGCGCGGTGGTTGAGCTCGCGCTCCAGCGCCTTGCGCTCGGTGACGTCGCGGCCGTTCCACACCAGGCCCCCGACGTCCGGGTCGTCGAGCAGGTTCTGGCACACGGCCTCGACCGAGCGGCTGCGTCCGTCGGAGGTCCGCAGCCGCAGCTCGACCGTGCGGACGAGCCCGGGCCGCTCGGCGAGCAGCGTGATCGTGGTGGCGACGTCGGCGCGTTCCTCGGGCTCGACGTGCGCGAGCAGCGGCAGCTCGAGGAAGTCCTCCGGCTGGTAGCCGACGAGGCTCTCGACGGCGGGGCTGGCGTAGGTGACGACGCCGCGCTCGTCGGTCACGATCGTGAGGTCCGAGGCGCGCTGGACGAGCGAGCGGAACCGTCCCTCGCTGGCCCGCAGCGCCTCCTCGGCGAGGCAGCGCTCGTCGACCTCGCCCTTGAGCGCGGAGTACGCGCGCTCGACGTCGCTGCGGCTGCGGCGCAGGACCACCGTGATCCCGGCGATGCCGAGCCCGAGCACGAGCGTCACGAGGGTGGCGAGGGTGAACTGGCCGCGCTGGTTGGCCTTGAGCGAGGAACTGGTGACGGCGTAGAAGATCTTCTCCTGCTCGCTGCGCAGGGCGTTGATCCGCTCTTCGGACTGCGCGACCAGCACCATCGCCTCGTGATGCAGGCCGCCGTCGTGCGCGCGGTCCTCCGTGAGCCGGTTCCAGGGGAAGGCAGCCAGGTGCTGCTGCACGTTCTGCAGCTCGCGGACCCGCGGATCGTCCGGGTCGAACGAGGCGACCGACACGAGGATCTGGCGGCTGGCGACGCCACGGTGCACCTGGATGTCCCGGACGTCGCTGTCGGCGTCGAACTGGGTGACGGTCTGCAGGAGGACGAGGACCTCACGGTCGGCGTTCGACAGGTTCGCCGAGCGGGCCTGGGCGTTCTCGACCTCCTTGCTCATCCGGCCGAGCAGCACGGAGTACATCACGATCATGCCGACCGTCACGGCGAGCACTGCGACGACCGCGGCGATGAGCACGCGCGGGCGGGCCCACCGCTCCCAGCGACTCGCGGCCGCGGTCATCGCACCTCGATCTTCTCGATGTTCCAGATCCACAGGTCGGGGCTGTAGGTCAGGGCGAGGTCGTCGGCGAACACGACGCGGGTGGGGCCGCCCTCCTCGACCGGCAGCACCGCCCCGTCACCGGTGCGGGTGGCGAGAAAGATCGGCTGCCTGCGGACGTCGGCGAGCGAGAGGTCGATCTGGTAGTCGTCGAGCGCGGTCAGGTGCAGGCTCGTGGCCGCGGCGTCGGGCCGGGCCAGTGCCACGAGGTCACGCAGCCACACGCCTTGGAGGCCGATCCGCTGCTTGGCCCACGGGTCGTTCACGCTGATGGCGAGCAGGCCGAGCCGGTCGAGTTGCTCGCGGTCCAGGCCCAGGCCGCCGGCACCGTTGGTCGCCGCGACCTTGCCCGTGATCGTCAGCAGCGGCTCCGCCACCGGCGTGTCGGGGATCACGCTCGCGTCGGCGTCAGGGGCCCTGACGACCGAGGGGGCCGATGCGGCGGGCACCGCCGGTTCGGCCGTGCCACAGCCGACGGCGACGATGACCGTCGTGCTGACGAGAGCCACCCGTACGGCCGCAGAACGCCTGCCCACCGTCATCCTCTCGTTGCATCCCTCGGCACACCGGCGCGGGACGCCCGCGCGCAGCTCACCCGCTTGTCGTAGCCGGTTCCTGCGAACGGAGCCCGTCAATCGTGCCTCTCTCCACTATCGAGCGAGTCTGCGCACGGTCCCGGCCGGCACCCGGCCTACTAGGGTTGCGGTCGTGCCCGCGCCTGACGACGTGATGCTCGCGCTGGCCAGCGTGGGACGGACCTTCGTCGACGGTACCGCCGCGGTCCGAGACCTGAACCTGCGGGTGCACCGCGGGGAGTTCGTGAGCGTCGTCGGCCCGTCGGGGTGCGGCAAGAGCACGTTGCTGCGGCTGGTGTCCGGGCTCGAGCCCGCGACGGCGGGGACGGTGGACGTCGCACCCTGCCGGCTCGGCTACGTCTTCCAGGACCCCACGCTGCTGCCGTGGCGCACGGTGACCCGCAACGTCGAGCTGCTCGCCGAGCTGGAGGGCATCCCCCGCGACGAGCGGCGCCGCCGGGTGGCGCAGGTGCTCGACCTGGTGGGTCTGACCGGGTTCGGCCGCGCGCGGCCCGCGGCGCTGTCGGGCGGCATGCGGATGCGGGCCTCGCTGGCCCGCTCGCTCGTGCTCGAGCCGGAGCTGTTCCTGCTCGACGAGCCGTTCGGGGCGCTGGACGAGCTGACCCGTGAGCGGCTGAACGACGAGATGGTGGCCCTGTTCACCGACAGTGCGTTCACCGCGCTGTTCGTGACCCACTCGGTGGCCGAGGCCGTGTTCCTGTCCAGCCGGGTCGTCGTGCTCTCGCCGCGTCCGGGACACGTCGTCGGCGAGGTGACCGTGCCCTTCCCCTATCCGCGCCCCGGGCACCTGCGCTTCACCCCCGAGTTCGGCAGGCTCGCCTCCCGCGTGTCGGACCTGCTGCGCGACGCCGACGGCGGGAACGCCGACTGGACCGTCTCGGCGTGAGCCTCGCCGTGCTGCGCACCCGCTGGTTGCCGCCCGCCGTCGCCCTCGCCGTGTTCCTCGGGCTCTGGTACCTGGTGAGCGACGTGGTGCTCGACGCCGACCGGCGCTTCCTGCTGCCGCCACCGGACGCCGTCGTCGAGGTGGCGTTCCTGGATCCGGTGAACCGGGCACCGCTGCTGCGCGGGCTGGCGCTGTCGGCGACCGTCGCGCTGGTCGGGTTCCTCGTCGCGGCCGTGCTCGGCATCGCGATCGGCACCGCCATGAGCCAGGCCCGGTGGGTGGAGCGGTCGCTCTACCCCTACGCCGTGTTCCTGCAGTGCGTCCCGATCCTCGCCCTGGTCCCGGTGATCGGGTTCTGGTTCGACTTCGGGCTGACGAGCCGGGTGATCGTCACCGTCCTCATCGCGCTGTTCCCCGTGATCAGCGGCACGCTGTTCGGCCTGCAGTCGGCCGACCGCGGCCAGCACGACCTGCTGTCGCTGCACCGGGCGAGCCGGGTGACCCGCCTGCTCAAGCTCCAGTTCCCGAGCGCGCTGCCGGCGCTGCTGACCGGGCTGCAGGTCGCGGCGACGCTCGCGGTCGTCGGCGCCGTGGTGGGTGACCTGTTCTTCAAGCAGGGGACGCCCGGCATCGGGGTACTCATCGACATGTACCGCGCACGCCTGCAGACCGAGCAGCTCCTGGGCGCGGCGCTGCTGGCCTGCCTGCTCGGCGTCGCCGCGTTCTCGCTGCTCGGCCTGCTGATCCGGGCGACGACGGGCGGATGGCACGGTGCCACCGCCGACCACCGACCCCGCTGAACCACGAGGAAGGCCCCTGTGCGCATGTTTCCGAGATGGCTCGCCGCCGGCCTGACCGTGCTCACCGTGACCGCGTGCAGCACCGGTGGGACCTCGGCCGCTCCCCCGGCGACGACCGCGGCGGGGCCGTTGGCCGGGGTGTGCCCGGCGACGGTGGTCGTGCAGACCGACTGGTTCCCCGAGGCCGAGTACGGCGCCTACTTCCAGATGCTGGGCGAGAACCCGGCCTTCGACGGCGACACGAAGAAGGTGACGGCCCCGCTCGTCGACGGCGGCACGCCCACCGGCGTGCAGCTCGAGATCCGCTTCGGCGGGCCCGCGATCGGCTACCAGCAGGTCAGTGCGCAGCTCTACGCGGACAAGACGATCACGCTGGGGCTCGTGTCGACCGACGAGGCGATCCAGAACTCCGCTGAGCTGGCCACCGTCGCGGTCGCGGCACCGCTGGAGACGAGCCCACAGATGATCATGTGGGACCGGGCGAGGCACCCCGATGTCCGCACGATCGCCGACCTCGGGACCACGGGCACCCCGGTGCTCTACTACCAGGCCGACACCTACATGCAGTACCTGCTGGCCGCCGGGCTGCTGCACGCCGAGCAGGTCGACGGCAGCTACGACGGCAGCCCCTCGCGGTGGGTGACCTCCGGCGGCGACGTCGCTGAGGCGGGCTTCGCCACGTCCGAGCCCTACATCTATGGGAACGAGCTGGGCGAGGGCCGCAGCTACGACGTCGACCTGCAGCTCGTCGCCGACACCGGCTACCCGATGTACGGGCAGGCGCTGTCGGTCCGGGCCGCCGACAAGGACGCGCTGGCCCCGTGCCTGGCGAAGCTCGTCCCGATCGTGCAGCGCGCCCAGGTGGCCTACCTGACCGACCCGGCGCCGACGAACGGCGTGATCGTGTCGGCGGTGCAGGCCGACGCCGGTTCCGTCTGGAGCTACTCCCCCGGGCTCGCCGAGTTCGCGGCACGTGCCATGCGGGAGCGCGGCATCGTGGGCAACGGCCCGGACGCCACACTGGGCAACTTCGACACCGCCCGCGTCGCGCACATGATCGAGGTCCTCGGGCCGGTGTTCGCCGGCCAGAACAAGCCGATCAAGGCCGGGCTGGCGCCCGAGCAGCTGGTGACGAACGAGTTCGTCGACCCGTCGATCGGGCTCCCCGCCTCGTGAGCGGGCGCAGCGAGCGAACCGGTGTCACAGCACCTGCGCGCTGGGTTGAACCACTCTGGGCCGACCGAGCGTAGCGAGGGAGTGCGATGACCGACGACGTCGCGCTGGTTCGGGCCCGCCACGTCCTCACGTCCGGCCCGGCCGGCGAGGTGCGCGACGGTGCGGTCGCCATCGCGGGCACCCGGATCGCGGCCGTCGGGCCGTTCGCCGCGCTGCGGGCGAGGTACCCGGCGGCCCCGGTCACCGGCGACGGCACCGGGATCCTCGCGCCCGGGTTCGTCAGCTGCCACGGGCACTTCACCGAGGCGCTCGTGTCGGGGATCGGTGAGACCCACACGCTGTGGGAATGGTTCGTGCACGTCACGGGCCCCCTCGAGCCGTGCGTGACTCGGGAGATGGCGCTGGTCGGCACGCTGCTGCGGGGCGCGGAGATGGCACTGTCGGGCGTCACGACCGTCGCCGACATGATGTGCATCGCCCCCGGGGCCGAACCGGTGACACCGGGCGTCGTCGAGGGGCTGGACCGGCTCGGGCTGCGCGGCGACGTCTCGTACGGCGCGGCGGACGACCCGAACCCGCGGCCGCTCGCCCAGGTCGTCGCCGAGCACGAGGCGCTGGCGGCGGCTGCCGCACGATCCCGGCGCAGCCGGTTCCGCGTGGGGCTGGCGACCGTGCCGACGTCATCGGACGAGCTCCTCACCGCGACGGCGGAGCTGGTGGCCGCGCACGGCCGCTTCCACGTGCATCTCAACGAGGTCCGCGAGGAGGTCACCCAGTCGCGGATGACGCGCGGGACGACGTCGATCGGCCACGCCGCCCGCACCGGGCTGCTCGACGCGCAGGTACTGGCGGCGCACTGCGTGTGGCTCGACGACGACGACGTCGCGCTGCTCCGCGCGCACGACGTCGCCGTCGCGCACAATCCGGTGTCGAACATGATCCTGGCGTCCGGCGTGTGCCCCGTCCCGCGCCTGCGGCGGGAGGGCGTCACGGTCGGGCTCGGGGTGGACGGGGCAGCGAGCAACGACAGCCAGAACATGCTCGAGACGATGAAGACCGCGGCGCTGCTGCAGAAGGTGCACCACTTGCAGGCGCGGGTGCTGACCGCGCGGGACGTGCTGGAGATGGCGACGCTGGGCGGCGCCCGGGCGCTGGGCATGGCCGACGAGATCGGCAGCCTGGAGCCCGGCAAGGCGGCGGACCTCGTGCTGTTCCTCGAACGGAGCCCGTCGCTGGCGAACATCCACGACCCGTACCAGAAGCTGGTCTACTGCGCCTCGGAGCGGGACGTCGCGCGGGTCTGGGTGGACGGCGGGCCGGTGGTGGCCGACGGGCGCGTGCTGGGCGTGGACATCCCGGCGCTGCTCCCCCACGCCCGGGAGCTCGCGGTGAAGCTGGCGACCGACGCGGGGCTGGACTCGGCGCTGGTGCCCGGGTAGGGGGCGGTCGTGCACGGGACCGCCGCAGCGGACCGGCCGCGGCATGGTGACCGCTGCTCACGGCCGGCCGAGGGTCTCCGCGAGGTAGGCGAGGTTCATCCGCAGGATCTCCACCGCCAGGTCCGGATCGACCGCCGCCACCGTGTCGGCGGCAGTGTGCGGGCGGGTGTTCGCGCCGTCGTCGGCCTCGATGGTCAGCACCGCCGGGATGCCCGCGTCGATGAACGGGACATGGTCGCTGTTGAAGGGGTGCAGGCTCGTCGTCACCGCGAGGTCGGTGTAGGTCGCGGCGGCGCGGGCGAGGGCATCGATCACCTCCTGCGAGACGGCCGCGCCCTCCAGCAGCACGCCCGGCTCCGCGGTGTTGCGGCCGCCGATCATGTCCATGTTCAGCACCGCGCGGATGCGGGGCCGCTCGTCGGCCGGCAGCGCCGCGACGTACACCTCGCTGCCGAACAGGCCCTCCTCCTCGCCTCCGAAGAGGATCAGCCGCAGGTCGCGCGCCGTGGGACGGCGGGCGAGCGCCCGGGCCAGCGCGAGCAGGCCCGCGCTGCCCGAACCGTTGTCGTCCGCGCCCGGGGCGGGTTCGGCGGGGCCCGAGAGGTTGATCGAGTCGAGGTGCGCGGTGACGAGCACGACCTCGCGCGGCTCCGCATGGGAGCCCGGCTGGTCGGCGATCACGTTGCGGCAGCGCCCGCCGCCGCGGGGTACCGGCTGGGTCGTGATCGAGTAGCCCGCCTCCGCCAGCGCGATCTCGGCCCAGGTCGCCACCTCGTCGAAGCCGGTGCTGTCGCTGCGGCGGGTGTGGTGCGCGGCGAGCAGCCCCAGGTCGGCGAGGAACGCGTCCCGGCAGAGCGTGCCGAGCAGCGCGACGACGTCGGGGTCCGGTGCGACACGTTCGGCCCGGCTCACCGCGGACACCGGCGGGCGGGCGGCCGGCGGGCGATGACCCGCCCGGCAGCCGCCGTGGCGGTGCGGGCGGCTCGGGGCGGGCGGGGTCGTCGGGACCATGGGTGTCGCCTCCGTGTTCGTCTGCTTCATGTTCATCCCGGGTCAGGGGTGCGGCCACCGCAGCCGCAGGACGTCGTCGCCGACCTCGGTCACGTACAGCCGGATCACCTGCCCGGCGATGTCCGCGCGCACCACGTCGCCGCTGTCGCTCCACGTCCCGGTCTCGGTGCCGCCGCGCCCGGGCGCCCGGTAGTCGAACCGCCCGTCGCTGTGGAACGTCAGCCCCTCCCGGCCCCGCGCGGGCGGGAACCGGTGGTCCGCGGGTCGGTACACGCGGACCTCGCCCGTCTCCTCCTCCTGGGAGCGCAGCCAGATGCGGTCCGTCAGGTCCTTCACGACACCGGTCGACGACGCCGCGTCTTCGGGGCCACCACGGGCGGCGAGGAGGCGTCCGGGACGTCGGCCGGACATCCGAGGTCGGGACGGGCGAACTCCAGCGCTGCGTGCATGCGAGCGACCTGGCCGTCGGTGAACATGACCATCGTGTCGTCGTCCACGTAGTCCATGTAGTTCATGAACAGGTCGCCGTCGGGCACGTTCTCGCACGACGCCGACGGGAACCTGGGCTTGCCGAAGTTCGGGCCCCACTGGTTCGGGGTGTCGTCGACGGAGTCGGTGTCCGTGCACGTCGGCACCCGTGCCTCGCCCCAGATGTGGGAGAGGTTGAGGTAGTGGCCCACCTCGTGGGTCGTGGTGCGCCCGAGGTCGAACGGGGCGGCCGCACTGCCGCCACGGCCGAACGCCGAGGTGAGGATCACGACGCCGTCGGTCTCCGGCGGCCCACCCGGGAACTGCGCGTAGCCGAGCACGCCCCCGCTGAGCCGGCAGACCCAGATGTTGAGGTGGCGCGTGGCGTCCCACGGGTCGGTCCCGCCCGTCGACTCGGCCTTCATCCGGTCGTCGACGCCGAACGCCGCGGTCGTGATCTTCCGGCGGGTGATCCCGGTCGTCGCGGCGCCGGTGGGGTCCACGGTCGCCAGCGCGAAGCGCAGGCCGGGGTTGCCGACCCGGTCGGTGAAGACCGGTGGCACGTTCTTCAGATCCTCGTTGGCCGCCGCGTAGTCCTCGTTGAGCACCGCGATCTGGGTGGCGACCTGCTCGTCGGAGAGGTTGTCGGCCTCGGTCCGGTACAGGATGTGCACCACCACCGGGATCTCCGCGGGCAGCGCTCGCCGGACCCCGCTGCCCGATCGCACCGACGCGAGCGTCATGCCCTCCAGCACAGCCTGGTTGCGCCGCAGGTTCGGGTAGAAGTCGACTTGCCGGAAGTAGTTCTGCACGGACCCACAGCTACGCGGCATGGGCCTCTCCCCTCGTCTTCGCCGCTCCGCGGCGCGGAGCCGACGTACATCGAACAGGAGTGCCGAACCGGGCCGCAGATACCTCCGTCCCGGCGACCGTCGCGCCTCACGCGACCACCGGCTCGCCGCGCCGGACCGTCACCACTCCCGCGACGATGAGCAGCCCGCCGACGATCTGGACGGGGGCCGGGGCCTGGCCGAGCAGCAGGCCCGCGAAGACCAGAGCGGCGAGGACCTCGGACATGGCGACGAACGAGGCGAGGCGGGCGCCGAGGCGGCGCGTGGCGGCGATCCCGCAGCCGTAGGCCGCCGCCGCGGTGACCAGGCCGAGCACGGTGATCGGGATCCACCAGCCGACGGTGAACCCGGCGTAGGTGACCGGCGTCACCGACGCCGTGAGCGGCACCAGCCCGGTCAGCCCCGCGCCGAGCAGCAGGAGCCCGCCGACGAGCAGCCCGCCCGCGGCGAGTGCGGTGCCGGGCAGGCCGTCCACGTCACGCGACGACAGCACGAAGTAGAACGCGCCGCCCACCATCGCCACGAGTGACCACACCACGCCGACGAGGCTCGTCGTTCCACCGGCCAGGTCGATGACGAGCAGGAGCCCGACGAGGCCGAGCACCGCGCCCAGGATCGTCAGCCGGGTGGGCCGCTCCCCACGGCGCAGCCACAGCCAGCCGACCACCGCGACCGGTGAGGTGAACTCGATCAGTATTGCGACCCCGACCGGCACGTGCCCGACCGCGGTGAAGTAGGCGAACTGGCAGCCGGCGACGGGGACGGCGCCGTAGACGGCCATGAGCGGGAGGTTCCGGCGGACGAGGTGCCAGCGGCCGCGCAGCTGCAGCACCGCGACCGGGATCAGCACCGCCGCGCCGAGGAGCACCCGGATCGTGACGGCGGCGGCCGCTGACCAGCCGGCGTCCATGACGCCGCGGCCGACGGCGCCGGAGAGCCCGAACGACGCTGCCGACACCGCCGCGAGCAGCCAGCCGGAAGCCGGGATACCGGCACGAATCCCGTCATGAGTCATCGTCGCCATAGCTCATGACGCTAGGCGGCGAGCGGTAAAGTGTCAAAGTGGTTTTCACCCATGACACCGAGGCATCCCTGCTCGCTGCCGTCGCACTGGTCAACTCGGCCGAGCCGCCGGACACCCTGACCACCCCGGCCCAGCTGGACGCCTTCTTCGTCGCCCACCGCCACAGCGGCGACCGCACCCACGACGACGCGGAGCTGGCGTCCGTCCGCGGGCTGCGCGCTCCGCTACGCGCGCTGCTCACCGCGGACCGCGACGAGGCGGTGACGCAGGTCAACGCGATCCTCGCCGGGCGACACGCGGTCCCCCGGCTGGTCCGCCACGACGGCTGGGACTACCACCTGCACGCCACCGACCCGTCCGCCCCGCTGGCCGACCGGATCGCGGTGGAGACGGCGATGGCGATGGTCGACGTGATCCGCGCGGACGAGCTGAGCCGGCTCACCGTCTGCGCCGACGCGGCGTGCGACGGCATCGTCCTCGACCTCTCGCGCAACCGCTCCCGCCGCTACTGCAGCACGACCTGCGGGAACCGGCTCGCGGTGGCGGCCTACCGGGCGCGCAGGGCCTGACGGGTTCACTCAGCGTCCCCACAGCGAGCAGCGGGCAGGGTCCTTGGTAGCCGGAGTGACGAGGAGCAACCACCGTGACGACCCGACCCGCCGAGGACCGCTGATGTTCGCCGACCGGATGGAGCTCGTCGCCGCCGTGGCGGCGACCGGGTGGATCGTGCTCGCCGGGACCACCGTCGTGGCTCGCCGCCGGGCCGTCCCGCGGCGCCTCGTGCCGCCCGGCGTGCTGGTCGCGAGTGGGGTTGCGACCCTGCTGTTCGGCGTGGCCGCGGCGCTCGCCGACCACGTCGCCGACGCGGGGAAGGGGCCCACCGGCTACGACAGCGCCGTGTGGACCTTCGTCGTCGAGCACCGCACCATCGCCGGCACGGTGCTCGCCTCGGCGCTGCGGGTCGGCGGCGGAATCGTCGCGCTCGGCGCCCTGGCCTGCGCCGTGGGCCTGCTGCTGGTGCTGCGCGGGCGACGGCTGGACGCGCTGCTCGTGGCCGCCACACCGCTGGTGAGCACGGTGCTCGGCGACACGCTGAAGCTCGGGTACGGCCGCCCGCGACCGCCCGCGGCGGAACAGCTGATCCCCGAGGCCGGGTTCTCGCTGCCGTCGGGGCACACGGTGGACGCCACCGTGGTGCTCGGCGTCATCGCACTCGTGCTCGTGGCCCGGACGGCGAGCCGCCGGCGGCGCGTCGCGACCGTCGCGGCGGCCACCGTCACGATCGCCGCGGCGGGAGCGGGCCGGGTGTACCTCGGCGTGCACTGGGCCACCGACGTCGTCACCGGCTGGCTGCTCGGCGCGGCGTGGGTCGCGCTGTGCGCGGTCGTGCTGCTCCTCGCCGAGGGGACATGCCGGAACCTCCTGGGCGCGCGGGCACCCGGCCCGGGTTCCGAAATGCGCTCTCAGACGACCACGACGGGGCAGGGGGCGAACTCCACCAGCCCGCGGCTCGTCGACCCGAGCATTCCCCCGGCCTCCGGCCCGCGCCGACGGCCGACCACGACGGCGCGGGCGTCGGCCGCCTGATCCAGCAGCGCCCGCAGGGCGGTGTCGCCCACGACCCGCGACTCGATCACCACATCGGGCCGGAGCTCGCGGCATCGGGCGACCCGCGACTCGAGCGCCACCACCGCGTCGGCGGCGAGCTCCGAATCGTGCGCCGCGGCCCGTCGCATGCCGTGACCACCTGCGGTGACGACGATGTCGCTCCAGGTGTGCACGGCGAGCACCTGAGCGCCGTGCGCGGCGGCGATCTCCGCAGCCCGCTCCAGGACGGCGTCAGCGGCCGGTCCTTCACCCACCCCGGCCACGACCGGCCCGGTTCGGGGTGGCGGCAGTCCGGGTGCGGCTCCCCGGACCACCGCCACGGTACTGTCGGCGCGGGCGAGCAGGGCGAGCGCCAGTGTCCCGGCGAGCATCCCGGCACGGGCGCCCTCGCCGTAGCTGCCGACGACGAGGAACCCGTCGGGCGTGGACTGCTCGAGCAGCGCATCGGCGACCCCGCCCTCGACGAGCACCACCTCGACGGGGTCCACGCCCTGCCGCTCGGCGGTGTCGGCCAGCTCGCGCAACCAGGCCGGGAGCATGCCGTCGCCGGGCGCCGGCGTGGCCGGGACATGGACCAGGAGCAGTGCTCGGCCCGTGTCCGAGGCGAGCTCGGCCGACCAGCCGACCGCCTGCCGCGCCGAGTCGGAGGCGTCCACCCCGACCACCACCGCACGCCTGCGCGAGGTGCTCATCAGCCCTCCCGGCCGCATACGGCGGGCCGCCCGCCGCGGCCCGCATGCCCGATCGTGCCGTGTCGGCGACGTCCGCCCCAAGGGGCAGGTGGTCGGTCACCCGGGGGACGAACGGCCCGTTCCCGCCCGTCACCCGGAAGAGGACCGTGGAGGGTGCACGGCACGGAGGAAGGGGTGCGATGTCGCACGAGGTGGACCTGGTCGGGCCGGCGCTGGGTCTGTCCGCCCCGGACACCGCGGCCGTGCTCGAGACCGCCGTGCTGGCGCCGTCGGTGCACAACGCCCAGCCCTGGTCCTTCCGGACGACCCCGGACGTCGTCGAGCTGTACGCCGACCGCACGCGGCGCATGCCCGTGGCCGACCCCGACGACCAGGAGCTGCGGCTGGGCTGCGGTGCCGCCCTGTTCAACCTCCGGCTCGCACTGACGGCGCGCGGTGTCCGCCCGGCCGTCGCGCTGTTCCCCGACCCCGCCCGGCCCGACCTCGTCGCCGAGGTCCGGCGCGGGGGGACCGCCCGCGCGACACCCGAGCTGACGCGCCTGCTCGACGCCGTGCCCCGCCGCCACACCAACCGCCGCCCGTTCACCGACGCCGCGGTCGGCGCCGCGGAGCGCCACGCGCTGTGCCGGGCCGCCGCCGAGGAGGGGGCGCTGCTGCACGTCGTGCCGCCCGCCCAGCGGGCCGAGGTCGGCCGGCTCTCGGTCGCGGCGCACCGCAGGCAGCTGGCCGATCCGGCGTTCCGCGACGAGCTGCTGCACTGGATCGGGGCAGCGGCCGACCGGCCGGACGGCGTGCCCGCCCGCGCCGCCGGGCCGGCACCGGCTCCGCACGACCGCTGGGTGGTGCGCGACTTCACCGGCGGCACCGCGCGGACGCGAGTGCCGGGCCGCGACGCCGAGGACGAGCCACTGCTCGCCGTGCTGATCCCACACGTGACCGGCCCGGCCGCGGAGGTCCGTGCGGGCGAGGCGATGCAACGGGTGCTGCTCACCGCGACCGTGGACGGCCTGGCGGCGTCGTTCCTCTCCCAGCTGGTGGAGGTCCCCGATGTGCGCGAGGAGCTGCGCAGGCTCGTCGGGGCGGCGCACCCGCCCGTGGCCGTGCTCCGGATCGGGCGCGGCTGGCCGACGACCCGAACCCCGCGGCGACCGCTCGCCGACCTGCTCCGGCCGTAGATCCGGTCGGACCGGTCCTCCGCCGCGATGTGGCGGACCGCCGTGAACGGTGCGCGATGTACGGTGTGCCGGTCCCCTGACCACGGTGTCGACAGCCATCAGCGGAGGAGTCCCGGTGACCATCTCGGTGTTCCTGCTCGACGACCACGAGATCGTGCGTCGCGGCATCGGACAGCTGCTGGAGACCGTGGACGACATCGAGGTCGTCGGCGAGGCCGGCACCGCCGCGCAGGCGATGGCCCGCATCCCCGCGCTCCGGCCGAACGTCGCGATCCTCGACGTCCGGCTGCCCGACGGCGACGGCATCGCGGTGTGCCGCGACATCCGCTCGACGGTCAACCCGCCGCCCGCGTGCCTGATGCTCACCTCGTACTCCGACGACGAGGCGCTGTTCGGCGCGATCATGGCGGGCGCGGCGGGCTACCTGCTCAAACAGGTCGCCGGGACGGACCTGATCGGCGCCGTGCGCACCGTGGCAGGCGGCGGCTCGCTGCTCGACCCACGGGCCACCGCGCTCGTGCTCGAGCGGCTGCGCCGGGGCGACGAGCCCGACGACCCGCGCTACGAGTCGCTGAGCCCGCAGGAGCGCCGGATCCTCGAGCTCGTCGCGGACGGGCTCACGAACCGGCAGATCGGCGCCGAGATGTACCTCGCCGAGAAGACCGTCAAGAACTACGTGTCGTCGCTCCTGCACAAGCTGGGGCTGGGCAGGCGCACCGAGGCGGCCGTGTACGCCACCGAGCGGCGTCAGCACGGGCGGCCCGCGAAGAGCTAGTGCCCACATGGGTTCGCCGGGTCTGGCGGCGCGCCGTCGGACCGGGCGGTGTGGGCGTTCGCTGCGGGATGCGGGTTCGCCAACCCGGTCGAGGGTGGTCAGCGCACTGACATGGAGGCCGCGGGATCGTCTGGGCGCACCCCGCCGGCTCCGCACGACCAGCGGGCCTGTGGATCTCCGCCGCAACGGATGTCCACAGGACCCGCATCAGCGCGTCGTGCGCAACTCGGTCATCGTGGTGCGCATCTCGTGGATGATCACATCGAGCGCGACGACCGACTGCATGACCCGGTCGCGGGCCTCCGGGTCGTGGATGCGCGGCAGCGCCGACTGCAGGGCCAGGCCCGTGGCGAAGAGATGCTGGATCACCTGGTCGTGCCGCTCATGGGCCAGGCGGGCCCGGGCGGCCGGGTCCGTGGCCCATCCGTCCCCGTGGTGATCGTCCATGCCGCACCCGCCTTCACGCCAACGCCGTCCACTGTCGGCCCGCGGCGAGGCGCCGGGCCACGGTCCTTGGTCCTGCCGTGAGGGTCCACGTGGCAGCCCCTGCACCCCTGGGACGGAGCAGGTCGTCCGCCTCTGTCGGGCCCGACGGCCACGGCTCACCGTGGGATCATGGTGCGGACGAGGGCGGACACCGAGCGGCGCGTGGTGCGACCGGCGCAGCCGGGTGTGTTCTCGCCCGGTGAGCTCGACGGCCTGCCGGAGCCGGTGCTGCGGTACCTGACCGCGGCCGTCGCGCCTGGCGCTCCGCTGGCGCGCACAGCCCGGATCCGGATGCGCGGGACGATCAGGATCGGGCGGTGGCTGCCGTTCCGGGCCCACGAGGTGATCAGCCCCCACACCGGGTTCGTCTGGTCCGCACGCGCCGGAGCGGTGATCACGGGGTCGGACCGCTACGTCGACGGCGCCGGGCTGGCCGACTGGAGGCTCGCCGGGCTCGTCCCGGTGATGCACGCCGAAGGTCGCGACGTCACGCTCAGCGCGGCCGGCCGCAGCGGCGGCGAGGCCGTGTGGGTGCCGACGACGCTGCTGCCCCGTTTCGGGGTGAGCTGGACGGCCGAGTCGGACCGGTGCGTCACCGCGCGCTTCGCGGTCGGCGACGCGCCGATCGCGCTCCGCCTGCGGCTCGACAGCCGTGGCTGCCCCCTGTCCTTCGTCTTCGCGCGGTGGGGTGACCCGAGGGGTACCGGCACGTGGGGCTGGCACCCGTTCGGCGGCGAGTTCACCGAGCACCGGACTCATCGCGGTGTCACCGTGCCCGCGGCCGGCCGGATCGGCTGGTTCCCCGACACCGACGGCTTCACCACGGGCGAGTTCTTCCGCTACCAGATCACCGACCTCGACCTCGTGACCCGGCCCGTGTCCTGGGCATCGACGCCGCAGCGGAGCAAGGCGAAGGTCCATCGGTGGGGGGACTAGTGCCCAGCGGGGCGGGGTCGTCGGGCCTCTGTCCGGCCGCGGTGCCGCGGAGCACGCTCGGACCATGACACTCGTGGAGGGCGAGGGCACTGCAGCCCTCGCCGGAATCCCCCGGACGGGTCCCACCCCCACCGACCCCGTGCGGCTGGTGATGGCCCGCCGCCTCCTCGGTGTGGCCTCGGAGAGATCGTTGCGCGACGTCGCCCGCGAGCTCTACGAGAGCGAGGTCGGCGTGGTGCTCGTCGACAACCCCGGCGGCGCGACGGGGCTGCTCTCGGAGCGTGACCTCGTCCAGGTCGTCGCCGACGGCGAGGACCTGGACGAGCGGCAGGCCGCGGACGTCATGACGGCCGACCTCGTGACCGCGGAACCGGACGACAGCATCGCCAAGGTCGGCGCGCTCATGCGGGACGCGGGCGTGCGGCACGTCCCGATCGCCGTCGCCGGCACCGTGGTCGGCGTCGTCTCGATCCGCGACGTCCTCGCGGTGCTCCTCGCCGGGCTGGAGCCCGCACAGGGATGACCGCGGCGGTGGCGGCGGCGTAGGTCCGTGCCTCTACTGGCACGGCACCGACCCGCCGTCGCCGCCACTGCCGGGCGCTGTCAAGAAGGATCGGTATGGGCCTTCTTGGCGTACAGCCCGGCGAGCCCGCCGATCCCGAGGACGGCGAAGAGCAACTGGAGCCCGTGTCGGATCCAGTCGATCCCGACGGTCTCTCGCACACCCAGTAGCGTGGCCACGTAGTTGCCGATGATCGCAGCCACGATGCCGACCAGGATGGTGAGCCATAACGGGACAGCCTGCTTGCCGGGCATGACGAGCTTGGCGAGCACACCCAGGACGAGACCGACGATGATCGCGCCGACAATGCTGTAACCGAAGATCACTGTGCCCCTCCGCTGATCTTGGACAAGCCCTCGTGCGTCAGATACCTGAGCTGTCTATCACGTGATCGAGGCACGTACCGGCGATCGAACCAGAATTCCTCGCAATGGGGGCGGGCAAGGGCGCCCCGGGGCGGCGACGCCGGTCGGCCCGCGGGCGCGAACGGCGTCCCTCGGCAGTTCCGACATCCTCAGGGGCGGCACCACAACGTCCACCGCGTGACCGGCAGGTAGCCCATCTCCCGATAGACACCGGCGCCGTCGTCGCTGGCGATGAGCACCGCAGGCAGGTCCGGGTCGGCGAGCGTCGCCGCCCAGGTCAGGGCGGCACCGACGCCGCGGCCTCGGTACCCGGGCAGCGTGGCCACCGCCTCGACGTCGACGACGCCGTGCGCGACGTACGACAGCGCGGTCCCGACGGGTTCGCCGTCCACCCGGGCCAGCCAGAACCGGGCCGGGCCGCCCAGCAGCGCGGGCGGGGCCGGTGAGTGCGGGGCGGGGAACCCCGCGGCGAGCACCCGGTCCCAGACGTCGAGCCCGGCGGCGTCGCGGACCTCGACCACGGTGACCCCGGGCGGCGGCTCGGGCGGCGTGCCTCCGGCGGGCCGGACCATGAACGGCGGGTGCCCGACCAGGGCCAGTCCGGCCGGGCGCAGGTCGGCGGTCGGGTGCGGGGTGGCGAGCAGGAACGGGCGCCCGGCGGGGAAGAAGTCGGCGACCGCCCGCGCGGTGGCCGGGTCGACGACCGCGGGCACGGTCGCGACGTTGAGGAACAGGCACGGCGACAGCGCGTCGGCCAGCACCACGCCCGAGGCGCGCCGCACCCGACCCCCGACGGCCTCGGCCCAGTCGGCGGTCCGATCGGCCATGGCGCGCAGCGCGGCGAGCGCGAGGCTGTCGCTGGACGGCGTGTCGTCCTCCCAACCCGTGCGCAGCGGCGCGCTCGGCTCCGTCGTCGTCATCGCGTCTCGTCTCCCCTCACCTCAGGTGGACCCACGCCGCAGGCGACGGTCTTCCCGCCGCGTCGAGCACCGTGAGCAGGTACCAGCCGGGCGGCGCCAGGTTCGGCGATGCCGGGAGCGTCAGCGCGAGGGTGTCCGCTCCGACGACGGTCAGCGGCAGGTCGACCAGCCGCTGCTCCAGGTCGCTGGAGTGCGTGGTGGCCACGGGGCGCATCAGCGCGGCGCTCGCGACGGCCGCCGCGCCCGGCACCGTCGCCGCCAGCACCGCCCCGTACGTCACCTCCTGCTGCGCGGGCACCACCGACGGCCGGGGCCCCGCGAACAGGTAGGGCGGCCAGAAGACCTCGACGCGCATCTCCTCGGTCTTGCGCTGCGGGTTCGACCCCGCCGTCACGACCCGGCCGTCCGGCAGGAGCACGGCGACCGAGTGGTAGAGCCGGGGCACCCGGCTGTCGGCCGCCATGCGCCACTCCCCCGCCGCCGGGTGGTAGATCTCGGCGCCGAACGCAGCCTGCGCGGCCGTCTCCTCCATCATCGCGCCGCCGTTGACCAGCACGGTGCGGTCCGGTAGCAGCGTCGCGCACAGGTGCATGCGGCCCATGTGCAGGTCGGCCGTGCGCGCATAGGCCGGAGCGGCGGCGGTGACGTCGGCGAGGTCGGCGACGGCGGTCGCGGCCGTCGCTCCCGCCTGGTCGTGCATGTCGTACGGGCCGCCACCGATGATCATCACCTGCTGGGCCTGCGCGGGGGGCAGGAGCACGCTGGCGGACTGGTTGCGGCTGCCGGGATCGGGCAGGCCCGGGACGTCGACGGTGGCGTTCGTCTCGAGGTTCCAGACCGCGGGCCGCACGCCGTTGTTGTCGCCGTACTGGCCGCCGCTGTAGAATACGCGGCCGTCGGCCAGCAGGAACAGGTGCCCGTACATCGGCCAGTCGGTCCACCCCTCGGTGAGCGCGCCGGACTCGTCGAGCGCACGGCCGACGCGGTAGTAGCCGGCGTTGCGTCCCGGGGGCGCGTCGACCATGAGGAGCACGACGTCCGGACGCCCGTCGGCGTCGACGTCCGCGACGGCGATCGAGGCACCGGCGTTCTCCCAGGGGAACCAG
>JAEUJO010000263.1 GCA_016794615.1 Pseudonocardia sp. | reverse complement strand
CGGCCGGGTTCGCGCCGCGCGCCACCCTGCTCGCCCCGCTCCGGCTTCGCCGCCGCGCCGGGCTCGTCGTCCAGGCGCAGGGTCAGCGAGATCCGCTTGCGCGCCTCGTCGACCTCCAGCACCTTCACGCGCACGACCTCGCCGGACTTCACGACGTCCCGCGGATCGCTCACGAACTGCCGCGACATCGCGGAGACGTGCACGAGCCCGTCCTGGTGCACCCCGACGTCGACGAAGGCGCCGAACGCGGCGACGTTGGTGACCACGCCCTCCAGCACCATCCCCGGCCGCAGATCAGCGATCTTGTGGACGCCCTCGGCGAAGGTCGCCGTGCGGAACTCGGGGCGCGGGTCCCGGCCGGGCTTCTCCAGCTCCGTGAGGATGTCGGTCACGGTCGGGAGCCCGAACCGGTCGTCGACGAACTGCTGCGGCCGCAGCGACCGCAGCTTCGCGGCGTTGCCCAACAACGTCGCGACGTCGCCACCCGCCCTCGCGACGATCCGGCGCACCACCGGGTATGCCTCCGGGTGCACGCCGGAGACGTCGAGCGGGTCGTCGCCGCCGCGGATGCGGAGGAAGCCCGCGCACTGCTCGAACGCCTTCGGGCCCAGCCGCGGCACGTCGTTGAGCGCCGTCCGGGCCCGGAACGGGCCGTGTGCGTCGCGATGCGTCACGATCTGCGTCGCGAGGCCCTCGGTGATCCCGGAGACGCGGCGCAGGAGCGGGACCGAGGCGGTGTTGACGTCCACGCCGACGGCGTTCACGGCGTCCTCGACCACCGCGTCCAGCGAGCGCGACAGCGACGACTCGGGCAGGTCGTGCTGGTACTGGCCCACCCCGATGGACCTCGGGTCGATCTTGACGAGCTCCGCGAGCGGGTCCTGCAGGCGGCGGGCGATCGACACGGCACCGCGCAGCGAGACGTCGAGGTGCGGCAGCTCGGCCGACGCGTAGGCCGACGCGGAGTACACCGACGCCCCGGCCTCGCTCACGACGACCTTCGTCATCTTGAGCCCCGGGTTCGCCGCGACCACCTCGCCGGCGAGCTTGTCGGTCTCGCGCGACGCCGTGCCGTTGCCGATCGCGATGAGGTCGACGTCGTGTGCGACCGCGAGCCGGGTCAGGGTGGCGAGCGCGCCGTTCCAGTCCCGGCGCGGCTCGTGCGGGTAGATCGTGTCCGTGGCGACGACCTTGCCCGTGGCGTCGACGACCGCCACCTTGACGCCGGTGCGCAGGCCCGGATCCAGGCCCATCGTGGAGCGGGTGCCGGCCGGGGCGGCGAGCAGCAGGTCCCGCAGGTTCGCGGCGAAGACGGCGATCGCGGCCTCCTCCGCGACCGTCCGCAGCCGCATCCGCAGGTCGACCTGCAGCCCGAGCAGGATCCGGGTGCGCCAGGTCCAGCGCACCACCTGGGCGAGCCACTTGTCCGCCGCGCGGCCCTCGTTTCCGCCCTCGCGGGCCGGGCGTTCGTTTCCGCCCTCGCGGGCCGGGCGTTCGTTTCCGCCCTCGCGGGCTGAGCGTTCGTTTCCGCCCTCGCGGGCTGGGCGTCCGATACTGATGCCCGCCGCGGCGGCGACCGACCGCTCGTAGTCGGTGACCGGCTCCTCGGAGTCCGAGCCGTCCCCCGGGTCGAGGGTGACGTCGAGCACGTCCTCCTTCTCCCCGCGGAACACGGCGAGGATCCGGTGAGAGGGCAGCTTCGTGAAGGGCTCGGAGAAGTCGAAGTAGTCGGCGAACTTCGCGCCCTCGGCCTGCTTGCCCTCACGCACCGTCGACACCAGCCGGCCGCGGTTCCACATGCGCTCGCGCAGGCCGCCGATCAGGTCGGCGTCCTCGGAGAACCGCTCGACGAGGATGGCGCGGGCGCCCTCCAGCGCCGCCACGGCGTCGGGGACGTTCTCGGTCACGTAGCCCGCGGCCGTCGCGGTCGGGTCGAGGGTCGGATCGGCCAGCAGGGCATCGGCCAGCGGCTCGAGACCGTTCTCGCGGGCGATCATCGCCTTGGTCCGCCGCTTGGGCTTGTACGGCAGGTAGATGTCCTCCAGGCGGGCCTTCGAGTCCGCCGCGAGGATCCGCGCCTCCAGCACGTCGTCGAGCTTGCCCTGCGAGCGGATCGAGTCGAGCACCACGGCCCGGCGCTCCTCGAGCTCGCGCAGGTAGCGCAACCGTTCCTCCAGGGTGCGCAGTTGGGCGTCGTCGAGGCTTCCGGTGGCCTCCTTGCGGTAGCGGGCGACGAAGGGCACCGTCGCGCCGCCGTCGAGCAGGTCGACGGCGGCGGCGACCTGGCCGGCACGGACACCGAGCTCGTCGGCGATGCGTTGCTGGACCGCGCGGGCCTGTGCCGGCGCGGTGTGCGGAGCCGGGGACTGCTGTGGCTGGACCTGCGTACCTGTCACTCCCCCATCGTGGCGGGCGGCCCGCGCGCGGTCACGCCCGGGGCGCGGGTCGGCACCGTTGTCAGCGCGAGTCAGCGCGAGTCAGCGCGAGTCCGGGTTCCGGTGAGACGACAGCCAGTCCGCCGCGCGCCGCTTCGAGGCACGCGCCAGCCAGGCGTCCTGCACCACCTCGGCGAGCTCGTCGCGGGTCAGCTCCCCGATCCGGCAGGCCCGCAGGAGAACCGACCGGTGCCCGTTGAAATGCGGTGTGGTGAAGAAGGGCGACGTCTCGTCCTGGACCAGCGCCTCCTTGTCCCCCTCGCCTGCCACCCAGAACACGATCACGTCGGTGTAGCGCTCGCCGGTCACCGGGTCGACCGCGTCCGGGCGGGGATTGCGGAAGAAGACGAACGACTTGCCACCCACCTGGTAGACCGGCCTGTTCGCGGTTCCGGGGTAGATCGTGACGTGCGGCATGGCGCGGGCGAGCTCGTGCACGTCGTCGACTCGCGCCTTCCTCGCATCCTCCACGGCGTGAGCGTAGGCGCCCGGCCGCCCCGCAGGCCGGATTCGCGGCGCGAAGTGAACATCAGCGCCCTTGTCGGCGGTGCGCTGGGCCCTGACGTTCATCTCAGCGACGTTCATCTCAGCGACGTTCATCTCAGCGACGTTCATCTCAGCGACGTTCATCTCAGGTCAGCGCTGGAAGAGGGCCACGCACTCCATGTGGTGGGTCATCGGGAACGCGTCGAACGCGCGCAGGGCGGCCAGGTCGTAACCCTGCGC
>JAEUJO010000246.1 GCA_016794615.1 Pseudonocardia sp. | reverse complement strand
CCTGGTCCGCGGCGTCGCACCGTCGGCCGCGCTGCCCGGCCCGACCGGCGAGTCGCTGATCCTCGATGGCGCGCTCATCGACCGGACCGCCCGCGTCGCGGGCGGCACCACGGTCGGGCGGAACGTGACGATCGGCAAGGGCGCCCGCATCGAGGGCTCGATACTGTTCGACGGCGCGGTCGTCGCCGACAACGCCCGGGTCCTGCACGCCGTGGTCGGGGCCGGAGCACGGGTCGAGGAGGGGGCACTGGTGTCCGAGACGGTGGTCGGCGACCGCGCCGTGGTCGGCCCGCACTGCGAGTTGCGCCACGGCATGCGCATCTGGCCGGACGTCGTCCTCCCGCCGCACGGCGTGCGGTTCTCGGCGGACGTCTGATCCGGCGGGCTGCCGTCGATCAATCGCGGTCCGGCCCGGTCGAACACCGCGGCGCCGTCGTCCGGGTCGGCGGTGATCACCTCGGTGACCGGTTCGCTGTCCAGGTCGGTCGCGAGCCGTACGCGTGCCCGGAACCGGTCACCCTCATGCCGCACACGTGCGACGTTCCGAGCATGGGGCCGGCGCTGTGCTCAGCGTTCGGGACGGGCGGCCCGACCCGTGATCGACCAGGAGACCGTGGTGCACCCGATGGAGGTCGACAACTTCTGGACCGTCGTGCTCGGCTCGGGCTACCGGGCACCCAACCATGATCGCAGCCGGCACGTCGAACGTCTTCCCAGGTCACCGGCATTCCGGGTCGCTACTTCTCCAGGTCGGAGCAGCAGCGGGCGGTCGCGCCGCCGGACGCCGAGCCGGGACCGGCGGCGGCCGCAGCCCGGCCTCTGGGGTAGGAAGGACGCCGTGCAGGCCGGGGCGACGTCGGACGGCGCGGTCCGCGAGTGGCGGCCGGCCTACCCCGTCGACCCGGCCGGCGTCCTCGCCCCACTGCGTCGGGGCCGCGGCGACCCGACTTGGCACTCCACGGACGGGTCGGCGGTCTGGCGGGCCGGGACGACCCCGGACGGCCCGGCGACGACCCGGCTGGCCCGCCGCGGCGACGGGACGGTCGTCATGTACGCGTGGGGCCCGGGCGCGGCGTGGTCGCTCGCCGGCCTGCCCGCGCTGCTGGGCGACGGCGACGACCCGGCCGCGTTCGTCGCCCACCACCCGCTGGTGGCCGACGCGCACCGGCGCATGCCGGGGATCCGCTTCTGCGCCACCCGCCGGGTGTGGGACGTGCTGGTGCCCGCGGTGCTGGAGCAGAAGGTCACCGGCACCGAGGCGCGCCGGTCGTGGCGCGAGCTGTGCCGGCGCTTCGGCGACCCCGCCCCCGGGCCGGCGCCCGCGGGCCTGCGCATCCCGCCGACGCCGACGCAGGTCCGGGCCGTGCCCGACTGGGAGTGGCACCGCGCGGGCGTCGACTCCGCCCGGCGCCGGGCGATCCTCGCCTGCGCGGCGGTGGCCCACCGGCTGGAGAACGCCTGCACGCTGGGCGGAGAGGCCGGGCGGGAGCTGCTGCGCCGCGTTCCGGGGATCGGCGTGTGGACCGCGGCGGAGACCGCGCAGCGCGCCTGGGGCGATCCGGACGCGGTGAGCGTCGGCGACTTCCACATCCCCGCGCTGGTCGGCTGGGCGCTGCTCGGCCACCCGATCGACGACGCCCAGATGCTGAAGCTGCTGGCCCCGTACGCCCCGCAACGGGCCCGGGCGGTGCGGTACGTCGAGCTGTCGGGGTTCCGCAAACCCCGCTTCGGCCCGCGGTACTCCCCTCGGGACTACCGCGCCATGTGAGCGCCACCCGAGCCGACCCCGCGGTCTGTGCCGGCCCGTCACCCGTGTGTCGGCGGCGGGGTGCCTGTGCGCGAGCCGGCGGCAGGGCTCTCGACCACGGACGTAGGCTCGCCGCGTGAAGGTGGCCGCGTGAAGGTGACGGTGCTGGTCGGCGGCGTCGGGGGCGCCCGGTTCCTGCTCGGGGTGAAGGCCGCGCTCGGCCTGCCGGTGGTCGGAGCCGGCGGCGACGACGCGCAACACCAGGTGACCGCTGTCGTGAACGTCGGAGACGACGTGTGGATGCACGGCCTGCGGATCACCCCGGACCTCGACAGCTGCCTCTACACCCTCGGCGGCGGCATCGACCCCGAGCGCGGGTGGGGGCGGGCGGGGGAGACGTGGACGGTCCGCGAGGAGCTGGCCGCCTACGAGGCCGAACCGTCGTGGTTCTCCCTCGGCGACCGCGACATCGCCACGCACCTCGTCCGGACCCGCATGCTGCGCGCCGGTTACCGGCTCTCCGACGTCGTCACCGCCCTGTGCCACCGCTGGCGGCCGGGCGTGACGCTGCTGCCGGGCACGGATGACCGGGTCGAGACCCACGTCGTCGTGGACGACCCGGCGACCGGGCCCGCCGCCCGCCGCGCCATCCACTTCCAGGAGTGGTGGGTGCGCCACCGCGCCGAGCTGCCGGCGCACCGCTTCGTCCCGGTCGGTGCCGACGAGGCGACCGTCCTGCCCGCCGCGCGCACGGCGGTCCTCGAGGCGGACGCCGTGCTGCTGGCTCCGTCGAACCCGGTGGTGAGCATCGGGGCCTTGCTGGAGATCCCCGGGATGCGTGACGCCCTGCGCGACACGGCTACCCGGGTCGTCGGGCTCTCGCCGATCATCGCCGGGCGTCCGGTGCGCGGGATGGCCGACGCGTGCCTCACCGCGATCGGCATCGAGACCACGGCCGAGGCGGTGGGCCGGCACTACGGCGGCCGGGCCGAGGGTGGGTTGCTCGACGGCTGGCTGATCCACACCGGCGACACGGCGGACGTGCCCGGAGCGGAGGTCCGGTCCGTCCCGCTGCTGATGAGCGACGTCGACGCGACGGCCGCCATGGCGCGTGCTGCCCTGGATCTGTGCGGAGCTCCCGTTGCCTGAGCAGCCATCCCCCGAGCCGGCCCGCGGCCCGGGTGCCGCCGCGTCGGCTCCGATTCCCGATCACGGGGTGGCGGCCGGCCTGCAGATCCTGCCCGTCCCCGGCCTGCCCGAGTTCCGCCCGGGCGACGATCTCGCCGCGGTCCTGGCGGCGGCCGCGCCCTGGCTGGCAGACGACGACGTCGTGGTCGTCACCAGCAAGATCGTCTCCAAGGTCGAGGGCCGGCTCGTCGCCGCGCCCGTCGACCCCGAGGCGCGTGACGCGCTGCGCCGCGAGCTGGTGGACGCCGAGACCGAGCGGGTGCTCGCACGGCGCGGGAAGACGCTGATCGTCGCGAACAAGCTCGGGATCGTGCAGGCCGCGGCGGGTGTGGACGGTTCGAACGTGCGGCGGGACGAGCTGGCCCTGCTGCCGGCGGACCCGGACGCGAGCGCCGCACGGCTGCGGTCCGCGGTGAAGTCCCTGCTCGGCGTCGACGTCGCTGTGATCATCACCGACACGATGGGCCGCTGCTGGCGGGTGGGGCAGACGGACGCCGCGATCGGCTCCGCGGGGCTGGCCGTGCTGCACCGCTACGGCGGCGCCGTGGACGTCGAGGGGAACGAGCTGCACGTCACCGAGGTGGCGCTGGCGGACGAGCTCGCGGCGGCGGCGGATCTGGTCAAGGGCAAGCTCGGCGGTGTCCCGGTCGCGGTGGTGCGCGGCACGACACCGGTGGACGACGGCTCGGCCGCCCGCGACCTCATCCGCCCGCTCGACGACGACCTGTTCTTCCTCGGCACCGAGGAGGCACTGGCGACGGGGCGCCGCGATGCCGTGCTGTTGCGCCGCAGCGTCCGCGACTTCACCGACGGCCCCGTGGATCCCGCCGCGCTGCGCCGGGCCGTCGGTGTGGCCCTGACCGCGCCCGCGCCGCACCACAGCACGCCGTTCCGGTTCGTGTGGGTGCGTGCGAAGCGCGCGGCCCTGCTGGACGCGATGGCCGACCGGTGGCGCGGCGACCTGGAGGGCGACGGCCGCCCCGCCGACGAGGTCGCCCGCCGGATGCGCCGCGGGGACCTGCTGCGCCGCGCACCGGAGCTGGTGCTCCCGTTCCGTACCGGCGACGGGATGCACGACTATCCGGACAACGGACGGCGCGCGCACGAGCGCACGATGTTCACCGTCGCGGGGGGTGCCGCGGTGCAGTCGCTCCTGGTGGCGCTCGCGGCGGAGGGCCTCGGGTCGTGCTGGGTGGGCTCCACGATCTTCGCCCCGGACGTCGTGCGCTCGGTCCTGGACCTCCCACCCGACTGGGAGCCGCTCGGTGCGGTCGCGGTCGGCGTGCCGGCGGAGCCGCTGGCGCCGCGCCCGCGGCGGGACGCGGCGGAGGGTTTGCTCGAGTGGTGACGCTCGTGCACATCTCGCCGGGTCCGTGCACTGCGTGTGCTGTGTGCACGGGCGTCGGGGCCTGTGCACGGGCGCGGTACGGCGGTGCCGGGTGGTGACCCCCGCCGCCGTGGCTGTCGAGCTGGGCGTGTGGGAGCCACCCGACGAGGCGCAGCGGGCGCTCAAGTACGCGCTGCTGGCCTTCCTCGACGCCCGCCCCGCCGACGCCTGCGACCGCTCCTGCGTGCCGGGCCACCTGACGGCGTCGGCGCTGGTCCTCGACGCCACGGGCGAGCACGTGCTGCTGACCCTGCACCCGCGCGTCGGCCGGTGGATCCAGCTCGGCGGCCACTGCGAGCCGGGCGACGCCACGCTGCGCGCCGCTGCGCTGCGCGAGGCCACCGAGGAGTCCGGGATCGCCGGCCTGGAGATCGGCGCCGAGCCGCTGCACGTCGACGTCCACCCGGTGACGTGCTCGCTCGGTGTGCCGACGCGGCACCTGGACGTGCGCTACCTCGTGTACGCCCCGTCCGGCGCGCAGCCGGTGATCAGCGACGAGTCGGACGACCTGCGCTGGTGGCCGGTGGACGCACTGCCGCCGGACACCGACACGGTCCCGACGATGCTGGCGCTGTCGGGGCGACCGGACGGGCGGCGTGGCGCCGCTCATCACACGTCGTAGGTGCTGCCGCACCTCGTCGCGGGGCGCCGCACCCCGCCCGGCAGGTCCGTCGGCCCTCCGAGGTGTGCGTCGGCGCGGACGGGGTGCGGTGGCGTCGCTCCCGTGCGGATCACCGCCAGAACAGCAGCTGCGCGTACCCGGCGTTCGCGAGGCGGGCGTTCCCACCGATCAGGCCGAACAGCACGTCGCCGACGCCGAACAGCACCGCGGACGCCCCCGGCAGGCCCAGCAGCACCACCAGCAGCACCAGCGGCGCCCACGGCGCGACCTTCGCCGAGAGCAACCGGGCCCGGGGCGAGAGGAACGGCTCCAACACCCCGAACCCGTCCAGCCCGGGCACCGGCAGGATGTTCAGCACGAAGGCGAGCACCTGGATCAGGGCGAGGCACGACAGCGCCGCGGCGAGCCCGACAGCCATCGGCGCCGCGGCGACGGTGAACACCAGCGCCAGCCCGAGAACGAGGTTCACCGCGGGCCCGGCGAACGACACGAGGCTGCGCACCGCGCGGGACCGGATCGCGCCGTGGTTCACCAGCACCGCGCCGCCGGGCAGCGGGATCCCGCCGAGCAGCAGGAACAGCACCGGGAGCACGAAGGTCAACGCCGCGTTCGTGTAGCGGCGGATGTCGAGCGTCAGGTAGCCACGAGCGCGTACGGTCGCGTCGCCACCGCGGTACGCCACAAACGCGTGCGCAAACTCGTGCAGGCACAGCGAGATCGCCCAACCTCCGAGCACGACGAGCACGATCCCCGCGACGAGCACCGCTCCCGTGCCGACGGCCGCGAGAACTGCTCCGCCCGCCGTGGCCCCCAGAAGGAGCAGGAAGAACGGGCTGATTTCCCGAATCACCACCGGCACCAAACCAGTCTGCCCGGAAACGCGACCGTTGGGGTGGAGTACTTCACTCGGACGGCCGCCGACGCTTGCGTCACCCTTACCGACACCGATGTACTTACAGGCGTGTCATTCGCCGGTGCAGGGGGAGGTGGGCGAGTGAACCTGATCACGGAAGCGCTGACGTCGATCGGTCCGACGCAGGTGGTCGAACCGGTCTCGATGGACCTGCTGCGCGAGCCGCTGGTCTCGGTCGAGACGTTCGGAGGGGAGACGTTCGGGGGCG
>JAEUJO010000239.1 GCA_016794615.1 Pseudonocardia sp. | reverse complement strand
GAAGGTCCTCATGTACCGGAGGTTGCGGGGTGAGTAGCCCCGCGCGTCCGGGAACCGCTCCCGCAGGTCCGCCGACAGCCGGTCGACGATCTTCGCCCCCCAACCCTTCTCGTGCTGCCGGTCGAGGATCGCCCGCCCGATCGCCCAGTAGGCGGCGAGCAGCTCGGCGTTCGCCGCGGCGACGGCGCGGCGGTGGCCGGTGGTGACATGTCCGGCCACTGAGGCGAGCAGGTCGGGGTACCAGCCGGGGAGCGTGGAAGCGGGCGGGGTGCCGCGGAACGCCTCGACGGGGTCGGGGCGGGGCATCTACAGCACGTCCTCGACCTGCTTCTCGGCGTCCCGCACGCGCAAGCGGCCGGAGATCAGCGCAGGAATTAGCGCGTCACGCAGCTCAGCGAGCTGCGCACTCTCGATGAGAGCGTTTCGAGCGGCGGCGTGAAGCTCGTCTGCCTCCGTACAGAACCGGAGCATGACCGCGTCATCAGGGAGGCAGACGGGAAGGTTCTTGAACTTGCCGCGGCCGAGCTCGAGGAAGGTCGCTCCGTTGGCCTGATTGACGAACTCATCGACACGCGACTGCATCTCGTGGAAGATCCACCACTTGAGACGCTTGTCGAGTGGGTTAACAACAATGAAACCCTGATTTACAGCCATCGGCCGTCCCGCTACAGCAAAGGCGCCGATCGTAGCGCGCGAGGTCATCAAGATTGAACCTTCAGGGTAGAGCGGCGAACTGCAAGCGGCAAGCCCAGCATCAGAAATGGATCGTGCAGTGCCCTCAAGATACGGTCCAGAAAGCGCCGTGACGTCTGTCGGTGTCGCCCAACATACGTCGCCGTCCCAGTATTGAGATACAGTCGTACGGGGCGTTCCGCCGCCTCCAACTACGCAGATTGAAGCAAAGCTGACCGGAGCTTTAGGTACCTCGCGGGAGGCCGCTGCCAGGAACTTGGCACGCGTCAACTCTTCAATAACTACGCCTGTTCGCTCATTTAGTAGAATCTTTTCGTCAATTGCACCCAAGACATTGACGACGGCTTGTTGATCCGGCAGATCAAGCAAGGGGACGAGGAGCCGTTTCACAGTATCCACTGGCTGAACAAGCCCCGGAACACCGACTGCAGACACACTCTGAAGAATGGAGCCCCTTCCGGCCGCCGACTGAAACCAGTAGTAATAGAATTCCGGCAGAGCTTTAAACGGGTCGAGTCGAGCCTTTACCTGACTGGTTGAAGTTGCGTACCGCTCATACTTCGCCCGTCGCGGGATCATCGAAACCTGACCAACGGAGCCACGATGAGTGAAAACCAGGTCGCCAGATCGCAGGCTGGCACCAGGCATGCTGTCCGCCAATGCCGTGTCAATGAAGACGAAGCCGTCGTCAACGAAGATGCCACGGGCCAGATTGACCCCACGGACTATGGGAACGCCAGAAGAGCGGTAGTCCTCCCTGAGGATCGCCGAGCCGTACGGCTTCGATATGGCGCCTTTCTCGTCCGCTGCCAACTCTTGCAGCTGCACAAATTTCACGTTAGGCGCCAATCCGTCCGAGCTGATCCCGCACTACCGCCGCCAATCGTTCAGACTCGTCGAACTGTGCGCACAGCGCTTTAGTCAACCGCTCAATTTTCTCCAAAGCCGACTCGTCCTCATCCGCCGAATCCGCCACCCCGACGTAGCGCGCCGGCGTTAACGCGTAGTCCGCCGCCTTGATCTCGGTCAGAGTCGCCGAGTAGCAGAACCCGGGCCTGTCGGTGTACTCCAGTCCGACCTCGCGAGCCGATTCGGTGCCCCGCCAGGCGTGGAACATGTTCGCGATCGTCGCGATGTCGTCGTCGGAGAAGGCCCGCTCGGCGCGGTCCACCATGTGACCGAGGTTGCGGGCGTCGATGAACAGCACCTGCCCGCTGCGGTCGACCGACCCGCGCCGTCCGACGGTCTTGCCCTTCGCGAAGAACCACAGGCAGACCGGGATGCCGGTGGCGCGGAACAGCTGGGTTGGCAGCGCCACCATGCACGCCACGAGATCGGCTTCGACGATCTGCGCGCGGATGGCGCCCTCGCCGCCGGAGTTCGAGGTCATCGATCCGTTGGCCATCACCACGCCCGCAGTCCCGCCGGGCCGCAGCTTGGACAGGATGTGCTGGATCCAGGCGTAGTTGGCGTTGCCGGCGGGCGGGACGCCGAAGCGCCAGCGGGCGTCGCTCTCGTTGCGCGCCCAGTCCTTGATGTTGAACGGGGGGTTGGCCAGCACGTGGTCGGCACCGTCGTGACCCGTGAGCTGGGGATGCAGGTCGCGGGCGAAGGTGTCGCCCCAGACGTCACCAAGATTGGCGTTGAGGCCGTGGATGGCGAGGTTCATCTTCGCCATCCGCCAGGTGCGCTCGTTGAGCTCCTGGCCGTACACCGAGATGGCCGTGCGGTCCTTCTGGTGGGCGTCGAGGAACTTCTCGGTCTGCACGAACATGCCACCCGACCCGCAGCACGGGTCGTACACCCGGCCCGACGTCGGCTCCAGCACCTCCACCAGCACACGGACGACGCTGGCCGGCGTGTAGAACTCCCCACCCCGCTTGCCCTCCGCCTTCGCGAACTTGTCGAGGAAGTACTCGTACACCTCCCCGAGCAGGTCCCGGGCGCGGGCGGCCCCCTGGCCGCTGAACCGGGCGTTGTTGAGCAGGTCAAGCAGCTCACCGAGGCGGCGCTGGTCGACGCTCTCCTGGTTGAAGATCCGCGGCAGCGTCGCCTTCAGCGACGGGTTGTCGCGCATGATCAGGTTCATCGCCTCGTCGATCAGCTGCCCGATCGACTGCTCGCCGCGCCCCTTGGCGTTCGCGGCGAGGAAGGACCAGCGGGCCTCGGTCGGGATCCAGAAGACGCCGTTGCCGGTGTACTCGTCGACGTCGTCGATGAGCTGGGCGATCTGGTCGTCGTCGTAGTCCTGCTCCTCCAGCTCCGCCCGGATCTGGGCGCGGCGCTCGTCGAAGGCGTCGGAGACGTACTTGAGGAAGACGAGCCCCAGAACGACGTTCTTGTACTGCGAGGCGTCCATCGAGCCGCGCAGCTTGTCCGCGGCCTTCCAGAGCGTGTCCTTCAGCTCCTTCATGGTCGACGGCGCGGCGGGAGCAGCGGCCTTCTTCGTCCGGGGCGGCACGGGCGGGTCCTTCCGGTCAGTCGGTCGGGTCGAGGTCGAGGGCACCACTGACGGCACCGTCGGTGAGGACGGTGGCGAGTGCCGTGAGCGCGTCGAGGCGGTCCGCGACGATCTCGCGCTGCCGCGCGAGGTCGTCGAGCATGGCAGCCACGACGTGAGTGCGGTCGGCCGGGACGCGGCGCACGGTCCATCCCTTCCAGGCGCGGGCGGCGGCGGGCTGGGCGGCGATGTCGGCGGCGAGCACGGCCGGGACCAGTCGCGTGTCGCGGGCGCGCAGGACCTTGGCGGGGTAGGTGACGACGGCACCACCGTCCCGGTCGACCAGTGCCACGGGCCGGGGGGCGGTGCAGAACACGACGTCGCCGGGGCGGGTGAGGGTGTGATCGGGGTAGGCGTCGGCGAGCACCAGGCGGTCGGCGTGTCGACCCGGTCGCACCCCGGCCAGCTCGTCTGATCCGAGCAGCCGTACGGCACCGGCGGGGTCGACGTGCTCGGCGCGCAGGCGCAGGCCGGGCAGCACCCGGACCTCCCGGCGTTCGAGAGCCGCCCCGAGCGTGGTGGCCGGCTCGACGGACCACCCCTCGGGAGCGGCGGTCACCACCGGCGCCGTCGCCGGGAGCGGCCCCAGTCGGCCGACCGCCGCCGCGACCCGGGCCAGCAGGTCGGCGGTCGCCGGAAGTCGGCCGGGACGCGGCGGTCGCTCGACGAGATCGCCGGTGCGCGCTCGCAGCACGCGGGCGGGCAGTGGTCGGGCGAACCGGAAGGCGTGCTCGGCGAGCGCGCGCCCGCCCCGAACCCCGGCGACGAGGTCGGTGACCAGCTCGGCGGACGTGGTGGGGTCGAGGGTCTCGTCGACGAGGTCGGCGGTGATCGCCACGGGCTCGTCGCTCTGTGGCGGCCCCAGGCACCACAGGCCGGTGCGGCTGCGCGACCGGCTCGGACGCAGTCCGGCAGGAAGCCGGACCACGGCACGCACCCGGTCGCTGCGCAGGAGGTCCCCGCGCACGGCGGCGGCGTCCCGATCCCGGAGCCGGTCGGTCAGAGCGCTCGATGGGCCGACGACGACCGCGCACACGTCGGCGGCGCTGCCCAGCGCCAGGTCGTCCACGACGCGCAGCACATCGGCATCCGGGTCGGCGGGCCGGTCGGGGGCGGGCAGGGCCAGGAGGACGACGGCCTCGCGGGGCAGCACGGCGCGGCCGTCGACATCGGATGGCAGCGGGCGCCGGACGACGTCGTGCACCCGCAGCCGGCGTAGCGCGAGCCGACCGGCAGGACCTCCGGCGGACGACACGGCGGCGACGACGGTGCGCCGCTCCCCCGCCGCCTCGGCGAGATCGACGAGCAGGTCGCTGCCTCCGGGCGAGAGGTCGACGTACACCGGGTCGGCGAGATCGGTGCCGAGGGCGAGCGCGGTGGACGTCGCGAGCCGGCGGGCCGCCACCGACAGCGCCGTACGTCGGCGCGGACCATCCACCGTGCGGGCATCGGTGTCCAGCAACGTCTCGAATGCGGCCGCCGGGTGGTAGGCGGCGTCCGCGAGCAGAGCGGTGTAGCGCGCGAGCGGCGCCAGGCGGTCCGCCAGCGCCTCGACCTCGCCGTACAGGTACTCGTCGTCCGGGTCGGTCGCCTCGGCCAGGTCGAGCAGCTCGTCGTGGTCCACCGGCAGCTCGCCGGCGACGACCAGCAGGCAGAGCAGCGCCGTGAGGCCGGCGAGCACGACCGGGTCGGTGCGCGGGGCGTCAGCGAGGACGCCGAAGGCGGCGAGATCCGCACGGGCGTCGGGGTTCTTGCCCAGCCCGGTGGTCTCGAGCCAGTCGACGACCTGGGCGCCGTCGAACAGGTCCGGCGGCCCGGCCTCGGGCAGGGGCGCCGGGAACGGCACGCCGGCACGCGCACCACGGTCGGGCCACATCGACACCAGCGGCCGGCGCACCTTCGCGAGCAGGGCGATGTCGGAGCGACTGATGAGGACACCTTCCACGCCCGCTCACCTCCTGTTCGACGACGAGAGCCAAACGATAGCGGCATGCATGACCCGTTATGTAACAGCACCCTGTTAAGAGGGGTTAACGCAGTAGCTATTTGGTGTTCCTCTTCGAGGCCGACATGCTGTTGCCCATCGCCAACGGATGGAGGACGGCATGACGACGCCGACGCACCCGCTCCTGCAGGGGCTCACCCTGCACAACCGTGATCTCGTCCCCGCACCCGACCCGACGCGGTTGCTGATCACCGACCACGCGGTGCTGCGCTACCGCGAACGGGTGGAACGCGTGCCGCGCTGGCTGGCCCTGCGGCGCATCCGAGCGATGTGCTCGACGGCCTCATGGACCTTCCGTCCTCACAGCTGGATGACGGTGGTCCTGCACCCGGCCACGGTCTACGGCTACGGGGCGGCCCGTCCGGACGTCTGCCTGCTCGTGCGAGACGGCGCCGTCGTGACCGTGCTGTCCCGCCGGTTCCTGGCCGCGGGTGGCGCTCCGACCGAACCGCTGCTCGCAGCACCGGCGCAGCGGGCCGCCCGCAACCACCGGTCGCGCTGACGGCGACCACCCGGATCGTGAGGGTCCCGGCCTGCGGAGGGGGCCGGCCGGGACCCTCGCCCACACGACCGCACCTACCGGACCGGGTCAGAGCCGCACGTACAGCCGCAACGTCACGTAGCCCGTCACCGCCGCCACCCCCGCGCCGATCATCAGCAGGATCGGCGAGACCCACAGGACGTCGCCGACCTCGATCGGCGGGATCACGCCGTTGCTGACGATCCCGGAGAGCAGGTCGTCGATGAACAGGAACTTGCCCACCAGGATCCCGAGCGACGCGATCACCGCGCCTACCACGCCGGTGACCACGGCCTCGATGAGGAACGGGAACTGCGTGTACCAGCGCGTCGCGCCGACCAGCCGCATGACGCCGACCTCCACCCGCCGGGTGAACGCCGAGACCTGCACGGTGTTGCTGATCAACAGCAACGCGGCGATGGCCTGCACGACCGCGACGGCGAAGGTCAGGTTCCGCACGCCGGAGAGGAAGTCGAAGAGCTTGGCGACGACGTCGCGCTGGTCGATGACGTTGCGCACCCCGACCTGCCCGACCATCGCCTCGTGGACGGCCTGCGCTCCGGCTTCGGGGTCGTTCAGCTTCACCCGCAGCGTCGCGGGCAGCGACTGCGGGCGCACCACGTCGGCGAGCGACTGGCCCTTGAACAGCTGCAGGTATCGCTCGTAGGCCTGCTGCTGGCTCTCGAAGCGCACCGAGGACACCAGCGGGGAGTTCTGCAACGTCGCCTTGAGCCGGGAGCAGACGGCCTGGCTGCAGTCGGTGTCGGCGGACGAGATGTCCGCGGTGAGCGCGACCTGCACCTCGACCCGGTCGCTGTAGAGCCGCTCGGTGCGGTCGATCGTCCGGACTGCGAGCAGCCCGGTGCCGACGAGCGCCAGCGAGATCGCCGTGGTCAGCACCATCGCGACGGTCATCGTGACGTTGCGGCGCAGGCCGGTGACGACCTCGCGGACGACGAAGTCGGTTCTCATTCCACCTCCGCGGGAAGACGTACGTCGGTGGTTCGCACTACCTGCCCACCCCGTACACGCCCCTGACGTCGTCGCGGACCAGCTTGCCCATGCTCAGCTCCACCACGCGCCGGCGCATCGAGTCGACGATCGAGTGGTCGTGGGTCGCCATGAGGACCGTCGTACCGGTGCGGTTGATCCGCTCCAGCAGCAGCATGATGTCCTGGCTGGTGTCCGGGTCCAGGTTGCCGGTCGGCTCGTCGGCCAGCAGCACCATCGGCCGGTTCGCGAACGCCCGGGCGATCGCGACGCGCTGCTGCTCGCCGCCGGAGAGCTCGTGCGGCAACCGCTCGGCCTTGCCCTCGAGGCCGACCAGCTCCAGCACCTCGGGGACGATCTTGCGGACGGTCTGCGGCGGCTTGCCGATCACCTCGAGGGCGAACGCGACGTTGCCACCGACGGTCTTGTTCGACAGCAGCCGGAAGTCCTGGAACACGCAGCCGATCCGCTGGCGCAGGCGGGGCACGCGGCGGCGCGGCAGCTTCGCGACGTCGAGGTCCGCGACCGTGATCGTGCCCTTGGTCGGGACGTCCTCGCGCAGCAGGAGCCGCAGGAACGTCGACTTGCCGGAGCCCGACGGCCCGATGAGGAAGACGAACTCCCCCCGCTCGATGTTGACCGAGACGCGGTCCAGCGCCGGGCGCGTCGAGGTCTTGTACATCTTGGTGACGCTCTCCAGGCGGATCACGACAGCGCAGCGTAGTAAGTGCCCGCCGCGGCCGGCCTACCGGGCGGCCGTCTCCTGGCTCCGGCGCCAGCGGATGCCGGCCTCGATGAAGCCGTCGATGTCGCCGTCGAGCACGGCGCTCGGGTTGCCGACCTCGTGCTCGGTGCGCAGGTCCTTGACCATCTGGTACGGGTGCAGCACGTAGGAGCGCATCTGGTTGCCCCACGACGAACCGGTGTCCTTGAGAGCGTCCATCTTGGCCTGCTCCTCCTGGCGCCGGCGCTCCAGCAACTTGGCCTGCAGCACCATCATCGCCGAGGCCTTGTTCTGCAGCTGGCTGCGCTCGTTCTGGCAGGAGACGACGATGCCGGTGGGCAGGTGGGTCAGGCGCACCGCCGAGTCGGTGGTGTTCACGCCCTGGCCGCCGGGGCCGGACGACCGGTAGACGTCGACCCGCAGGTCCTTCTCGTCGATCTCGACATGGTCGGTGGACTCGACGACGGGTGCGACCTCGACGCCGGCGAACGAGGTCTGGCGGCGGCCCTGGTTGTCGAAGGGCGAGATGCGCACCAGCCGGTGCGTGCCCTGCTCGACCGACAGCGTCCCGTAGGCGAACGGGGCGTGGACCTGGAAGGTCGCCGACTTGATGCCCGCCTCCTCCGCGTAGGAGGTGTCGTAGACGTCGATGCCGTAGCCGTGCCGCTCGGCCCATCGCAGGTACATCCGCATGAGCATCTCGGCGAAGTCGGCGGCGTCCACCCCGCCGGCTTCCGAGCGGATCGTGACGAGTGCCTCGCGGGCGTCGTACTCACCCGAGAGCAGCGTGCGGACCTCCAGGCTCTGGATGTCGTCGCGCAGCTTGACGCGCTCGACGTCGGCATCGGCGAGCGACCCTGCGTCACCCTCCTCCTCGGCCAGCTCGTAGAGCACGGGCAGGTCGTCGAGGCGGCGGCGCAGCTCCTCGACCCGCCGCAGGTCGCCCTGGGCGTGCGAGAGCCGGCTGGTGACCTTCTGCGCGGCTTCGGGGTCGTTCCACAGGTCCGGGAGGCCCGCCTGCTCCGACAGGTCCACGATCTCGGCGCGCAGCGCGGGCAGGTCCGTGACCGCCTCGATGCTCTCCAGCGTGGTGGAGAGGTCCTTCAACTCGGCTGCGACGTCGGGGTTCACAACGATCCAGGGTACCCACGCATGTCCGAGGAGCCGCCGGGCGGCGGAGGTCAGTCGAGCGGGATCGCGTCCAGCAGCTTGACCATGGCCCGGTTGTGGGCGACGGCGAAGTCCGCGACGGCCCGCCGGTACGGGTCGTCCTCGGCGCGGGCCGCGGCCCGCGCCGACGCCAGCCGGGCGCCGAACGTGTCACGGTTGCAGCGGACGAGCTTCTTGCGCTCGTCGGCGGGGATCGTGCCGGCGTGCAGCAGCCGCAGGACGAGCGGGCTCCGCAGGGACTCCGAGCCCCCGCCCGACGCCAGCCAGGCTGCGAACGCGCGCCGGCCCGCCGCCGTGATCACGTACTGCTGCGACGCCCGCGGCCCCTGCTCACCCAGTCTGAGCAGCCCCGCCTCGGTCAGCGCCGGAAGCTCGCGGTACACCTGGCTGCGGGTGACGGAGAAGAAGGACCCGAACCGGCCGTCCGCCGCGGAGACCAGCCGGCCGCCGGACATGGGGCCGTCGTGCAGGAGACCGAGCAGGGCGGCGGCGGTCGCGTTGATCGCCGGCGCTCTCCCCCGGGGCGTCATTCCATAACGGTGACACGGGACCGCATGGTTCGCCCGATGGCGCGCCCGCGGGGTCACCGGCCCGTGAGGCGTGCCCGCAGCCGCTCGAGCGAGGCGTCGTCGAGCCCGTTCGCCCGCAGCCAGCCCACCGCGCCGTCGGAGCCGTCGCGGCCGTGCGCGTCGTCCAACCGGGACAGCACCGTCGCGATCACCTCGGCCCGGGGCAGGTGCGGGGTGAGGTCGGCGGGCATCTCCCGGCCCAGGGCCGAGGTCCACCGCCGGAACATCGCCTCCACGTGCTGCGCCGACAGCGCGTAGTCCGCGATCACCGCCTCGCGCTCGACGCCGACCGCGTCGAGCACGAGGGCGAGCAGCACGCCCGTCCGGTCCTTGCCCGCGGCGCAGTGCACCAGCGTCGGGCCCGCGTCGGACTCGCCGAGCAGGCGTACGGCCCGCACGACGTTCTCCGTCCGGTCGACCAGGTAGCCGAGGTAGGCGCGCAGCAGCGGGTCGGTGTCGGCACCCGGCTCGGAGGACTCCGGGAGCGCCGTGCCGTCCTCGGGGATGAAGCTCAGCGGGACGGTCTCGACGCCGCGCGCCGCCACCGCCGTCGGGCCGTCGCGGTCGATCTCCCGGGCGGTCCGCAGGTCGATCACGAGGCGCAGGCCGACGACGTCGACGAGGTGCGCCACGTCGTCGTCGGTGAGATAGCGCAGGCTCGCGCTGCGCAGCAGCTCGCCGAACCGGGTGCGGCCACCGTCGCGCAGGGGCAGGCCACCGGCGTCGCGGACGTTGTCCAGCCCGTCGAGCTGCACCCAGCGGTCCGGCCCGGTGTCCTGTACGGCTTCCTGCACGGCGTCGCCCACGACACGACACTAGCCACTCGAGGCGGGCCCGACCTCGATCGCAGCCACGGGACCCGTCGCACAGCGTGACTCTTCGGCGCCGAGCCAGCCGACCAGCGCGAACGCCACCGGTCGTGCGCGACGACCGTTCGGCGCTGGTCATGCGGCTCGACCACGGCCTGCTCGATCCGGCGAGCGGTGAAATCGTTGCGCCGAATGACGTAACGCGTCCTTGTTCCGGCCCCGCCACTTGCCTACAGTCCCGTACTGAGTGTCACGACCCGACCATGTTCAAGCGGAGCCGGACTCCCCACCGGCTCCCCCGGGCCCTCCCCGACCGGTGTGCTCGTGGCGCGGGTCGCTCCCCGCGCTGGAAGGACAGGTCTCGTGGCTGGTCACCGCTCCCCGAGTGGTCGCCGTGCGCAGACGGCGGCCGTGGTCCGCGATCGCGCCGCGCACCGGGCCCCGTCGGACGGCCGGCACCGCGTGCAGGTCGTCGCCGTGGCCGCCACGCTCGGTGTGGTCGCCGCCGGCACGGCCATGACCTTCCTGTCGGGCGCCTCGGCCGCCGCGGCCCCGACCCCGGCCGTGGCGGACACAGCCGGCGCGACACCCGACCCGATGCTCGCGGCGAGCGCCGGCGTGCTGCAGCCCGCGGAGCGGATCCGGGCACTGACCGCGCCGCCCTCGATGCTGCCCGTCGCGTACCGCTCCGACGGCGACGACGCCACCGAGCGGCAGGTGGCGTCGGTGCAGAAGGCGAGCCGGCTCGCCGAGCAGCTCGCCGCCGTGCACGCCGAGCAGGCCCGGATCCACGGCGTGATCCGGGCGGGCGGGCTGGACGGCTGGATCGCCGAGGCCCTGCAGGTGATGGGGCTTCCGCAGCGGCTCGCCCCGGGCGTCAAGAAGATCATCCTGGCGGAGTCGGGCGGCAACCCGCGGGCGATCAACACCTGGGACAGCAACGCCGTGCGGGGCACACCCTCGCGCGGGCTCATGCAGACGATCCCGTCGACATTCGCCACCTACGTGCAGCCCGAGCTGGCCGACCGACCCATCACGGACCCGGTCGCCAACATCACCGCGGGCGTCCGCTACATGATCGACCGCTACGGGACGGAGACGGTCGCGGCCGGCGGGCGCAGCGACGGCCTCGGCAGCTACGTCGGGTACTAGGCTAGGCCGTGGCCTCGGGCACGACCGGCGGGGTCACCGGGGCACCCGGTGGGGGCGGGTCCGGCTCGCCGGGGTCGGGTGCTCGCGGATCCGGCGCCACGTCGCCGTCGGCGGTCGCGCGCAGCTGCGCGAAGGTCGCCCACGCCACGGCCACCATCGGTACCGCCACCACAGCCCCGATGATCCCGGCCAGCACGGTGCCGGATGCGACGGACACCGCGACGACCACCGGGTGCAGCTTCACCGCCCGGCTCATGATCACCGGGTGCAGCACGTGGCCCTCGATCTGCCCGATCACCACGATCAGCACGAGCACGGCCAGCGCCGTCAGCGGGCCGCGGCCGGCCAGGGCCACGAGCGTCGCGATCCACAGCGCGATCGGGCCACCGATCAGGGGAATGAACGCGCCGAGCAGGACGAGCAGGGTCAGCGGCAGCGCCAGGGGTACCTTGAGCAGGAACAGCGCGATCCCCACCAGGGTCGCGTTCGACACCGCGACGATCACGACGCCCCGGGTGTAGCCGGCGAAGGCCGTCCATCCGGCCCGGCCGGCGGCGTCCCAGCGGCGGCGCCGCACCGGGAGCTGGCCCAGCACCCAGCCCCACAGCCGCTCACCGGAGTGCAGGAAGAACAGCGAGCAGAACACCGCGAGCGCGAGGCCGGCGAACAGCTCCGCGACGACGCCCGCCTCCCCGGCGGCCTGCGCCGCAAGCTCGCCACGGTTCGCCGCCAGCCACGCGAACGCCTGGTCGGTCAGCCCCCGGAGGTCGCCCGCCGGCAGCCCCAACGGCGGCCCCGACAGCAACCTCTCGATCTCGCGGATGCCGGTGGCGAACTGCCCGATGAGCCGGCCGAACTGCCCGACCGCGGACGTCGCGACGTAGGTGACGACCGCCCCGACCACGATGATCGCCTGGATGACGGCGATCGCCACCGCCACCGCGCGGGGCATCCACCGGGAGAGCAGGTCGGTCAGCGGGCGGAGCAGGGCGGTGATCAGCAGACCGACGAACACCGAGATCGCGACGAAGTGCAGCCTGCCCAGCGCCACGAACACCAGGTACACCGCGACGGCGACGGCGACGGACCGCCAGGCGTACCCGGCCGCGACGCGCAGCCCGTAACGCACCGCCTCGTCCGGGTCGGGCCTGCGGACGGCGGGTCGGGCGGCACCGTTCGCGATCGGCCTGCCCGATGGCGGCCGCGGACCGGACCGCGGCACACCGGGTTTGCGCACGCGCAGGCGCGTCGGCGGCCGCCTTCGGCCCGGATCGGGTCGAAGACCCGTCATCGCCCGCGTTTCCTCACGGCATCCCTCTGCTCGCACGGGTGTCGCCCACTGCGATTCAGTGTCGCACCCATCGTCTTCCACGGTCTGCGTCGTCGGGCCCATACTGCGGTCCGTGACGGGACCGCGGACGACCTGGCGGGCCGATGTCGGCGAGGACAACGCGCACTGGCTGGCCACCGAGTGCCGTACCGCGCGGCTCGCAGGCGAGTACCGGCCCCGCGCCGCGGGTGGCGGGTTCGTCGAGGTGAATGCGCTTGCCCTGGGTGCGCTGCGGGAGCTGGGCGAGGAGGAGGACGGGTTCATCACCGACGACGGCGACGGGCTGCGGATCTGGGTCGGCGACGACGCCTACGAGCTCGAGCGCAGCGAGTAGTCACCACCCGTAACCGCCGAGCACGACCTCGATGCGGTCGGCCACCGTCGAGCCCCCCCCCCGGGCCGGGCAGCGGTGAGCGGCGGCAGGTGCGCAGGCCGGCCCGTCCACGCGCGCAGCCTGCCCGAGAATGGTGGGATTGCGCGTCGCGGACCGGTTGCACCGGTCAGGGGCGCCGGACATGCTGGCACCGGCTCGGACCCGGGAGGTAGGGGCGTGGGGTCGCCATTCGTCGGGGACAGCGAGATGGCGCGGCGCATGCGCGAGGCCGACTGGGCCGGTACGCCCCTCGGGCCGCCGGCGGGCTGGCCGCCCGCACTGCGCACGGCCACCGAGCTGCTGCTGCGCTCGCAGCTGCCGATGTGCGTCGCGGCAGGCCCGCGGTGGTCGCTGCTCTACAACGACGCCTACGCCCCGCTGCTCGGGGCGCGGCACCCGGACGCGCTGGCGGCGGCGTTCGGGGGCATCTGGCCCGAGGTGTGGCCGGGTCTGCAGCCCGTGCTGGCGGACGCGCTGGCCGGCAAGGCGGTCTTCCACGAGGACATGCCGATGCTGCTGACCCGCCGCGGCTGGCCGGAGGAGGCGTGGTTCACCTACTCCCTGAGCGCCATCGGTGGCGAGGGTCCCGGCGCGGACGGGGTGTTCTGCGCCTGCACGGAGACCACGGCGCAGGTCGTCGGCGAGCGGCGGCTGCGGGCGCTCGGCGAGCTCGCCGAGCTGGGCAGCGCGACGGATGTGGAGGCGGCGGGGGCGGCCGCCGTCGAGGTCCTGTCGCACTACCGCGCCGACGTCCCGGCCGCACTGCTCTACCTGCTCGGCGACGACGGCGCGCGCCTGGTGGCCGCGGAGGGCGTCGAGCCGGGCGGCGCGCTGGGCCCCGCGACCGTCGCTGACGACGGGTTCTGGGCGCCGGTGCTCCGCGAGGTGGTGGCGAGCGAGCACAGCACGGTCGTCGAGGGCCTCGCCGCCACCCTGCCCGAGGGACGGCTGCCCGGCGCGGGCCCGCTGCATCCCGGGCTGCTCGGCGGTGAGCGGCACGACGAGCGTCCGTTCGACGCGGCCGTCGTCCTGCCCGTCCGCATCGGCACCGGCGGGCCCACCGCCGTGCTGGTCGTCGGCGTGAGCCCGTACCTGCCGCTGGACGAGGAGTATCGGGCGTTCCTCGAGCTGGTCGGTCATCACCTGTCCACGGCGGCGACGGCGGCGGCTGCCTTCGCGACCCAGCAGCGGCGCGCCGAACACCTGATCGAGCTGAACCGGGCCAAAACGGCGTTCTTCGCCCGGATCAGCGACGAGTTCCGCACGCCGCTCACGCTGGTGCTCGGGCCGGTCGCCGAGCTGCGCGACGCCGCGCCACCCGGTTCGGACCTGCGCACCGATCTCGAGCTCGTGCACCGCAACGCGCAGCGCCTGCGGCGGATGGTCGACCGGCTGTTGGAGCTCTCACAGCTGTACGCGGGGCACGCCGACCCGCACTTCGAGCCGGTCGACCTCGCTGCGCTCACGGCCGGCCTGGCCGGCATGTTCCGGACCGCGGCCGACCACGCCGGGCTCACCCTCGAGCTGGACTGCCCGGACCTCGGCGAGGCCGCCTTCGTCGACCGGTCGATGTGGGAGCAGGTGGTGGTCACCGTGCTCGCACAGGCCGTCGCCGTCGCCACCACCGGGCGGATCACGGTCGCACTGGGCCGCGAGGGCGGTTCCGCGGTGCTGCGCGTCGCGACCACGGGCACGGCTGTCCGGCCGCCGGACGATGGCGTCGGGCCGGCGCTGGTCGCCGAGCTGGTGGGGCTGCTCGGCGGTTCGGTGACCGTCGATCCGGTGCCCACCGCGCCTTCGGACGGCGGAACCACCGTGACCGTGGCGGTGCCGCTCGGCCGCGACCACGTGCCACCGCGCGCCCCGGGAGGCACGGCCGACGGCTCCGGGCCGCTGCGCGCCGCCTCCGTCACCGAGGCGCCGTGGTGGCTCCCGGAGCCCGACGTCGGTGATCCGCCGTCCACCGTCCCGCCGGACAACCCCGACGCGAGCCACATCCTGGTGGTCGACGACCACGCGGACATGCGCGCCTACCTCATGCGGCTCCTCGGCCGCACGCATCGTGTCGAGGCCGCGAGAGACGGGGCGGCCGCGCTGGTCGCGGCCCTGGCCGACCCGCCCGACCTCGTGCTCGCGGACGTCTCGCTGCCGGGGCTGAGCGGCCTGGACCTGCTCACCGCGCTGCGCGGCGACCCGCGCACGTCCCTGGTGCCGGTGGTGCTCATGTCGGCGCGGGCCGGAGCGGAGGCCGCCGTCGAGGGTCTCGGCGCCGGTGCCGACGACTACCTCGTCACCCCGTTCTCGGCCCGCGAGCTGCGGGCGCGCGTCGACGGCCGGGTCGCGCTCGGCCGGGCGCGCCGCGAGGCCGAGCGCCGCTTCCGGGCGATGGCCGACTCGACCCCCACGCTGATCTGGGCGGACGGGCCGGGTGGGATGCGGCTGTTCGTCAACCGCGGCTGGCTGGAGTTCACCGGCGCCGAGCCCGACGCCGACCTGGGCCTCGCCTGGCAGGACCGGATCCACCCGGCCGACCGGTCGCGCTACGACCGCGTGCGGGCGGCCGCGGACGGCGGGCCGTTCGAGGTCGAGTACCGGCTGCGCGCGGCGGACGGCCACTACCGCTGGGTGCTCGACCGCGGGGCGCCCGCGGAGGGCTACGTGGGCGGCTACGTGGGCGGCTGCCTGGACATCGACAGCCGCGTCGGCGAACGGGAACGCCAACGCCTGCTCGCTGTGATAGGTGCGGCGCTGGACCGGGAGACGACGGTCACCGGACGCAGGCAGACGCTCGTGCGCACGCTCGTCGACGAGGGCCTCGCCGACATGGCGCGGTTCGTCGAGATCAACGACGGGCAGGCGACCGACGGCCTGGCCATCGCGGCGCACACCCCCGAGCAGGAGGCGGCGCTGCGCAGGCTCGACGTCGACTGGATGCGGATGGGCCGGACCGTCACCGCGGGTGAGGTGCGGCAGTACGACGTCGACGAGGCATTCATCCTGGCCAGCAGCGCGGACGAGCGGCAGCAGGAGCTGCGGCGCAGCATGCGGTTCGGCACGATCGCGGTCACCACGCTCAGCGCCCGCGGACAGACCTCGGGGCTGCTGGCCGTTGCGCGGACCCGGGACTCCACGCCGTTCGACGAGGGCGACACCGCGCTGCTCGCCGACCTCGCCGAGCGCGCGGCCACGGCCCTGGACAACGCGCTGCTGCTGGAGCACGAGCAGGCCAACCGGGCGCGGCTGGAGGTGCTGCAGCGGGCCACCGCCGCGCTGTCCGCAGCGGCCACCCCCGAGCAGGTCGCCGCCACCGCCGTCGCGCAGTTCGCCGGCCTGGCGGCCGCGTCCGTGGTCACGCTATGGCTGCTGACGGACGTCGGCGGGGGCCCGGTGCTCGAGCCGGTCGCCCCCCCGGCCTCGGCTCCCGGCAGGCGGATCGCGGTCGGCGAGCCGGCACCCCCCGCCGAGGCGGCCCGCACGCGCGGTCCGGTGTGGGCCGAGGGCGGCGATCCCGGCGGGGTCGACTGCGTCCCGCTGGTCGCCGCCGGCAGGTGCGTCGGCGTCGTCGGGCTCGGCGGGCAACCGCGCGACGTGCGCACCGGCGCCGCCCGCGCCGCGCTGACGGTGCTGGCGAAGCTGTGCGCGCAGGCGCTGCAGCGCGCCGGGCTGCTCGCCGCGGAGAGCTCCGCACGGCGGACGGCGGAGGAGTTCGGCGAGGTCGTCGGGGCGCTGTCCGGCGCGACCCGGCTCGTCGACGTCGCCGAGGTCGTCCTGGACCACACCATCCGGCTGGGCGCGAGCTCCGCCGCGGTCCTGCTGCGCGCCGGGGCGTACCTCGACGTGCTGGCCGCCCGCGGCACGGGCGCGGTCCCGGCGTCGGCCCGCAGGCTGCCGATGGGCTCCCGCCACCCCGCGGCGCGCGTGGCCCGCACCGGCGAGCCCCTCTGGGAGGGCAGCGGACCGGACGCCGGCACGCTCGTCGCCGTGCCGCTCGCGCTCGGCGGCCCGACCCGCCCCACCGGTGCGATCGTGCTGCGGTTCGCCGACGGGCGGCCGACCTTCTCCGCGCAGGAGCGCACTGCGGTGCTGACGCTGGCCGGGCAGTGCGCCCAGGCACTGGACCGGGCGCGGCTGCACCAGGCCGAGCACGACGTGGCGGACGTCCTGCAACGCAGCCTGCTCCCCCCGGCGCTGCCGCCGCTGCCCCGGCTCCGGGTCGCCGAGCGCTACCTGCCCAGCGCCGTCGGCATCGCCGCGGGCGGCGACTGGTACGACCTGCTGCCGATCGACGAGGACCGGGTCGCGGTGGTCGTCGGCGACGTCGTCGGGCACGGGGCCACCGCCGCCGCGGTGATGGGCCAGCTGCGCAGCGCGCTGGCGGCCTACCTGCTCGACGGCCACCCTCCCGCCGCCGCGCTGGAGCGGCTCGACCGGTTCGCCCGCCGGGTCCCGGGATCGGCCGGCAGCACCTGCGTCTGCCTTGTGGTCGACTGCGGGACCGGGGCGCTGTGCTGGGCCAGTGCCGGGCATCCACCGATACTGCTGCTCGAACCCGCCGGCCCGCGCTACCTCGAGGACGGCGGTGGGACGGTGCTCGGGGTCTCGGGCAGGCCGCCCTACCGGCAGGCCGACGCGGTGATCGAGCCAGGCAGCTCGGTGCTTCTCTACACCGACGGGCTCGTCGAGCGGCGCGGGGAGGTCCTCGACAAGGGCCAGGAGCGGCTGGCCCGGGCGGCCGCCCGGGTCCGCGACCTCCCCCCCGACGAGCTGGTGAGTGTCGTCGTCGACACCGCGCTGGCCGACGGCGCGCTGGGGGACGTGGCAGCGCCCGACGACATCGCCGTCGTCGCGGTCCGCCTGATGCCCGGCCCGCTACACGGTGTGCAACCCGCCCAGCCGCGCAGGTTGCGGGTGATGCGCCACGCCGTCGAGGACTGGGCGGCGGCGGTGGGGCTACCGGACGAAGTGCTCGACGATCTGCAGTACGCGCTGGGCGAGGCCGCGGCGAACGCCGTCGAGCACGCCTACGGCAACACCGGCGAGGGCGAGTTCCACTACACGCTCGAACACCGCCCCGGGCCGGACGGGGGCATCGCCGTCGAGGTGCGCGACACCGGCCGGTGGCGCCCCGTGCCTGCCGACTCCGGGCACCGCGGGCGCGGGGTCGCCGTGCTGCACGCCATCGGCAAGGACGTGCACATCGACTCCGGTGACGGCGGCACGACCGTCACCTTCCGGGTGCCCGTGCCGCCGTCCGAGGCATCCCGCCGACCCCGCCCGGCGGCGCAGGCCCGCTCCGCCTGCCCGACCGTCGTGACCGCCGTTCCCGGCACGGATCCGCCCCTGCTTCGGGTGTCCGGTGACCTCGACCTCGACGGTGTCGCCGCCGCACGCGGCGCGCTGCTGGCCGCGGCGGGGCCCGCCGGGCTCGTCGTCGACCTGCACGACACGGGCTACGTGAGCAGCGCCGGGGTGGCGCTGCTGGTGGAGCTGTCGACGCGGGCCCGCGCGCAGGGCGCGCCGCTCGCGCTGCGGGTCAGCGCGGAGTCGCCGGTGGCACGGGTGCTGGACCTGACCGGGCTGCGGGAGGTGCTGCCGGTCGACCCGTGAGCAGGCGATGGTGCGTCCGGGTAGGTGTAGCGGTCGAAGACGACGAGGCGGCCCCGCACGCGACGGGCGCAGGAGGATCGGCACGGCGGCGTGCAGGCCGCACCGCCAGGACGTCCCGAATTGTCAGGGGCCGGCCGAGCAGGCGTTCCAGGTCGGGTCGACGGCCGCGCACTCGCAGTCCCGACTCGCAGCGAACAGGCCGACGAGTGGCTCGACCGCATCGCGACGGACTGACGCGTGTCCGACCCGGCACGTACGACGGTCCCCGGAGCGGGCTCCGGGGACCGTCGTAGGACGGTTCAGCTCGCGTGGGTCTCGATCGCCTCGCGCACCTTCAGCGTCGTCGCGGCCGCCTGCGCCAGATCCTGCTGGAACACCATGTTCATGCCGAACGCACCGTCGACGGTCCACATGCAGGTGGTCATCGGTGCCTGCTCGGCGCAGCGCATCGTGCCACCGAGCGGCCCGGCCGGCTGGTCCACGAACGTCAGTTCCTGGGAGCCCAGCGACTGCTGGAACCCGGCCGCCATCCCCGTCAGCACCTGGTCCGGGCTTCCGGCGGTCGTCGTGCCGGCCACGATCACGAACGCAGGCAGCTGCCCGGGATCGCCGTACATCCCCACCACCGGGTTCGCGGACACCGCCGCCAACTGCTGCCGTGCCGCGTCGACCAACTGCCGGGAGGACTCGTTGTCGATCAACGGATGACCGTCGACCACCGGCGGAAGGGACATCGTCACCGCTGCGGCGGCCGGCGCGGCGGACGGGGTCAGGCCCGGGACGGTGCGGGTTCCCGTGACCAGCATCGCGGCCGCGCCGAGGAGCCCGACCATCAGGATCCCAGCCAGAGCGAAAGCGACGATCTTACCGGTGGAGGGGCCGGTTCGGGACCGCGTGGCAGGAGGCAGCGGCGCCGGGGGGAAGGGCCCGCCCTGCCGGCCCCAGGAGTTCGCGTAGCCCGGGTGCTGCGGGTGGGCCTGCTGGTGGGGCGGGTAGGGCTGCTGCGGGTAGGGCTGCGTGTAGGCCGGGTACGGCTGCTGCGCAGCCGGGGCGGAGCTCGGGAACTGCTGACCGGGACCGGACGCGGGCCAGGCCCATTGCTGGGTCGGGCTGCCCGAGGGTCCGTTCACGCTGTCGGGCCGGGTCATCTGCAGCTCCCTACGGTCA
>JAEUJO010000209.1 GCA_016794615.1 Pseudonocardia sp. | reverse complement strand
CCCGGGTAGACCCACGTCTCGTCCGGAAGCGTCCCGAACACGCGCTCCTCGAGGTCGTCCATCAGCGATGCGAAGTCGTCCGGTGAGTTCGTCTTCCCTGGGCCGCCCGGGAACAGGGAGTCGCCCGTGAACAGGTGCGGGCCGTCGGCCGCGCGGTACACCAGGGCGATCGACCCCGGCGTGTGCCCGCGCAGGTGGACGACCTCCAGCGGCACTTGGCCCACGGTGATCGTGTCGCCCTGCTCGACCGTGCCGTCCGCGGGGACCGGCAACCCGGGCGCGTCCAGGGGGTGCGCGAGCTGTCGTGTGCCGAACTTCTCGGCGACCGCGCCGAGGGCCTGCCAGTGGTCGTAGTGGCGGTGCGTGGTGACCGTGGTGCGCAACTGCGCGCCTTTCGCCGCCCTGACCACGTCCGCGAGGCGGTCCGCCTCGTTCGCCGCGTCGATCAGCAGCGCCTCGCCGGTCGCGGTGCAGACCAGCAGGTAGGCGTTGTTGTCCATCGGCCCGACCGAGACCTTCGTGATGGTCAGAGCACCGAGGTCGCGGCGGGCGGCGGCCCCGCCCGGCTCCGTGTGACCGCTGTAGGTGTTGAGGACGTCCACGACAGCGGAGCGTACGGATTTCCGCAAGGCCTCGCCGAGCCGTCGCCGCCGGGCGGAAGCCACCGGACGCGGATCCGTGCGCGACCCCGCCGGCCGTCGCCGTGCGCTCGCGTGGTCCATCCACGTGCGGATCACCCGCGAGGAGAGCCGGCGTCGAGTGGACGCGCGGCCGGGACGAGCGGCGGGCGAGGGGGCCGGATCCGGCAGTTTCGAACATGCGTGCGAAGGTAGCGGAGCGGTCCGACAGTTTCGGCGCGGCTCGTCGCTCGTCCAGCGCGGACCGGTCGGTGCGGCGGAACTTGTCGGTGGCCGCACCTAGCATGGAATGCGAGGCCGGTCGCCAGCTCGGGGCACCGGCGCCGTGGACCCCAGCCTGATTCCGGAGGCTCCCGACAGTGGTCGACCGTTCTCTCGACGACCGTTCCGGCGGCGCCGCGCGCTCCGCGGAGGTCCCGCGCCTCGTCGTCCGCGGTGCACGCGAGCACAACCTGCGCGGCGTCGACCTCGACCTCCCCCGTGACAGCCTGATCGTCTTCACCGGGTTGTCCGGATCCGGGAAGTCGAGCCTCGCGTTCGACACGATCTTCGCCGAGGGTCAGCGCCGGTACGTCGAGTCGCTGAGCGCGTACGCACGGCAGTTCCTCGGGCAGATGGACAAGCCGGACGTCGACTTCATCGAGGGGCTGTCCCCGGCCGTCTCGATCGACCAGAAGTCGACGAACCGCAACCCGCGCTCCACCGTCGGCACGATCACCGAGGTGCACGACTACCTGCGATTGCTCTACGCCCGCGCCGGCGTCCCGCACTGCCCGGTCTGCGGCCACGTGATCGAGAAGCAGACGCCCCAGCAGATCGTGGACCAGGTGCTCGCCATGCCGGAGGGCAGCCGGTTCCAGGTGCTCGCCCCCGTCGTGCGCACTCGTAAGGGCGAGTTCGTCGACCTGTTCGCCACGCTGCAGACGCAGGGCTACTCCCGTGTGCTCGTCGACGGCACGGCGCACCAGCTCAGTGCCCCGCCGACGCTGAAGAAGCAGGAGAAGCACGACATCTCGGTGATCGTGGACCGGCTGGCGGTCAAGGCGAACGCCAAGCAGCGCCTCACCGACTCGGTGGAAACGGCGCTGCGGCTGGCGGACGGGCTGGTCGTGCTCGACTTCGTCGACCTCCCGGATGACGACCAGCACCGGCAGCGCCGGTTCTCCGAGCGCATGGCATGCCCCAACGGGCACCCGCTCACGCTGGACGACCTCGAGCCGCGCACGTTCTCCTTCAACTCGCCCTACGGTGCCTGTCCCGAGTGCACCGGCCTCGGAGTGAAGAAGGAGGTCGACCCGGAATTGGTGATTCCGGACTCCGACCTGAGCCTCGCCGACGGCGCCATCGCCCCGTGGGCGGGCGGCCAGTCCGCCGAGTACTTCGGACGGCTGCTCGACGGGCTCGCCTCGGCGGTCGGGTTCCGCACGGACACCCCCTGGCGGCGGCTGTCGGCGGCGGCCCAGAAGGCGGTGCTGCACGGCACCACGGATCAGGTGCACGTCCGCTACCGCAACCGGTACGGACGCGAGCGCGCCTACTACGCGAACTTCGAAGGCGTCATCCCGTTCCTGGAGCGGCGCCTGGACCAGACGGACTCGGAGTACGCGCGGGAGAAGTACGAGGGCTACATGCGGGACGTGCCGTGCCCGGCCTGCAAGGGCGCACGGCTCAAGCCCGAGGTGCTGGCCGTGACGCTCGCGCACCGCGACCAGGGCGAGAAGTCGATCGCCGAGGTCTCGGCCATGTCGGTGGCCGGCTGCTCGGCGTTCCTCGACGGGATGTTGCTGGACGCCCGCCAGACCGCGATCGCCGGGCGGGTGCTGAAGGAGGTGCAGGCGCGGCTGGGCTTCCTGCTCGACGTCGGCCTGCACTACCTGTCGCTGGACCGCGCCGCGGGCACGCTGTCCGGCGGCGAGGCGCAGCGGATCCGGCTCGCCACGCAGATCGGCTCCGGGCTGGTCGGTGTGCTCTACGTGCTGGACGAGCCGTCGATCGGGCTGCACCAGCGCGACAACCGGCGGCTGATCGAGACGCTGACACGGCTGCGCGACATGGGCAACACGCTCATCGTCGTCGAGCACGACGAAGACACCATCCGCACCGCGGACTGGACGGTCGACATCGGGCCGGGTGCGGGCGAGCACGGCGGCCAGGTCGTGCACAGCGGCACCGTCGCCGAGCTCGAGGCGCACGACACGTCGCTGACCGGTGCCTACCTGTCCGGCCGCCGGTCCATCCCCGTCCCGGCGACGCGCCGGCGGGTCGACCCCAAGCGGAAGCTCGCGATCGTCGGGGCGCGTGAGCACAACCTGCGCGAGCTGGACGTCGACATCCCGCTCGGCTGCCTCGTCTCGGTCACCGGTGTGTCCGGGTCGGGCAAGTCCACTCTGATCAACGACATCCTCGCGACGGTGTTGGCGAACCGGCTCAACGGCGCGCGGCAGGTACCGGGGCGGCACACCCGGATCACCGGCCTGGACAACCTGGACAAGCTGGTGCGGGTCGACCAGAGCCCGATCGGCCGCACCCCGCGGAGCAACCCCGCCACGTACACGGGCGTGTGGGACCAGGTCCGCAAGCTCTTCGCCGCCACCACCGAGGCGAAGGTGCGCGGCTACCAGCCGGGCCGGTTCTCCTTCAACGTCAAGGGTGGCCGCTGCGAGGCCTGTTCCGGCGACGGCACGATCAAGATCGAGATGAACTTCCTGCCCGACGTCTACGTCCCGTGCGAGGTGTGCCACGGCGCCCGGTACAACCGGGAGACCCTCGAGGTGCACTACAAGGGCAAGACGGTCGCGGACGTGCTGGACATGCCGATCGAGGAGGCCGCGGAGTTCTTCGCACCCATCACGTCGATCGCGCGTTACCTGCGCACGCTGGTCGACGTCGGCCTGGGTTACGTGCGTCTCGGGCAGCCGGCACCGACGCTGTCCGGTGGCGAGGCACAGCGGGTCAAACTGGCCAGCGAGCTGCAGAAGCGCAGCAACGGGCGCACGGTCTACATCCTGGACGAGCCGACCACCGGCCTGCACTTCGAAGACGTCCGCAAGCTTCTGGCGGTGATCGACGGGCTGGTGGAGAAGGGCAACTCGGTGATCGTCATCGAGCACAACCTGGACGTCATCAAGACCTCGGACTGGATCATCGA
>JAEUJO010000204.1 GCA_016794615.1 Pseudonocardia sp. | reverse complement strand
GGATGCCGGTCAGCCGCCCAGGCCCAGGCGCGGCCACTCGATCGCGGGGCAGCGGTCCACCACCATCGTGCGTCCTGCGGCGCGCACCCGCTCCGCGGCCGCCTCGTCGATCACTCCGAGCTGGAACCACACGCCGCGCGCCGCCGTCTGCAGCGCCTGGTCCGCGATCTCGCCCGCCCGGCGCGAGTTGACGAAGACGTCGACGACGTCCACGTCGAACGGGATGTCCGCGAGTGTCGGGTAGCCGACCTCGCCGTGCACGGGCTCGGCTCGCGGGTGCACGGGGACGATCCGCTTGCCGACGCCCTGCAGGAACCGGGCCACGCCGTACGCAGGCCGGAAGGTGTTGGTCGACAGCCCGACCACCGCCCAGATGTGCGTCTCGGTCAGCAGGCGTCGGATCTCGGCCGTGCCGTCAGAGTCCATGCCCTCATGGTGCCCCGCAGATGCGACTGAACGCTGAGCCTAGGCTGGTCGCATGAGTTCCCGCGTGCTGACCGCCGTGGCGTGGCCCTACGCCAACGGCCCCCGGCACATCGGCCACGTCTCCGGTTTCGGTGTGCCCTCCGATGTCTTCTCCCGCTACCGGCGGATGGCGGGCGACGCGGTGCTCATGGTCTCGGGCACGGACGAACACGGCACGCCGATCCAGGTGCAGGCCGATGCGGAGGGGCTCACCCCGCGTGAGCTGGCGGACAAGTACAACCGCGTGATCGTGGACGACCTGCAGGGCCTCGGCCTGGGCTACGACCTGTTCACGCGCACGACGACGTCGAACCACTACGAGGTCGTGCAGAAGCTCTTCACCGCGCTGCGCGAGAACGGCTACGTGTTCACCCGAACGGCGATGGGGGCGATCAGCCCGTCCACCGGACGCACGCTGCCCGACCGCTACGTCGAGGGCACCTGCCCGATCTGCGGCTACGACGGCGCGCGCGGTGACCAGTGCGACAACTGCGGCAACCAGCTCGACCCGGCGGACCTGATCAACCCGCGCTCGAAGATCAACGGTGAGGTGCCGCGGTTCGTCGAGACCGAGCACTTCTTCCTGGACCTGCCGTCATTCGCGAACTCGCTCGGCTCGTGGCTGTCCACGCGGACCGACTGGCGGCCGAACGTGCTCAAGTTCGCCACGAACCTCGTCGACGACCTCAAGCCCCGCGCGATCACCCGCGACCTCGACTGGGGCGTCCCCGTGCCGCTCGACGGCTGGCGGGACCAGCCGATGAAGCGGCTCTACGTCTGGTTCGACGCGGTGATCGGCTACCTGTCGGCCTCGGTCGAGTGGGCGCGGCGCGGGCCCGACCCGGACGCCTGGAAGCAGTGGTGGACCGATCCGCAGGCCCGCGGCTACTACTTCATGGGCAAGGACAACATCGTCTTCCACTCGGTGATCTGGCCCGCGCTGCTGCTGGGCCAGAACGGGGCGGGCGACAAGGGCGGGACGCCGGGCGCGTTCGGCACGCTGAACCTGCCCGACGAGATCGTGTCGTCGGAGTTCCTGACGATGAGCGGGTCGAAGTTCTCCACGAGCCGCGGGACGGTCATCTACGTCACCGACTTCCTGCGCGAGTTCGGCCCGGACGCGCTGCGCTACTTCATCTCCGTCGCCGGGCCGGAGAACCAGGACACCGACTTCACCTGGGACGAGTTCGTCCGCCGCACCAACTTCGAGCTGGCCAACGAGTGGGGCAACCTGGTGAACCGCTCGATCTCGATGGCGCACAGGAACGTCGGTGCGGTGCCGAAGCCGACGGCGCCTGCGGAGGCGGACGCAGCGCTGCTCGCCACGTCGCAGGCCGGGTTCGACACCGTCGGTGACCTGCTCGCGCGCAGCAAGTTCAAGCAGGCGATCTCCGAGGCCATGCGGGTGGTGACCGCCGCGAACCGCTACCTCAGCGATCAGGAGCCGTGGAAGCGCAAGGACGACCCGGACCGGCGCGACACGATCCTGCACACCGCGCTGCAGGTGGTGCAGGACGCGAACACGCTGCTCACGCCGTTCCTGCCGCACGCCGCGCAGAAGGTGCACGACGCGCTGGGCGGCTCGGGAGTGTGGGCGGCGCAGCCGGAGGTCCGGGAGGTCGACGACCTGGGCTCCGGTCCGGCCTATCCCGTGCTGATGGGCGACTACGCCGGTGAGCAGGCGCGTTGGGCGTCGACGCCGGTGGAGGTCGGGCGCCCGCTGGCGAAGCCGACGCCGATCTTCGCGAAGCTGGATCCCGAGCTGGGGGAGACGGGCCCGGAGTGGGCGCCGATCTCGCGATGAGCCCGCGCGTCCCGTATCCGGATGCAGCGAAAGCGGCGTTGGGTGCACTCAACGCAGCGAACGCCGCTTTCGCTACATCCGCATGACCGGGGCATACGGGCGACGGGCGCGGCCGGAGCCACCCGAGCCGCTGGGCGTGCCCACCGTCGACGCCCACACCCACCTCGACGCGTGCGGGTGTGTCGACGCCGCTGACGTCGTCGCGGCACTGGACCGGGCCGCGGCCGTCGGTGTGACCAGGGTCGTCACCGTCGCCGACGACCTCGCGAGCGCCCGCTGGGTGGTCGATGCCGCGCACTGGGACGACCGGGTCACCGCCGCCGTCGCCCTGCACCCCACCCGCACAGCGACGGTCACCGACGCCGACTACGCCGAGATCGAGCGGCTGGCTGCCGACCCGCGCGTCGTCGCCGTCGGCGAGACCGGGCTCGACCACTACTGGGACCACTCCCCGTGGGACGCCCAGGAGCGCGCCTTCCGCTGGCACATCGACCTCGCCAAGCGCCTCGGCAAGCCGCTGATGATCCACGACCGGGACGCGCACGACGACGTGCTGCGCGTCCTGGACGAGGAGGGTGCGCCCCCGGCCGTGGTCTTCCACTGCTTCTCCGGGGACGCCGCGATGGCCCGGACCTGCGTCGACGCCGGGTACGTGCTGTCGTTCGCCGGGCCCGTCACGTTTAAGAACGCGGCGGAGCTGCGCGCGGCGGCGGCCCTCGTGCCCGACGGTCAGCTGCTCGTCGAGACGGACGCCCCGTTCCTCACCCCGCACCCGCATCGCGGCCGGGCGAACGAGCCCTACTGCCTACCGTGGACGGTGCGTGCGTTGGCCCACGTCCGGGGGAAGGCTGTCGAGCGGGTCGCCGACGGCGCCCGGGTGACCGCGGAGGCGGTGTTCGGGCTGCCGTCGGCCGCGGATGCACCGTCGTCGGGCGCCGAGGGCGCGCGCTCGACGTGAGTGCCCCGCCGCTCGGCGATCACGGCGTGTCGCGGTTCGCTTCAGATTTTCACCGACCGTTACCGTTCTGTCATCGCCAAGCCGGGGTGGGACCGCTCCCCAGCAGGGCGGGAGCGGTGGTCGGGGTGCTCCCCGGTCGCACGGCTTCGGCCACCGTGCCCGCGTTCCTGCCCCGGACCCGACGAAGTCTGGAAGCCACGTGGTCGACGTTTCTCTGCGCAGCCGCCGTAAGGCTGCCCCGGCGCATGTGAGGCGTGCGGCCCTGGAGCGGTCGGGGCTGTCCGGCGTCGACGTCCCAGGGGACGATCTGCTCGGGGAACGCGAGAACCTCGACGGCCGGCTCGCGAAGCGGAGCCGGGTCGTCCCGGACGACGTCGACGACCTGCCTACCGAGTGCTTCGCGGCGGTTCCGGCCCGCGAGCCGGGCGTCCCGCCGTGTCGCGGTCGCGGCCTGGTCCGCGCCGCGGTAGTGGTCGTGTTGACGATCCCGGTCGACGGCGGTGGCGGTGGACCGGACGGTGGTCATGACCGTCGACGGCCAGGAGCGCATCGTCCACACGTTCGCCCGCGACGTCGCGGGCGCGCTCGCCTCGGCCGGCATCGCCGCCCTGCCCGGGGCCGCGTCGAGCCCGCGCTCGGCACCGAACCGGCCGACGGCGGTCGCGTGATCTTCGCGAAGGCGCGCGCGCTCGCTCGCGTCGAGGGGCCGTCGGAGCGACGGACCTGGACCACTACGGCGTCGGCGGGCGAGGCGCTGCGCAGCGTCGGGCTCGGGGCCCAGCCGATCCAGATGTCGACCGCGCCGAGCACGACCGTCCCGCCGGGCGGACTTGCCGTCGCGCTGCGGATTCCGCGGGCGGGGTCGTTCGTCGACGGCACCCGGGCCCCCGAGGGCGTCACGACGACGCAGGGGGTGAGGCTCGGCGTGGACGATGTCTCGGTGCCCTCCGGTGACACCCCGCTGACCGTGCAGGTGGTGCGCAGCGGCGTCGGCGAGCTGGTGGCGGTCCGGCGGATCGCACCACCGGAGGAGACCGTGGAAGACCCCGAGCTGCCGCGCGGGCGTCGTGAGGTAGTCGAGAAGGGTCGGCCGGGTGAGCAGACCGTGACGATGCGGGTGAATGTGCAGAACGGCGAGGAGGTCCGGACCGGGGCCACGCCGCCGCGCAAGCGGGTGGTCCGGGTCGGGAGGAACGACGACGTGTCGGAGACGGTGGTCGCGCTCTCGGCGGCGGCGGGGATCCGGGATGCGCCGGCCCGCTGCGAGACGGGTGGGACCCGGGCGACGGACACCGGGAACGGCTACTACGGCGGATTGCGGTGATCGATGTGAGGGTGACGTCAGGGTGGTGCCGGCGACCACCACGTCACACTCCCGTGGATCACGGCATGGATCACAGGCCCCGGCGGAACGTGCGGGGCGCGCTGACGGCACGATCGGTGTGTGGGTGATGCGGGGGCCTCGAACGTGGCGTCAGGGCCAGCGCGTACCGGTGCCGGTCGGGCCGCCGAAGCGCCCGCCGACGGCGCCACGGCCGCCGACCCGGCCGTCGCGGGCGCTCTGACGGCCGGTGCCGAGTCGCTGACGGACGCGCGCGGCACGAACGAGGTCGCCTCGGCCGCCGGACCGCCCGCCCCGGCTGACGACGGCCGGGCCGCGCGGCTGCTCGGGCCTGCCGAGGTGCGGGCGCTCGCCGAGGAGCTGGGCCTGCGGCCGACCAAGCGGCTCGGGCAGAACTTCGTGCACGACGCCAACACCGTGCGCCGGATCGTCCGCGCCGCCGACCTGGCTCCCGGCGACGTCGTGCTCGAGGTCGGTCCCGGACTGGGCTCGCTGACCCTCGGGCTGCTCGAGGCCGCCTGCGCGGTGTGCGCCGTGGAGATCGACCCGCTGCTGGCCGGGCGGCTGCCCGCGACCGTCGCCGACCGGGCTCCCGCACTGGCCGACCGGCTGCACGTCGTCACCGCGGATGCGCTGCGCGTGCGGGCCGCGGACCTGCCGGTCCAGCCGACCGCGCTGGTCGCGAACCTGCCGTACAACGTCGGCGTGCCGGTGGTGCTGCACCTGCTCGCCGAACTGCCGTCGGTGCGCCGGGGCCTGGTCATGGTGCAGGCCGAGGTCGCGGAGCGGCTCGCCGCGGGCCCCGGGAGCAGGGCGTACGGGGTGCCGAGCGCGAAGCTCGCGTGGTACGCGGCGGCGCGTCGGGCCGGGCCGGTGCCGCGGGCGGTGTTCTGGCCGGTGCCGAACGTCGACTCGGGCCTGCTCTCGTTCGCCCGGCACGACCCGCCGCCGGGCGACCGGGCCGCGGTCTTCGCCGTCGTGGACGCGGCGTTCGCGCAGCGCCGGAAGGTGGTGCGCTCCGCGCTGGCGGGATGGGCGGGCTCGCCGGCCGCGGCGGAGCACGCGCTGCGAGCAGCGGGGATCGATCCGACGGCGCGGGCCGAGCGCCTGGCGATCACCGACTTCGCGCGCGTAGCCGCAGTCCGGCCGGGCTGAGTCACTGCCCGTCCGCTCGGGCGCCTGAGCGAACGGTCGGTGCTCGGCCACGCGCCGCCGCGCGCGCGGGGGATGTAGCGAAAGCGGCGTTCGCTGCGTTGAGCGCACCCAACGCCGCTTTCGCTACATCCAGGCTGCGCCGGAGGCAGCCGGTCGGCGCGTGACACGCCCGGATCGGGGCCTACTGTCGAGCGGTGACGACGCGCGAGGACGCGAGCCCCTGGCCCGCGATGTGGGCACTGGTGCTCGGGTTCTTCATGATTCTCGTCGACGCGACGATCGTCTCGATCGCGACTCCGGCGATCATGGCAGCCTTCGGTGCTGACGTCGACGCCGTCGTCTGGGTCACCAGCGCCTACCTGCTCGCCTACGCGGTCCCGCTGCTGATCACCGGCAGGCTCGGCGACCGGTTCGGCCCCACGCGCATGTACCTGATCGGCCTCGCCGTCTTCACCGCCTCGTCCCTGTGGTGCGGGCTCACCGGGTCGATCGGCGGGCTGATCGTGGCGCGGGTCGTGCAGGGGCTCGGGGCCTCCGTCATGTCGCCGCAGACGATGGCCGTGATCACTCGGACGTTCCCCGCACACCAGCGCGGGCGGGCGATGAGCCTGTGGGGCGCCGTGGCCGGCGTCGCGGTGCTCGTCGGGCCGATCGTCGGTGGCCTGCTCGTCGACGGCCTGGGCTGGCAGTGGATCTTCATCGTGAACGTGCCCGTCGGTGTCGTCGGGTTCGTCCTCGCGGTCCGGCTGGTACCGGCGTTGTCGACTGCGGTCCACCGGTTCGACCTGATCGGTGTGGGGCTCAGCGCCATCGGGATGTTCCTGCTGGTGTTCGGCATCCAGGAGGGCCAGGCCTTCGCGTGGGGGCCGGCCGCGTGGGGGCTGATCATCGGTGGCGTCGTGGTGCTGGGGCTGTTCGTCGCCTGGCAGACGCGCGCGCCCGAGCCGCTCATCCCGTTGGGCCTCTTCCGTGACCGCAACTTCCTGCTGGCCAACATCGCCATCACCACGCTCGGGCTGGCGGTCACCGCGCAGGCGTTCCCGATCACGCTCTACGCGCAGGGGGTGCGCGGGTTGAGCCCGACCGGTGCGGCGCTCCTGCTCGCGCCGTCGGCGGTGATCTCCACATTCCTCGCGCCGTACGTCGGCCGCCTGACCGACCGTGCCCACCCCCGCTGGATCGCCGCGTTCGGCCTCTCCTGCTTCGCCGCCGGCCTGCTGTGGCTGGCCGCCGTCATGCGGCCCGAGACACCGATCTGGGAGCTCCTCCTGCCGATCGCGTTGATGGGGGTCGGCAGCGGCTTCATGTGGGCCCCGATCGGCACCGCTGCGACCCGCAACCTGCCGATGGACCGGGCCGGTGCGGGCGCGGGTGTCTACAACACCACGCGCCAGGTCGGCGCCGTGCTCGGCAGCGCCGGTATCGCCGCGCTGATGCAGGCGCGGCTGTCGGCGGTCCTGCCCGGCGCCGCCTCGGGCAGCCTGGAGGCCGGGGTGGCCACGCTGCCGGTCGCGCTGCACCCGGCGTTCTCGACGGCGATGGCGCAGTCCCTGCTGCTGCCCGCCGGGGTGCTGCTGATCGGGATCGCGGCCGTGTGCGGGTTCGCCCTGCCGCACCACCTGGCTCGGGGTCGCGAGCCCGAACGCGCCGCGGCTGCGACCGAGCACTCCGTCGCCGGCCGGACCGGGCAGCCGGGCTCGGCGGGGAGGGCCGGTCCGGCGCGCACGTAGGGTGGTCGTGTGCTGTCCGCCGTTCCCCAACCGGTCACCGTGCGCGTCCCGGCCAAGATTAACTTGCATCTGGCCGTCGGACCGCTGCGAAGCGACGGCTACCACGACCTCTCGACGGTCTTCCACGCCGTCAGCCTCTTCGACGAGGTGACGGTCGCGGCGACGGAGCACCCGGGCCTCGAGGTGCACGGCGAGGGAGCCGGCGAGGTGCCGACGGACGGCTCGAACCTCGCGTGGCGCGCCATCGAGCTGGTGGCCGAGCACGCGGGCCGGGTTCCGGACGTCCGCGTCGTGCTGCGCAAGGGCATTCCCGTCGCCGGCGGCATGGCCGGCGGCAGCGCGGACGCCGCGGGTGCCCTCGTCGGCGTGTCGGCGCTGTGGAAGCTCGACCTGACCCGCGACGAGCTGTCCCGGATGGCCGCTCAGCTCGGCAGCGACGTCACCTTCGCCCTGCACGGCGGCACCGCGCTGGGCACCGGGAGGGGCGAGACGATCGTCCCGGTGCTCTCGCGCCACTCGCAGCACTGGGTGATCGCACTGCACCGTGCCGGTCTCGCCACCGGTGCGGTCTACGGCGAGCTGGACCGGCTGCGCCGGGGAACCCGTCCGCTGGAACGCTCGGTCGAACCCGTGCTCGAGGCCGTCGCGGGCGGCGACCCGCGGCAGCTGGCTCTTTGCCTGGGCAATGACCTGCAGGTGGCCGCGGTGAGCATGACCCCGGAGCTGCGCCGGACCCTGCGCGCCGGGGTCGACGCCGGCGCGCTCGCCGGGATCGTCTCGGGCTCCGGGCCGACGTGCGCGTTCCTCTGCTCGGACGCCGACAGCGCGATCGACGTCGCGGCCCAGCTCGCCGGCGTCGGGGTGTGCCGCACGGTGCGGGTCGTGCACGGGCCCGTACCGGGCGCCCGGCTGGTCGACCCCGACGAACCCCTGCCCGCCTCGCGGCCCCCGGCGCACGCCTGATGGCCCGCCCGCAGAACCTCGTCAACCTCGAAGCCGTCACCGCCCACGTACCGGGCGACGCGTCGCGGGTGCTCCTCGACGCGGTCTCGCTCGGCGTGGAGCGCGGGGAGCGGATCGGCGTCGTCGGGCTCAACGGCGGCGGCAAGACGACGCTGCTCGACATCCTCGCCGGCCGCCGGGAGCCGCAGGGCGGGCGGGTCAGCCGGGTCGGCGGGCTGAACCTGACCCACCTCGCGCAGGGCGACGCGCTGCCTGCCGGGGCGCGGGTCCGCGACGTCGTGCTGTCCCGGTACGGCGCCGTGCACGAGTGGGCGGCCGATCCGAAGGTCCGCGACGTGCTGGACGGATTGGGCTTGCACGACCTGGACCGCACCGTCGACGGCCTGTCCGGTGGGGAGAAGCGCCGCGTCGCCCTCGCCGCCACGTTGATCGGCGACCCCGACCTCGTCGTGCTCGACGAACCCACGAACCACCTGGACGTCGAGGGCATCGGCTGGCTGGCGCAGCACCTGATCGCGCGGCGCTGCGGAGTCGTGGTCGTCACGCACGACCGGTGGTTCCTCGACGCGGTCTGCACCCGCACCTGGGAGGTGGCGGGCGGGCGCGTGGAGAGCTATCTCGGCGGCTATGCCGACTGGGTCTACGCGCGTGCCGAGCGCTCCCGGCAGGCCGATGCGGCCGAGGCCCGCCGGCGGAACCTGGCCCGCAAGGAGCTGGCCTGGTTGCGCCGCGGACCGCCCGCACGCACCTCCAAGCCGCGGTACCGGATCGAGGCCGCGGAGGAGCTGATCGCGGACGTCCCGCCGCCGCGCAACACCGTCGAGCTGCTCGGCTTCGCGACGAACCGGCTCGGGCGCACGGTGCTCGAGCTGGAGGACGCGACGGTCCGGATCGGCGACCGGGTGCTGCTGGACCGCGTCACGTGGCGGCTCGGGCCGGGCGACCGGATCGGGATCGTGGGCATCAACGGCTCGGGCAAGACAACGCTGCTGCGCGCGCTGACCGGCGAGCGTCCGCTCGACGAGGGTCGACGGGTGCAGGGCGTCACGGTGCAGCTCGCGCAGCTCAACCAGGAGCTCGTCGACCTGCCCGGCGAGCTGCGGGTGCTGGAGGCCACCGAGGCCGTCGCGAAGTTCGTGCGGCTCGGGAAGCTGGAGCTGACGGCGTCGTCGGTGCTGGAACGGCTCGGGTTCCCGGCGTCCCGGCAGTGGACGCCGGTGGCGCAGCTCTCCGGCGGCGAGCGGCGGCGGCTGCAACTGACCCGGCTGCTGATGGCCGAGCCGAACGTGCTGCTGCTCGACGAGCCGACGAACGACCTGGACGTCGACACCCTCGCGCACCTCGAAGACCTGCTCGACGGGTGGCCGGGCGCGCTGGTGGTGGTCAGCCACGACCGGTACCTGGTGGAGCGGGCGTGCGACACGGTCGTCGCGCTGCTCGGCGACGGCCGGATCACGCACCTTCCGGGCGGGATCGACGAGTACCTGGCGCGGCGTGCGGCGGCAGGCGATGTGGTCGCGTCGGCCGCGGTGCGGACGCCCCCGTCGACGCCCCGGACCTCCGGGCTCTCGGCGGCGGAGCAGCGGGCGGCCCGCAAGGAGGCGCAGCGGCTGGACCGCCGGATGGAGACGCTGTCGGCGCGCGAGGAGAAGCTGCACGCGCAGCTCGCGGAGGCCGCGACGGACCCGGACCGGCTCCTGGCGCTGGACGCCGAGCTCCGGGCGGTGGTCGCGGAACGCGAGCAGGTGGAGCTGGACTGGCTCGCGGCGGCCGAGCTCGCCGAGTCGTAGCCGCGCCGGGATCAGGCAGCGACGGCGGGGAGGGCGACGGCGGGGAGGGCGACGGCGGCGAGGTCCTCGGCGACCGCCCAGAGCCGCGCCGCCGCAGGCGCGTCGCGGGCCCGGGCCGGGACGCGGGCGGGCGCCGTGGGCCCGGTGAGCTCGAACCGGCCCGACGGGCCGTAGAAGCCCCCCGTTCTCGGCTGCCGGGTCGGCCGCGGCGAACAGCAGCGGCTCGGCGCCCTGCGGGGGCAGCTGGGCGGGCAGCGGCAGGGCGTTCGTGCCCCACGCCGTCAACGACGGCCGGGACCGGCCCATGTTGGGCCCCGCCGTCTGCGGGTTGGTGCGGGTGAAGCCGGGGTGGGCGGCGACGCTGCGCAGTGGCCAGCCGCGCTCGGCCGACACCGTCGCGAGGTGCCGGGCGAACATCAGGTCGGCCAACTTGGACTGCCCGTACGCGCCCCAGGCCCGGTAGCGCCGCTCCCACTGCAGGTCGTCGAACCGGATGCGACCGCTCCGCGCCGCCACGCTGCTCACCGTCGCCACCCGCGGTGCCGGTGCCGCGAGCAGCGCGGGCAGCAGGCGCAGGGTGAGGGCGAACGGGCCGAGGAAGTTGCTGCCGAACTGCAGCTCGAAGCCGTCCACGGTGGTGAACCGCCGCGGCGGCGCCATCACCCCGGCGTTGTTGAGCAGCATGTCCACCGGCGAGCCGTCGGCGAGCAGGCCGTCCGCGAACTCCCGCACCGAGGCGAGGTCCGCCAGGTCGACGCGCCGCACCTCGAGTTGCGCGGCCGGATCCGCTCGGTCAGCGCGCGATCAGCGTTCTGTCAGACCCCCGCCGCATGCTGCCGGCATGAACTCCGTCATCCAGGTCGAGAACCTGGGCAAGAGCTTCGGGACGACCCGGGCGCTCGACGGCGTGGACCTCGCGGTCCGCCGCGGCACCGTGCTCGGCCTGCTCGGACCGAACGGCTCGGGAAAGACCACCACCGTGCGCGTGCTCGCCACGCTGCTGCGCCCGGACTCCGGACGCGCCCGGGTGCTGGGCCACGACGTCGTCGCCGAACCCGAGGCGGTGCGCGCCCGGATCGGGCTGACCGGGCAGTACGCCGCCGTCGACGAGGCGCTCTCCGGCACGGACAACCTCGTACTCGTCGCCCGGCTGCTCGGCCTGCCGCGCCGCGAGGCACGGCTCCGCGCCGCCGAACTGATCGCCCGTTTCGGCCTCGCCGCCGCCGCGGGCCGCCGTGTGCGCACCTACTCCGGAGGCATGCGCCGCCGGCTCGACCTCGCCGTGAGCCTCGTCGGCCGTCCGGACGTGCTGTTCCTCGACGAGCCGACCACCGGGCTGGACCCCCGCCACCGCAACGAGGTCTGGGACGAGGTCCGTGCGCTGGCTGTCGACGGGACGACCGTGCTGCTGACCACGCAGTACCTGGAGGAGGCCGAGCAGCTCGCCGACGACCTCGTCGTGCTGGACCATGGCCGGGTCATCGCGGCCGGCACACCTGCCGCGCTCAAGGCGGAGGTCGGCGGCCAGCGGTTGCACGTGCGCCCCCTGCACCCGACGGACCTGCCGGCGGTGACCGCACTCGTCGCCGGGCTCATCCCCGGTGCGGCACCGGCGGCTGATGCAGCGGGCGAGCTCACCGTCGCCGTGCCCGATCCCGGGTTGCTGGTGCGGGTGGCCGATCGCCTCGACGCGGCCGGCCTGCCCGTCGCCGAGCTCGGGCTGCGCCTGCCGTCGTTGGACGACGTGTTCCTGACCCTGACCGGCCGACCGGCCGCCGACGCCTCCGAGGAGGCCGCATGACCACCACCGCTGTCCGCCCCGCCGCCCCGCCGCCCGTCGTGCTGAGCCGCTCGTGGGTGCCCGACGTGTTGCGGCAGTCGGCCACCCTCGCGTGGCGGGGCGTCACGAAGACCGTGCACTCCACCGAGGCGCTGCTGGACGTCACCCTGCAGCCGGTGATCTTCCTGCTGCTGTTCGTGTACGTCTTCGGCGGTGCCATCGCCGGCGACACCGGCACCTACCTGCAGTACGCGCTGCCGGGGGTGCTCGTGCAGACCGTGGTGTTCGCTTCGGCGGGCACCGGCACGGGGCTCGCCGACGACCTGAAGACCGGCATCTTCGACCGATTCCGCAGCCTGCCGATCTCCCGCACGGCCCCGTTGCTGGGCGCGATCGGAGCGGACCTCGTCCGCTACGTCACGTCCGGAGCGATCATGCTGGCGTTCGGGTTCCTGCTCGGCTTCCGCGCGAGCGGCGGCCTCGTCGGGGTACTGGGCGCGCTCGGTCTGGTGACCGTGTTCGCGTTCGCCCTGTGCTGGGTGTTCACCGCCCTGGCGATGGTGGTGCGCGAGCCGCGGTCGGTGCAGGGACTCGGGGCCCTGGTCATGCTGCCGCTGACGTTCGGCAGCAACGTCTTCGTTCCCACTGCGACGCTCCCCGGTTGGCTGCAGGGATTCGTCGAGGTGAACCCCGTGTCGAAGGTCGCGGACGCGGCGCGGGGGCTGCTCACCGGCGGAGCCGTGGCGGGACCCACCATCGCAGCACTGCTGGCCAGCGCGGTGCTGGTCGCGGTGTTCGGGCCGCTGGCAGTCGCTCTGTACCGGCGGCGGACCTAGTGCGGTGTCCAAGCCCGATCGTGATCGATCCGTGACGGGACGGTGGTGCCAACAGGGGTTACCCGCGAGTAGCAATCGGCCAAGGTGTGCTCCATGAACGCACCGCGCGCCGATCGGGTCGCTGCGATCGCCACCGAACTGGGCCTGCTCGGCAGGCGCCTCGACGCCCTCGCGACGGAACTGTCGATGTGGCAGGCCGGTGGGCCGGCATGGGATCCCGCGATGTCGCACCCCGCTCCCGGGCCCGGGACACCGCATGCCGAGGCGCCGTCGCCCGGTGCCCCGTACCGCACCGAGCCTGGCGCACCGTGGACCACCGGGCCCGCTGCGGCGCCCGGCCTCGGTGCGCCGTACGCGCAGCCGCCCTTCCCACTCGCGCCGTCGGCGCAGCCGCCCTTCCCGCCCGCGCCGTCGGCGCAGCCACCCTTCCCACCCGCGCCGTCGGGGCAACCTGCGTCTTTCCCGCCCCCGCCCTTCCCGTCTGCTCCGTTGCCGCCGCCCGTGCCCCGCCGCTCCGTGCGGGCCTGGCTCGCCTCGTTGTCCGGGGCCCGGCTGCTGGCCTGGACGGGCGCCGGTGTGACCCTGCTCGGGGTCGTCCTGCTCCTGGCCCTCGCCGCCGCCCGCGGCTGGTTCGCCCCACCGGTGCGCGTCGGGGCGGGCGCCGTGCTCGGGCTGGCCCTGGTCGGTCTCGGCATGCGCCTGCACCGCCGCGAGACCGCGCGCACCGGTGCGCTCGCCGTCACCGGCACCGGGATCGCCACCCTCTACCTCGTCGTCGCCGCGGTCACCGCGCTCTACGGCTACCTACCCGTCCCGGCCGGGCTGCTGCTGGCCCTGCTGGTCGCAGTCGGGGGTCTCGCCCTGGCCGACCGCTGGCGCGCTGTGCTGCTCGGCTGCGGCACCGTCGTCGGGGCGGCGCTCCTCGCCCCCGCGGTGACCGAGCGGCCGACCCCGCTGCTCGTCGCCCTCGTCCTCGTTCTGCAGGTCGCGGCCACCGTCGCGGCGCTGCGGCGACGGTGGCCGGTGCTCGCCGGGATCGCCGCCGGGTGGCCGGTGCTGTACGGCACGGTCGTCGCCGGGCTCGCCGAGCCCGCCGACCTGTGGGGCAGCGCTGCGGCCTCGGCCGCCGTGCTGCTGGTCGGTGTGGCAGCCGCCGCGTGGACCGTCCGCCCGGAGCCGTTGCCGCGCGGGCTGCGGGTCGGCCTCGTGGTGGCGGCGCCGCTGCCGGCGCTGACCTTCGCCGCGGCGGTCGGTGAGGTGCGCGGGGCCCTGCTCGCCTTCCTCGCCGCCGTGTTGCTGTTCGCCGTCGCCGCGCTCCCCGGTCGGGACCACGTGCTTCGGGTCGTGGCGCTCGCGGCCGGTGCTGTCGCGCTCTTCGAGGCCACCGCCGTCGCGTTCGACGGCAATGCCGAGACGGCCGCCCTGCTCGGCCAGGGAGTGGTGCTGCTGGCCGTCGCGGCGGCGCTGCGATCGCGCCCTGTGCTGGTCGTCGGCGGGATCGTCGGGTCGACCGGCGTGTTGTCCGTGCTCGCCGTGCAGGTACCGCCCGAGGCGCTCGCCTCCTATCCCGCGGTTCCCTTCGTCCTGGGCATCACCGTGCAGCGGGCGGCGCTGGTGGCTGCGGCAGCGATGTCGGCCATGGTGCTGGCCGCCGCCGTGGCCGCGCTGATCGGATCGGCACGGATCGGCATCCTGGGTGCGGACGCCCGAGCGGCGCGGCTATGGGCGCCTGTCGGGTTGGTCGGGCTCTACGGCGCGGCCGGGCTCGTGATCGCGCTCGCGCTGCTCGTGGCGCCGTCCCGGGCGGGCTTCGTCGCCGGCCACGCCGTCGTGACGGTCTCGTGGGTGCTCGTGGCGCTGGCCCTGCTCGCTCGTGGCGTCCGGCGGCCGGCACTGCGCGTGGCAGGCCTGGTCCTGGTGGCCGCCGCCGTGGCGAAGCTGGTGCTGTTCGACCTGGTCGCGCTGGACGGGCTCGCCCGGGTGGCGGCGTTCCTCGGCGCGGGGCTGCTGCTGCTCGCGGCGGGGACGCGTTACGCGCGGCTGGTCACCGAGGCCGAGTCGAGCGACGGGGCCGATGCCGCTGCGGGTGTCGGGCCGGATCCTGCGGCGGCCCCTGGGCCAGGGGCGGACCCGACATCGAGGCCCCGGACGTAGTCCTGCAGCAGCGCGACCACGGCGGCGCGGGGCAGCGCCCGGACGTGGTCGACCGTGGCGTCGGAGCCCAGCGCGGTGCGGACCTCGTCCAGCGTGGCGCGCACTTCCGGATCGCCCAGGTCGCACGCTCCGCGTTGCGCGGCGGCGACCCCGAGGAGGCTCGCCGCCGCGAGCGGGTCGTGCTCGGCGAGCGCGTGCGCGGCGGCCCGCTCGGCCACCGCTGCGGTCACCGGCCCGTCCTTGCTCTCGACCGCATGCATCACCGCGTCGGCGAGCAGCACGGCCGCCGTCGCAAGGTCGCCCGCGGCGTGCGCGATCGCGCTCTTCGCGGCGCTCTGCAGAGCCTGGCGCTGGAGGACGCCCGGGCCCGGGTGGGCCTGTGCCTGTGCGCGGGCGAGTTCGGCGCGTGCCTCGTCGAGGTCGCCCGCTCGCCGTGCCGCATCCGCCAGGTACCCGTGCAGCACCTCGATCAGCTCCGGGTGCAACCCGGGGAGCGCGACGATGCGACCCAGCTCGGCGCGACCCGCCGCGAGGTCGCCGCGCCGGACCAGCAGCAGTGCTCGCTGGGCCCGGAACTGTGGCAGGTCGTCGTCGTTGCCCAACTCGGTGGCCAGTGCGATCGCCTCGTCGAAGGCGCGGATCGCGGCGTCGTGCTCACCGGCGACGCTCTCGAGGTCGCCCAGCGACGAGAGCGTCATCCCCAGGCCCCAGCGATCGCCCAGTGCGGCGAACGTCTCGTGCGCGGACCGCATGTCCGCCCGCTGCCGGTCGAGATCGCCCTCGTTCTCCGCCAGCTGCGCCCGCAAGAACAGTGCGAAGGCCCGGGCCCAGGCATCGGTGTGCGGATCGGCTGCGAGCCGCTCCAGCGGCACCGGATCGCCCTGCCCGAAGCCCGCGGCAACGGGACCCATGAGCAGCAGAACCGGGTGCCGCTCGGCCGGCAGCTCCGCCGCGAGCCGTTCCGCGTCGCCGAGCAGCGCTGACGCCGCGGCGACGTCCCCGTCACCGGCAGCGGCCATCGCCCGGTAGGCCGTGCACAGCGCCCGCGCCGCCGAGGGTGCCGGGCCCTCGAGCGCGCCGATCTCGGCGAGCCGGTCCGTCGCCTCGCTGAACAGCCCGCGGATGAACCAGAACCAGGCGGAGCCGGCCACCAGCCGGTGCGCCGTGGCCGCGTCGCCTGTGGCAAGGGCACGCCGGAGCACGGCGGCGACGTCGTCGGCCTCGACCCGCAGCCGGGCGACCCACTCCAGCTGGTGCGCCCGCCGGAGTCGAGGCTCGGCGGCCTCCACGAGCTCGACGACCAATTCCGCGTGCGCCGCCTCGGCCGTCGACCGCTCAGCGGCCTCGTCCAGGCGGTTCGCGGCGTACTCGCGGATCGTCTCCAGCATCCGGTACCGGGCCGGGACGCCCGGCACCGCCACCAGCAGCGACTTCTCGACCAGCGCGGTGAGCACGTCGAGCGTCGCGTCGCCGAGCCCGCCGACGCGCAGCGCGGCCTCCTCGGTCGCACCACCGGCGAAGACCGACAGCCGCCGGGCGAGCGCGCGCTCCGGGTCGTCGAGCAGATCCCAGCTCCAGTCGACGACGGCGCGCAAGCTCTGGTGGCGCGGCAGTGCGGTTCGCGGGCCGGTGGTGAGCAGCCGGAACCGGTCGTCGAGCCGGCGGCGGATCTCCTCGGGAGCCAGGGTGCGCAGGCGGGCGGCGGCCAGCTCGATCGCCAGGGGCTGCCCGTCGAGGCGATGGCAGATCTCGAGGACTGCCGGCCGGAGCGCGGGCGTCACGGCGAACCCCGGCGCGACGGCGGCACCGCGTTCGGCGAACAGGCGCACGGCGTCGTCGTCCGCCAATGCGTCGACGGGATGCAGCACCTCACCGGGTACGGCGAGCGGCTCCCGACTGGTGGCGAGGATCCGCAGGCCGGGAATGCGCTCCAGCAGGGTCTGCGCGAGGTGTGCGGCGGCGTCGACGAGGTGTTCACAGTTGTCCAGGACGAGCAGCAGCTCGCGGCCGGCGAGCGCACCGAGCAGGCGGGTGGCCGTGTCGGCCTCGTCGGGGATCCTGGACATGATCTCGGTGGTGCTGACGGCGGCGAGCACGGTGGCGGCGAGTCGGTCCGCGCCGCCGAGCGGAGCCAGCTCGGCGATCCGGGTCTCGCCCCGGCGCACCCGCACGACCTCGCGGGCCAGCCGGGTCTTCCCGGCACCGCCGGGCCCGGTCAGCGTGACCAGCCGGCCCGTCGCCAGCACGGCGGTGACGCGCCGGACGTCCTCGGTGCGCCCGACGAAGCTCGTCAGCGGGGCGGCTGCCCGGCCGACGACGGGTGTACCCCGCAGAACGGTGAGCCGGGCGGTGGTGATCGCCGGACCGGGATCGACGCCGAGCTCGTCGGCGAGCCGGTCACGGGTACGGTCGAGCACGGCCAGCGCCTCGACCTGCCGACCGGTCGCGTGCAGGCACCGGGCCAGCACGGCGGCGGCGGACTCGCGCAGCGGCTCGGCGGTCAGCAGCGCGTCCAGCGCGTCCAGCTCTGCGTGGGGTTCCCCGAGGCGAAGCGCCGCCTCCGCGGACAGTTCCACGGCGACCGCGCGCAGCTCCTCCAGCCGCACTGCGGCCGGCTCGCCGAACGGCAACCGCCGGACGTCGGCCAGCGCCGGGCCGCGCCACAGCGCCGTCGCCTCGACGAGCAGCGGCCGGGCCTGCGCCGGGTCGAGGCCGCGAGCAGCGGCGATGAGCGACTCGAACCGGAGCGCGTCGACGTCCTGGCGTTCGACGGTCAGCCGGTACCCGCCGGGGACGGTGGCGACCACAGCGGCGCCGAGCGCCCGCCGCAACCGCGCCACGAGCGCCTGCAGCGCGTTGGTGACGGTGTCCGGCGGGTCGGTCCCCCACAGGGCGTCGACCAGCACGTCCGTGGCAACGGACCGGCCGGCGTCGAGCGCGAGCCGGGCGAGCGCGCCGCGCAGCAGCACACCGCCGGGCGCCGGCACGCCGTCCGGGCCGGCGGTCACCGGGCCGAGCAGGCCGATCCGCACGCTGCCAGTGTGACCGGTGGGCGGCGCGGCCGGGGTGCGTGCTGGCTCAGCGCGTCAGCGAACGGGTGACGGTCGAGCGGCGAGTTCGGCGAGCAGCAGCGCCTCGGCGTGCACGCAGCGCCCGAACATCTCCAGGTGCAGGCTCTCGTCGATGCCGTGCCAGCGGCTCGCCGGGTCGCCGACGCCCGTGACCAGCACCGCCGCACCCGGGAACGTGCGGGCGAACTCGGCGATGAACGGGATCGAGCCGCCCAGGCCGGACTCGACGACGGCGGTGCCGTACGCCTCGGCGAAGGCGCGGCGGGCGGCGTCGTAGGCGACACCGCTCGTGTCCAGGGAGATCGGCTCGGCGACGCCCCGGCCCGGGGTGACCGTCACCCGGGCGCCCCACGGGACGTGCGCCTCCAGGTGCTCGGCCAGTGCCCGCTGCGCCTTCGCCGTGTCGTCGCCGGGGGCCAGCCGGAGGCTCACGACGGCGCGGGCGCGTGGCAGCAGGACGTTCGCCACCTCGTCGGTGCGCGGGGCGTCGATGCCGAGCACCGCGACGGCCGGCTTGAGCCAGGAGCGCTCGGCGACGGAGCCGGTGCCGATCAGCTCGACACCGGGCAGCACGCCGGCGTCGGCGCGGAAGGTGTCCGGGTCGGGGTCGGGGGCACCGGTCGTTGCGGTGACGAGGCCGGCGACGGCGACGTCGCCGCGTGCGTCGTGCAGGCTCGCCAGCGTGCGGCACAGCGCGGTCAGCGCGTCACCGACCGGGCCGCCGAACACGCCGGAGTGTGCTTGCCGCTCCAGCATCGCGACCTCGATCGTCACGTCCACCAGCCCGCGCAGGCTCGTGGTCAGCGCGGGCACGTCGACTGCGGCGTTCGCCGAGTCCGCGATGACGATGACGTCGCAGGTCAAGGCGTCGCGATACTCCCGCAGCAAGGTCGTGAGGGTGGGGGAGCCCGACTCCTCCTCGCCCTCGACGAACAGCGTGACGCCGACCGGCGGGCGGCCCCCGTACGCGCGCAGGACCGCGAGGTGGGTCATGACACCGGCCTTGTCGTCGGCCGCGCCGCGGCCGTAGAGGCGCCCGTTGCGCTCGGTGGGCTCGAACGGGCGGCTGGTCCACAGGTCGTCGCCGCCCGTGGGCTGTACGTCGTGGTGGGCGTAGAGCAGCACGGTCGGGGTGCCGGGCGGTGCGGGCCAGTGCGCGATGACCGCCGGGGCGCCGCCCTCGGCGGCGACGATCCGGACGTCGCGGCCGCCCGCGTCCCGCGCCAGCGCGGCGACGGCCTCGGCGCTGCGCCGGGTGTCGTCGGCCCGGGCGGGGTCGGCCCAGATGCTCGGTATGCGGACGAGGCGTTCGAGGTCGGCCCGGGCCCCCGGCAGGACGCCGGCCACCGCGGCGGCGAGCTCGATGGGGCGGTCATCTCCCTGGTCCGGCACGGCGCCGATGCTACGCGGGAGACGCCGCGCCGTTCCCGGATGTCGGGCGGAGCGCGGCAGGTTTCCGGCGCCGTACGCTCGCGGGCATGTCCCGGTTCCTCACGATGTTGCTGGACACCGCCGCCGGCTCAGCCCTCGGCATGACCACCGGGGAACCACGCACCCCTGTCCGCCGGTCCTGGCCCGAGATCCACGAGTCGGCCCGCCGGGCCGCGGGTGCGCTGACGGCGGCCGGAATCGGCCGGGACTCGGCCGTCGGCGTGCTGGCCGGGGAGCCTGCCGCGATCGCCCCGGCGGCGCAGGCCGTCTGGCTCGTCGGCGGCAGCGTGACGATGCTGCACCAGCCCACCTCGCGGACCGACCTCGCGGTCTGGGCGAAGGAGACCGTCGGGGTACTCACGATGATCGGCGCGAAGATCGTGCTGCTCGGGGCACCCTTCGAGGCGCTCGCGGGGGTCCTGGCCCAGCACGGCATCCCGTGCCGCCTGCTCGCCGACCCCGACGGCGAACCCGTCACTCCCGACGCGGACGTCGCGGGCGAGGACGACACCGCGCTGCTGCAGCTCACCAGCGGCTCGACCGCGGAGCCCAAGGCCGTCCGCATCACCCACCGCAACCTGCACGCCAACATCGGCGCGATGGTGCAGGCCGCCCGGCTCGACACCGGGCGGGACGTGATGGTGTCGTGGTTGCCGCTCTTCCACGACATGGGCATGGTCGGCTTCCTGACCGTCCCGATGTCCGTCGGGATCGAGCTGGTCAGCGCCACTCCGACGGACTTCCTGGGGCGGCCGCTGCTGTGGGCCGAGCTGATCTCGCGGTACGCCGGCACGGTGACGGCGGCACCGAACTTCGCCTATGCGGTCCTCGCCCGCCAGCTCGCCCGCGCGGACGAGGGATCGATGGACCTGTCGACGCTGCGGTTCGCGCTCAACGGGGCGGAACCCATCGATCCCGCCGCCGTCACCGCGTTCACCACGGCCGGTGCGCGGTTCGGCCTGCGTCCCGAGTCGGTCGTCTGTGCCTACGGGATGGCCGAGACGGCGCTGGGCGTGTCGTTCGCACCGATCGACACGGGGCTGCAGGTCGACGAGATCGACGCCGTCGAGCTGGAGGAGCACCGCCGCGCCGTCCCCGCCGGCGACGGTCCGGTGCGGCGGTTCCCGCTGCTCGGGCCACCGCTGCCGGGGATCGAGATCCGGGTGGTCGGTGATGGGGGTGCTGTGCTCGGCGAGCGGGAGGTCGGGGTGCTGCAGCTGCGCGGCGAGTCGGTGACGCCGGGCTACCTGACCGTCGCGGGCCCGGTCGCGACGCAGGACCCCGACGGCTGGCTCGACACCGGCGACGAGGGCTACGTGACCGACGGCGCCGTGGTCGTCTGCGGCCGCCGTAAGGACGTGATCATCATGGGTGGCCGCAACATCTACCCCACCGACATCGAGCGGGCCGCCTCGGCCGCCGACGGAGTCCGTGCGGGCAACGCCGTCGCCGTGCGTCTGGAGGCGGACGGCACCCGGCACCGCGAGTCGTTCCTCGTCGCGGTGGAGTCCCGGCTCGCGACCGAGCCGGAGGCGGTACGGGCAATCGCCAAGGACGTGACGTCCCGCGTGGTGTCGGCCGTGGGTGTGCGACCTGCCGAGGTCGTGGTGCTGCGCCCCGGCAGCCTGCCGAAGACCCCGTCGGGGAAGCTGCGCCGCGCGGCGACCCGCGCGCTGCTGGCCGCCTGCGGGTAGCGCCCGGATGTAGCGAAAGCGGCGTTGGGTGCACTCAACGCACCGAAAGCCGCTTTCGCTACATCGCGTGGCGCGCGGCCGTCAGCCGGAGAGAGCGTGGAACCGGTTCTGCGCCGGCTCGAGACCGTCGTGCAGCAGGGCCTCCGCCGCGTCCGCGGCGAGGTCCACGGCGAACTCCAGTTCCTTGCGCTCCGCACCCGAGAACCGCTTGAGGACGAAGTCCGCCGGATCCTGCCGCCCCGGTGGGCGGCCGATGCCGAAGCGGACGCGCAGGTAGTCCTTCGTGCCGATCGACGTGCTGATCGAGCGCAGTCCGTTGTGGCCGCCCTCACCGCCGCCCAGCTTGAGGCGCACGACGCCGAACCCGAGGTCCAGGTCGTCGTGCACCACCACCAGGTCCACCGGGGCGACACCGTAGTAGCGCAGCAGCCCGGCGACCGGGCCGCCGGAGACGTTCATGTACGTCCGAGGTACGGCGAGCACGACGCGCCGCCCGGCGAGCCGGCCCTCCAGGACGTCCGCGTTCGCCTTGTGCTTCGAGAACCGGCCGCCCCCGGCTCGCGTCGCGAGCAGGTCGACGACGCGGACGCCGACGTTGTGCCGGGTCTCGGCGTACTCGGGCCCGGGGTTGCCGAGCCCGACCACCAGTGCTGGACCCGGCGCCACGGCTCAGCCCTCGTCGTCGGCGGTCGAGGCATCCTCGACCACGCCTGCGCCCTCGGTGTCCATGGACGCCTCGACCTGGGCCGCCGTCGGCGCCTGGACGACGTTGACGACCAGGATGTCGGCGTCCGTCCGCAGCGTGGTGCCCTCGGGAAGCGGAACGTCGGACGCGTGGATCTGGGTGCCGGCCGGCAGGCCCTCGACGGAGACCTCGATCTGCTCGGGGATGCTCGAGACGTCCGCCTCGACCTCGATCGTGTTCAGCTCTTGGGTGACCAGGGTGTCCACCGCGGCATCGCCGGTGACGACGACCTGGACCTCGACGGCGACCTTCTCGCCGCGCGTGATCACCACGAGGTCGACGTGCTCGATGTACGGGCGGATCGGGTGCGTCACGACCGTCTTGGTGAGCGCGAGCTGCGGGTGACCGCCGATGTTCAGCGTCAGCACCGCGTTGCGACCCAGCTCGCGGACCGCGCGAGCGAACTCCAGCGACGGCAGGGAGAGGTGCTGCGGGTCGGTCCCGTGCCCGTAGAGCACGGCGGGGATGCGGCCGGCACGGCGGGTGCGGCGGGCGGCGCCCTTGCCGAACTCCGTGCGGACGTCGGCGTCGATTCGGGCCTCGGCCACGGTGAAACTCCTCGATCGTCTTCAAGTGGAAGCGCGCGACGAGGGGCCGGGAGGCCGGCCACGTCGATCACGGCGGGCTGCAGAACGACACCCGCCCTCGCCGCGGAACTGTTGAGGAGTCTACGTCATCGCCTGCGAGGCCCGGCCGCGGGGCGAGCGGAGATCGAACCGGGGTGTTCCGCCGGGAGGGGAGCGGATCCCACCTCCCGGCAATGCCTCCGCCCTCCGCCATCGGGCGGTCTGCGATCAACTGCCCGATCGTGCCAGCGCCCCGTGGCCGCGCACGCGGTCGGTCAGGCGTTGCCGTCGAACAGGCTCGTCACCGAGCCGTCTTCGAACACCTGGCGGATCGCCTCGGCAAGCAGCGGCGCGATCGGCAGCACTGTCATATGCGGGAACCGCTTCCCGTCCGGGATCGGCAGCGTGTCGGTGAAGATCACCTCACGGGCACCGCTGGACGCCAGCTTCTCCGACGCGGAACCGGAGAGGATGCCGTGCGTGGCGGCGACGATCACGTCCGAAGCGCCGTCCCGCAGCAGGATCTCGACCGTCTTCGCCACCGTCCCGCCGGTGTCGATCATGTCGTCGATGACGACGCACAGGCGGCCCTCGACCTCGCCGACGACCCTGTTCGCGATGGCCTCGTTCGGCCTGCGCGGGTCCCGGGTCTTGTGCACGAACGCCAGCGAGGTGCCGCCCAGCGAGTCCGACCAGCGCTCGGCGAGCCGCACGCGCCCGGAGTCCGGCGACACGACGGCGAGCGACTGGCCCGGGTAGGTCTGCCGCACGTGCGCGGCGAGCACCGGCAGGGCGAACAGGTGGTCGACGGGGCCGTCGAAGAAGCCCTGGATCTGGGCGGTGTGCAGGTCCACGGTCATGATCCGGTCCGCGCCGGCGACCTTGAACATGTCGGCGATCAGCCGGGCCGAGATCGGCTCGCGCCCCCGGTGCTTCTTGTCCTGGCGCGAGTAGCCCCAGAACGGCATGACCACGGAGATCCGCTTGGCGGACGCCCGTTTCAGCGCGTCGACCATGATCAGCTGTTCCATGACCTGGTCGTTGATCGGCGCGCAGTGCGCCTGGAGGACGAACGCGTCACAGCCACGCACCGACTCCTCGAACCGGACGAAGATCTCGCCGTTCGCGAAGGAGTAGGCCGACTGCGGGGTGAGGGTGACGTCGAGGTGCTTGGCCACCTGTTCGGCCAGCTCCGGGTGTGCCCGGCCGGAGAAGAGCATGAGGTTCTTCTTCGGTGTGGCCGAGATCGAGCTCATCGTGGAGGGCCTCCTCGGCCGTCGTCTGGTCCGGCGGTGTCGGACGAAGCCCCCGAGCGGTAACGACCGGCCGCCTCCGCAGCAGGTGTTCCCGGCCGGTTCTTCTCGACCCAACCCTCGATGGTGCGTTGTGATCCGGCCGACACCGCGAGCGCCCCCGGCGGGACGTCGCGCCGCAGCACCGTGCCGGCGCCGGTGTAGGCGCCGTCGCCGACCTCGACCGGGGCGATGAACATCGTGTCCGAGCCCGTGCGCACGTGCGAGCCGATGGTGGTGCGCTGCTTGCGCACGCCGTCGTAGTTGACGAAGACCGACGACGCGCCGATGTTCGATTCGTCGCCGATCGTCGCGTCTCCGACGTAGGTCAGGTGCGGCACCTTGCTCCCCGCCCCGATCTCGGCGTTCTTGACCTCGACGAAGGTGCCGATCTTGCCGCGCGGACCCAGCCGGGCGCCGGGCCGCAAGAAGGCGAACGGGCCCACCGACGCGTTCGGGCCGATCTCCGACGAGCTGCCGTGCGTGCGCACCACCGTCGCACCCGTGCCGATCACGACGTCCGTCAAGGTGGTGTCCGGCCCGACCTGCGCGCCGTCGTCGACGACCGTGGATCCGTAGAGCTGGGTGCCCGGGTAGAGCACGACGTCCTGGCCCAGATGCACCCCGACGTCCACCCATGTCGTCGCGGGGTCCATCACCGTCACCCCGGCGAGCATCCAGCGCTCCAGCACCCGGCGGTTCAGCTCGGCGCGCACCTGCGCGAGCTGCACGCGGTCGTTCACGCCCTTGACCTGCCACAGGTCCGGGCACCCCACGCCGCGCACCGGCAGACCCCGGGCGACAGCGGCGGCCACAAGGTCGGTCAGGTAGAGCTCGCCCTGCGCGTTGTGTCCCGAGAGGTCCGCCAGGCCCGCGGTGAGGAACGCGGCGTCGAACGCGTATACCCCGCTGTTGATCTCGCGGATCGCTCGTTGCTCCGGCGTGGCGTCGCCGTGCTCGACGATGCCGGTGACCGCGCCGTCCGGCCCGCGCAGCACCCGGCCGTACCCGGCCGGATCGGCGAACTCGGCGGTGAGCAGCGTGACGGCCGCCCCCGCCGAAGCGTGTTCTGCCAGCAGCATCCGCAGCGTGCCTGCGTCGAGCAGAGGCACGTCGGCGTAGGTGACGACCACGGCGCCCGCGAGCCCGGTCGGCAACGCCTCGATCCCGCAGCGCACCGCGTGCCCGGTGCCGAGCTGCTGATCCTGGACCGCGGTGACGACCGGCTGGTCCAGCTGCTTGCCCAGTGCCTCCACCTCGGAGGACACCTGCTCGCGCCCGTGCCCGACGACGACCGCCAGGTGCTCGGGCAGCAGCGCCGACACGGCGGCCACAGCGTGCCCGAGCAGCGTGACGCCACCGATCGGGTGCATCACCTTGGGCAGCGCAGAGCGCATCCGCTTGCCCTCGCCCGCCGCGAGGAGAACGGCGGCTGTGGGGCGCGGACCGCCGCCACCGTCGGTGTCGGGCATGACCAACTCCCAGATCGTCGGCCGCTGTTGGGATGGGCCGATCCTACGGGGTGGCCCCGACAGTTCCGGCGGCATCGGACGGTCGGAGCCAAGACGGTAGATGCGTGTTCATTCATCCCTGCGGCCGGGTAGCACCCGTCCGAAGAAGGTGCCAGGCTCCGGCCAGGCACGCCAGCGACATGGAGGTCACCACATGCCCACTCGTACCGCCCGCACCGCCTGGACCGGCGGCCTTCAGGACGGCTCCGGCCAGGTCGAGCTCAGCAGCAGCAAGGTCGGCACGTTCGACGTCAGCTTTCCGAAGCGCGCCGCCGACGACGCGGACGGCAGCACCAGCCCGGAGGAGCTGATCGCCGCCGCGCACTCGTCGTGCTACGCGATGCAGCTCTCGGCCTTCATCGCCGAGGCAGGCGGCACGCCGCGGTCGCTCGACGTGACGGCCGACGTCTCCCTCGGCCCGGATCCGGCAGGCGGCTTCCGGATCAGCGGCATCACGCTGACCGTCCGCGGTGAGGTCGAGGGCCTCGACGCGGCGGGGTTCGACAAGGCCGCCCAGGCCGCGAAGGTCGGCTGCCCCGTCAGCAAGGCGCTCACCGGAACGACGATCACCCTCGACGCCGGCCTGAAGTGACCCGCGCCCGGTGGCCCTGCTGTTCCTTGGGATAGGACCAGCAGGCCACCGGGAACGAGTAGTGGCTGCACAGCGCGTGCTGTGCCGTCGTCGGGTGACTGCGGACGCCCACCCGCACGCCGTTCGCCTCGCCCGGCTCGACGGCGGCGATCCGCACACCGCGGTCCGCCCAGCAGCGCAGGTCCGCGAGCACCGCGATGACCGCCGTGCCCGCTGGCGGCTCCGCAGCCTCGTCGCGTGCCATCGAGGGCCCTCCGTCCCGGACCCGAGGTGCTGGCCCGTGGTCCGCGGCACCCTGCCCGGGACGCCCGCCGCGGACAAACGTCGACCGATGCCCATCAATGCTGGTCCCCACGGGCGGGACCACACGTCAGCGAGGCAACGGTACCCATGTCCCCGTCCGCGCCGACTCGGCCATCGCGTCGAGCGCCTCCGCACTGCGGACCGCGTCGTCGAGCGTCGCGCCGTGCGGCGTGCCGTCGGCGATCGAGTGCAGGAAGTGGTAGGCCTCGATCACCTTGAGGTCGTCGTAGCCCATGGCCGTCGCCGAACCCGGCTGGAACGCACCGTAGAAGCCGTGCCCAGGCCCGACGTACACCGTGGTGACCGCCTGGTCCTGGTAGGCGGGATCGGCACCGCCCCGGCTGACGCCCAGCTCGTTCATCCGCCGGAAGTCCCAGAACACCGCGCCCTTGGTGCCGTGGATCTCGAACCCGTAGTTGTTCTGCTCGCCGACCGCGATGCGGCTGGCCTCGACCACGCCGCGGGCGCCGGACGCGAAGCGCACCAGGCTCGTCACGTAATCCTCGTTCTCCACCCGGCCGAGTTCGCCGCCGGTGGCGCGCTGGTGCCCCGCTGTCGCGCCGGTCGGGCGGGCGCGCTCGGCCAGGAAGATCGCCGAGTCGGCGGTCAGCGCGTCGATCTCCCCGAGGACGTACCGCGCGAGGTCGACGCCGTGCGCGGCCAGGTCGCCCAACACGCCGCTGCCGCCGCGCTCACGCTCGAACCGCCAGCTCAGCGCGCCCTCGGGGTGCGCGGCGTAGTCGCTGAAGAGCCGGAACCGGACGTGCGTGACGGTGCCCAGCTCGCCGCTCTCGACCATCTCCTTGGCGGCGGCGACCGCCGGGGCGTTGCGGTAGTTGAACCCGACCGCGCCGGCGACCCCGGCCTGCTTCACCGCGTCGGCGACGGCCCGCGCGTCGTCCGCGGTCAGCCCGACGGGCTTCTCGATCCAGATGTGCTTGCCGGCCTTGGCCATCGCGACGCCGATCTCGCGATGCAGGAAGTTGGGAGCAGCAATGCTGACGGCCGCGATGTCCGGGTCGGCCGCCACCTCGCGCCAGTCGCGGGTGGGCTTGGTGAAGCCGAACTGGTCGGCGGCTTCCTCGGCGCGTCCGGGCACGTCGTCGGCGACCGCGACCAGCTGCGGTGCGATGGTCAGCTGCGGGAAGTGGTGCAGGACGCGGGTGTAGGCCTGGGTGTGCACCCGGCCCATCCAGCCGAATCCGGCGATCGCGAC
>JAEUJO010000200.1 GCA_016794615.1 Pseudonocardia sp. | reverse complement strand
GCGCGATAATTGATCTTGTAGGGTGGTTCTACAGGGTCGAGGCGAGTGCGATGGCCGGGCCGGTGATGGTGCGTCCCCTCAGCGAGGGTGAGGGCCGGGAGCTACTGCGGGTCGTGCGCGGCGTCGGGTGTCAGGACGCGGTCCGGTTACGGCGGGCGCTGATCGTGCGGGCATCCGCCAACGGGATCGAGGCCCCGCTGATCGCCCGGGTGTAGACGGTCGAATCCCGATCTTGCGGAGGATGACGGAGACACTGAGTATTCGGTGATCCCGGAGGATTTCGACCCTACGGACGTTAAGCCTAAGCCGATCACACTGTGTGCAACTCAGGAAAGGCCCCGACGTGGGCCGTGGGTGGACGGCGGACGGCTGTAGCGTCGAGGTGCTGCAACGGTAACGGTGCCAAGTGCTATCTGACCTTCTCGCGTAGCTAAAAGCTTGCCGGTCTGACACTTCCGGTTACTGCACGAACACCGCTCTTCGATGACGCTATACGCATGTTCGTCGGCAATCTTGCCAAGAATGCCGTGTATACGAGTTGTGTAGTCGTTCGCGCGGTCGGCCCTGTCACGTTGACGGCCTATTTCCTCGGCCTGCTCCCTTATATGCGCCTGAGCGGCTCTGAATCTGTCCATCCACATATTCTTGTGATCAGTGTTCATCTTAGCCGCTTGGGAGCTGCCCCCATGAGTCATGCACGTAGCACAGAAACGATCTGGCGCGCTCTGCTCCGTGCGGCGGCTAAGGGGTTGGGTTAGTCCGCAGCACTCACAGTGCCGCGTGTCCTGCGGGGAGCGAGTCACCCCGTGAGTATGGCGGAGTCCGTACCCGAAGTGCTCTCACTGTCTGGACGCCCGCCTAAGCCTCCTGAGAGCCCTGTAGAGGCATGGTGAACACGGCGCCGATACGTGGCGCCCTACGGCCCTCACGGGGCAGCACACCGGCGGCAGCCGAGAAGGCTGCCTCTTCCGACGGCTCGTGCCCCTCGCCGATCACGGCTCCGTCCCTCCGGACGCGCCAGGCGTAGCCGTCTGCCCGCTCACCCAGGACCACCCACGGATCACCCATGCCGAAGAGCCTCCGTCCCGAGGTTGTGGAGCGTGCAGGGGAAGACCTTAGGTCCGCTCTCAGGCATCGAGCACTCGGCACAGTGACCCGTTCCGTCCGGGACGTGCGCCAGTAGTAGCCGCTCTGGTACGCCCGGCATCCGGGCCACCTCTGCGACCGTGATCCGCCATCGTGCCGCCCGCTCTTCCTCTGTCATCCCGCGATCACTCCCCGTCGCCCGTATCAGCAGAACCGGACAACACGAGATTAGCAGTAGTGACGAAAGTTACACGAGTGACGGGAGTGTCGTCACGGAGCCCTGTTTCCGGCGGGTAGATCACCTAACGTCGCGGCAGCGGGGAACCACGCTGCGACCATCGCCGCCCCGTCTGAGACGGGAGCGGCTGTGCCTGAGGAACCCCTGATCGACACGGCCGAGGTAGCTCGGCGGCTAGGGGTGTCTGAGAGCGCCGTCCGTGGGTGGGCGAGGGAGCGGAAGATCCGTTCCGCGTTCAGGACGCCCGGCGGCCGGTTCCGCTTCCGTTGGTCCGAGGTGGAGGAAGACCTCCGGAACCTGGACGACGCGCGAGAGCGCCCGGAGGAGTGACCACCACCACGGGCCGCTAGTGCGATGACCACAGAGGTTCGCCGGGTCCGACGGCGCGTCGTCGGACCCGGCGGTGTGGGCGTTCGCTGCGGGATGCGGGATCGCCAACCTGGTCGAGGTCGCTGGTCAGCGCACTAGCTCACGTGGGCTGAGCAGCTAGGACGAGGACCGGCGTAGCCGACCGCAGGCCGGTACGAAGAATCAGCGGGTCCCCGAGGGGCCGTGAGGCCCCGAGACCGGGTATATTGCCTGGTCAGTGCGCCGCGAGGGAATCGAACCCCCAACCCGCTGATTAAGAGTCCCATTCGGACCGTCCTGGCCAGTAGTGGCCAGACTGGGCGAGTCGTGTTCGCGCTGGTCAGAGCCGGTGCGACGGGCCATCGAGTACGGGCCGATATGTGACGAGCTGGCGGGGTCAGTGACCAATCGGTGACCAGTTCCGACCGCGATCCAGTCCAAATAGGACGGCCCGAGTCGAGCGATTCGACCGCCGAATCGGAGCCTTTTCGCAGAGGAGCTGCGACCCCATGTCCGACCCTTCCATCTCGACCACCGAGATCGTGGTCACCATCGACGGCAAGCGGCAGAGGATCACCCGCACGCCCGGTCCGCAGGACGGCACCGTTGTCGAGCGCTGGCCCGACCGCGGGCTCGTGTTCTCCGAGCGGGCCTGGCTCGGCACCCACTGGGCGAAGTCGCTGCGCTGGTCGGCTGCGATCAACGCCGGCGGCCGGCCGTTCGAGGCGACCGAGCGCGCCGAGGGCTTCACCAGCAGGCGGGCCGCCGTCCGGTGGCTGATCGCGCACGCCGGTTGACGTCCCCGCGCGCCGTCAGCAGCGCCTCTCGGCCTTCGGTCCGGGGGGCGCCTTGCTGTTCAGTCGTCGTCGGTCTGCGTGCGCGGGTCCAGCTCCCGCAGCTGCGCCTCGACCTCGCTCCACCGAAAGCGGTACCGACCGCCAGCGGTCCGCACAGCCGGTCGTAGCCGTCCCTGTCGGACCCATGACGCGATGGCGCCCGGTGTCACCCCCAGCCGCCGCGCGACCTCTCCGGACGTGATCAGCGGCTCTGGCTGCTGCTGATCGCCGGGCATGCGATCGACGTTAGTCGGACGATCCGCACGATGAGCACCACGAACACGATCGTGCAGATCAACAAAGTTGAGTAGAACCAGATGAACGATGCGATCCATCACGTTCCGGGCTACCGTCAGCCCCATGACGCACCGCGAGACGACCGACCGCTGCCCGTTGGGGCACCGCTGCGAGTCCTGCGGGTGTGCGGGGCCGGGGTTGTCGGTGCGGGTGGTGGAGGTGTTGGGCGAGGTGCTGTGCTTGACGTTGTGCCCGCGGTGCGCGGCGTCGGGTCGGCCGCCGCAGATCATGTTGTCGACCGCGGAGCGGCTGGTCGCGCAGCATGCGGCGCACCTGGCGGGTGGTGGTGAGCGGTGGCTGCTCCGCCGCCGCGGCGGTGGTGGGGCGCCGGGCGGGGAGGGTGCGTGATGGTGGCCGCGGCGACGCCCGGGGTGGCGGTGCTGGCCTGTGGCTGCGGGCGGGTTGCGCACGTGCGGTGGTCCGGCGGTGGCGGTGAAGGGGTCGACGAGGGCGTTGGGTCGATCGTGTGCGGCTCGTGCACCCGTGCTGGTTCGGGGAGGAAGACCCGGCGGGCGCGGCGCCGGGTCTTGCCGGCCGGGCAGTACTGCACGGAGCCGGTCGGGTGCCTCGACGATCATCTCGACTGGATGGTCCGCTGCGGCCGCTCCGCCCGCACGATCGCGGGCAGGCGTATCGAGCTGACCCGGTTGGGGGAGTGGTTGGGGCACGACCCGGCCACGGCCACCGCGGCGGAGCTGGAGCGGTGGCAGGCAGGGATGTCCTCGACGGACTCGATGCGGTGGCGCGCGTCGATGGTGCGGCCGTACTACAAGTGGCTACGCGCGAGGGGGGTGCGGCCGGACGACCCCGCAGCGCTGCTGCCGATCCCGCGGAGGCCCCGCCGGTTGCCGCGGCCGATCCCGGAGCCGGCGCTGCTGGCCGCCGTCGCGGCCGCGTCGGTGCGGTTGCGGCCGTGGCTGTTGTTGGCCGGCTGGTCCGGGCTGCGGGCGGCGGAGATCGCGGGTCTCGAGGTGGAGGCGTTCAGCACCGACCCGGCCGGGCAGACGTGGGTGCGCGTGGTCGGTAAGGGCAACGCCGAGCGGGTCGTGCCGGTGCCCGGGTGGGCGTGGGTGCAGATCGCACCCGTGCTGCCCGCGAGCGGGCCGTGCTGGCGACGCGAGCGCGGATCCGGCCCGGTCACCGGGAAACACGTGTCGATCCGCTGTAACCGCTACCTGGCGAAGCGTGCGGACGTCCCCCGCTGGTGCACCTTCCACAGTCTGCGGCACCGGTTCGCGACCCGGCTGCTCGCCGGGACCAAGGACGTGCGGCTCGTGCAGCACGCCATGGGCCACGCCGACCTGTCGGTCCTGCACGTCTACACGCAGGTGATGTCGGCGGCGGCCGCGGCCGCGGTCGACGCCCTGCCCGGTCTGCCACCGGCCATGTCGTAGGCCCGCAGCGGGGCGCTCACGGCGCGCTGAGTGCCCCGCCGCAGGGTGGGGCGGCGCCCACCGGCCGGGTGCGGAGGGCCGGCCGGCGGGCGACGGTCAGGGGCGGCTACGCCTTGCCGGTCAGGGCGGAGTAGGCGTTGGGGTTCTGCGGTACGGCGTCCATCCGGGCCCAGGCGGAGAACTCGACCTCGCCGTAGGACATCCGGCTGTAGGGGTTGATCGCGATCACGACGTCACGGACCCGGCGGACGACGTAGCCCTCGGCGACGTCGCCGAACACGCCCCAGTTGATCGCGGGGCTGTTGTTGGTGAAGTTCGGGAACGCCTGGTCGATCTTGACGGGGAAGCCGAGCAGGGAGCCGCCGCCGACCATGGTGCCCATGTCCGCCGTCGATGGCCGCCACAGCGGGTCGCCGGCGGTGTCCTTGAGCTTGCGGATGGTCAACAGGGAGGTGTCGTTGAACATCCAGCCGCAGTTGCCGGCCTCGCGGTAGGCCGGGTCCACCGAGTGGATGAAGGTGAGCAGGTCGTCGTAGGTCAGCGCGTTGTTCGCCGCGGTCTGCACGCCGGTGCGGCCGTGGATGATGCCCTTGGGCTGGGACACACCGGAGCCGGTGACCAGGTGCGGGGCCTGGATGCGGCCGATCCGCTCGGCCAGCTTGCGCGCGACGAGCGCGGCGACGTCGATCTCGGCGTCCTGTAGCAGTTCCACGGAGATCCGGACCGGGGTCGAGCCGGAGCCGCCCGCGGCGTACCGGTAGGCGCCCAGCGACGCGGTGTCGAACTCGAGGTCCGCGCCGGCGGAGAAGGTGCCGTGCTCGGAGACGACCTCGCCGAGGTTGGCCGTGTCGTCGAGCACGGGCCACGGCAGGGTGTTCCCGGTCTCGGTGGTGACCTCCTCGGCCCATGCGGCGACCCCGCCGTAGGCCTTGAGCCGGTCGACGAGCTTGCGGCGGAACCCGGACGGCACCAGGTACCCGCCGGAGGACGGGGTGCCCTCGCCCTGCGCGGCGCGCAGCTGCGACAGGTCCGCGTTGGGCTGGCCGGTGCGCAGGTAGGCGGTGAACGCCGCGGTGAGCTCGGCGTCGTCGGCCTGGTGGCCGCCGCTGACGTGCAGGGGCTTGGTCACGATCTTCCGCTGCTCGGCGACGCGGGCGCGGTGGGCCTTGTTCTCCAGGTGGGTCACGCGGGTCAGCTCGTCCTCGGTGAGGTCGCGCCCGGCGACGTCGTCGAGCAGTTGGACCAGCTCGTCGGCCTCCGCGGACGAAAGGAAGGACGCCAGTGGGCGTGGGGACGTCATGTCGGTGGGCTCCTCGGTTCTCCGCACTCTCCGGCGCCCGGACCGGCGCCGAATCCACAGGCCAGCGTATCTGGATCGATACAGACGCGGGTGAGTATCCGGTTCGGGCCGGACTCGGCCGGAAAACGAGCGAACCGAGGCGGTTTCGGGCCGTTTCGGGCCGTTCGGCGAGGTCGGCGAGGCCTGGCCGGGTGGTCGTGACCACACGCCGGGTGACCCGGTTCTTGCAGGTCGGCGCCCGGTTCGTGATCGATGTCGGGGTGTGGTCGTGCCGGAGTACCCGCGGACCGCGCGGGGCCGCGCGGGGAGAGAGAAAGAACAGGGCGGCGGGTGTCCGCAGGGGCCGGTCGTCGAACTTTCCGACCGCCCCCGTCTGTGGTCACGGGTCCACGTCGAGCAGGACCGCGTGCGTGCCGTCGGGCGCGACGTCGAGCAGCAGCTCGACGTCGACCGTCTCGACCGGGAGGAGCCATCGTCCGCGGACGCGGCGCGCGCCGGCGACCAGCCGCGCCACCACCTCGGCGACGTCGACCGGCGCGCCCGGACCGGTGGCGAGCATCGCCTGCCCAAGGCGCTCGTCGGCCCAGACGACGGCGGTGCCGTCGGCCAGCACGACGGCACCGGGTCCGGGCGCGGATGCCTTCCTCTTCATGCCGGGGTGTCTCCGTTCGTGGCTCGTACGGGGCGTACAGCGGGCGATCAGGTGGTCTGGGCGGCGGCGTGGTGGCCGGCCTCCTGCGCGGCCGCCCGGTATCGGTCGAGCGCCTCGGCGTGGTCGACGAGCCGGGACGGGCACGCGCAGCCATCACCCCGCCGGCCCTGGCAGGGCCGGCCCGGCGCGGCCGAGCAGGTCTCACACACCGGGTCGAGCAGCCGCGGCCGGCGATGGACAGCCCGGTACGCGCGCAGCCCGAGCACGTACGCGGCGTGCCAGCGCTGCTCGTCGGCATCTCGGATCCAGGTACTCACGCGATGTCCTCCCGCTCAGAGGATGGGCTGCACGGTCGCTGTGCGTCCCGCACGGTGTGGCCGGTCACCGGCGAGCGCGGCGATCAGCCGCTCCACCTCGCCGCCGGTCAGCTGCCCGTAGCTGGTGACCTCGCGGCCGAGCAGCCCGGACGCCCACGCCTTCCGGTCGTCCACCGGCGAGTCACGCAGCAGCGCGAACAGCCGCCGCATCTGGCGCTGCTGGTCGTCGGTGCGGTCTCCCGACCCGGCGGCCGCGGCCTCGCGCGACGGGTCGTCCCGCCGGGTGGCCGGGCGGGTCGCCGGTGGGGCGTGCAGCGGGCCGGCGTCGTCCCCACCCGGTGCGACCCCGCACAGGGCGAGCAGGCAGTACCGGCGGGCGAACGACACCGCGATACCGAGCCGCTGGGCGTCGGCGTCGCCGGGCAGCGGCCAGGTCGCACTCAGCCGCTCCCCGTCCACGTGGAGCAGCTCGGCGCGCAGCACCAGCCGGCCGCCGTCGAGCACCTCCGGGCGCGCGGTGTAGGCCAGCCCGACCGCGGCCAGCCGCGGCAGCACCTCACCGACCACCGTGGCCAACGGCGCGAAGTCGTACCGGTACGACCCCTTCGCGGAGGTGACGTGTGCGGTCTCGGCCTCCCGGACCGCCGGTAACGCCCGCTGGAACTCCACCAGCGCCGCCGCCAGCCCCGACCCGGGCGTCACGGCGGCCGGCGCGCTCACCGCACACCCCCGCCCCGGCCGGCCTGCGCAGCGTCCGCCGCGCCGTGCCCGGCTGCCTGCGCAGCGACCCGGTAGGCGTCGACGACCTCGTCGACGACCTCGAGGTGCTCGCCGATCCGCGGTGTGCACGCCGTGCCGTCGAGCCGGGACGCCGCACCCGACCGCGCGCACCGCTGCCCGGCGGCCGCGCCGCAGCCCGTGCACGCGATGTCGACGAGCCGCGGCGCCGGGTGGACGTCGAGGAACTCGCGGATCCCGAGCCGGTACGCGTTGTACCGGCGCTGCTCGGCCGCGGTGCGGATCGTGGCGCTCACCGCACACCCCCGACCACGACGATCGTCGGCGGGGTCTCGGCGGCCCGGACGGCGGTGACCACCTCCGCGGCCACACCGAGCGCGACGACCACCACTGCGGCCCCCAGCACCACCGCCAGGCCGGCGAGCAGCTGGCGGACCAGGTCGCGCCCCGCCCGGCCCCGTGCCGGTCGTACAGCACGCATCGTGTTTGTGGTCATCGCCGGGCGAGGAGCCGCGGCCCGACTCCGACCCACGCGCCGAGCCCGTGGCCGAACTCGGCGAGGCCTCGCCGGCACTGGTCGTCGTCGCTCCACGGGGTCGGGATCCGGTCGGCCTTGACGAGATCGGCGACGACCGCGAGGTCATAGACGAGCACGGTGTTCCGGCCGCGTTCCTGGGTGTCGACGTGGGAGCGGCCGAGCGCGGCGAGCCAGTCCGCGGCGTCCAGGCGACCGATAACGTCCGCGTCGATCCGGTCCCCGAGGGGCTCCCCGCCGGCGGTCCAGCCCCACAGAGTCCGGATACCGCCGTCCGGCATCGGGAAGCGGAAGTCGAGCAGCCTGCGGGGCCCGAACTCGTCTGCCCACTCCGCGGCCGCGGCCTGCTGGATGCGGCGGGCGTCGGTGCGAGTGCTGGTCGCGGTGATCACGGTCTTCCTCCGATGGTGGTCGCGTGCCGGGCGCGGTAGGCGTCCAGCTCCTCACGGTCGGTGGTCGTGCCGGCACCTCGGCCAGCCAGGGCCGGCACGTCGGACACGGCCGCGCGGCCTCGCGGTCCAGCCAGCCCCGGCGGCACCGATGCCCGCCGTCGCCGACGACGTCGTCGAGCGGCTCACCGGTCCGGTCACGACGCACGGCCGACCCCCCGGGGATGGCACGCCGGGCATGGGTTGTCGGTGCCGGGCACGAGCCGCGACGCCACGCCGTCCACTTCGGTGCCCTCGCACTTGCCGCAGAGAGGCGGTAGCGCCGGCGTCGCCGAGGCCGCGGCGCCCTCGGCCCGGACGAGCCTCCCGATGAGCGCATCGGCTCGGCCGTCCCTCACCATCGCCCCGGCATAGCTGTCGACGTCGCGTGTACCGCCCGGGTACCGGTCCCACGCCGCCAGCGCGGCCGCGATCCGGACGGCGGGCCAGCCGGTGAGCCGGGCCGCGTCGGCGACCAGGGCGTCGCGCGCCCGCCATCGCTCGTCCGCCGGCGCCGCACGCCCGCGGTCTGTGTGGTCTGTTGGGTCTGTGTGGTCTGTAACTACGAGTGCAGTGGTTGCACCAGCCTGGTGCAGTGGTTGCACCAGGGCTGGCGTCCCTGCTGCACCAGCCTGGTGCAGTGGTTGCACCAGGCCTGGTGCAGTGGTTGCACCAGCCTGGTGCAGTGGTTGCACCAGCCTCCCCGGTGCGTCCTCGGCGACCCGCGGGAGCTTCGTGGTGTAGCCGTTCGGCGCGTGTTCGGTGCGCTGCTTCTTTTGCGGCGGACGGGTCACGACGAGCCAGCCGTGCCGCTCCAGCAGTCCCACCATGGTGAAGACGGTCCGACGGGACAGCCTTGTGTCCTGGGCCAGCTCGGCATAGCTCGGCGACCGCTCGGTGGGGACGACGCCCGTGTACACGTCGGCCAGCGTGAGCAATACGAGCAAGACGAGCCGCGCGGACGACGGCAGGTCGGACCGCTTCAGAGCATCTTCGATTCGCCAGCGCAGGGCTCGGGCAGCCCGTGGGCGGCCGGCGCCGCTCTCGGGCGGCCCACTCTCGGTCATGCCGCTGAGTCGCCGCCCTCGACCGCGGCGGGCTCGCTGACACCGAGTACCCGCAGCAGGTCCGCGCGGGTGACACGGTAGCGCTGGCCGACCCGCAGCACGCGAACGGGGAAGTCGTCCCGCTTGGCGAGCTCGTAGGTCTGCCAGCGGGACAGCCCGAACGCGCGGCCGGCGGTGGGCCAGATCCCGAACGACACGGGCAGCGCCGCGAGCTCCTCTAGCGTCAGGGTGTCGATGAGGCATTGCTTCGGCATCGCGCAACTCCGTTCACCTGGCTTCGTCGGGGAGCATCATGGCCTAGTAGTTGGCAATGGTGCAACGTCCGGCTAGAGTGCGTCACGATGAAGCAACAGGGATGGCCTCAGAACGTCGTCGACGTGATCGCCGCGGAGGTGCGCCGGCACCGAACGCGGCTGAAGATGAGCGCGCAGCGGTTGAGCGATCGGTGCGAGGAACTCGGCTACCCGGTCGCCCGGAACACGATCAGCAACCTGGAGAACGGTCGGAAAGAGACGCTCACAGTGACCGAGCTGGCCGTGATCGCCGCGGCGTTGCGAGTGCCGTTGCTGCTGCTCATGTACCCGGTCGGCCAGGTCGGGCGGGTCGAGGCGCTGCCCGGCGTCGAGATGGAGCCGTTGCACGGCCTGCTGTGGGCGTCTGGGCTGTTCGAGCAGTACGCCGGGGAGGACTGGCCGCGACCACCTAGCGGCGTGCCCGATGTCGACGAGGAGTCGGTCCAGGTGATCACGCTCTACCGGGCTCACGAGTCGGCGGTGCGCGGTTGGCAGGACGTACGGCGAATCGCTCGACCGGGCGCGCCGGCGCTGGTCACCTCGGCCGGGGTGGTGGCGTCGTTCCGGTCGGCGATCGCCGCGCACGGGCGCCCGTTGCCCGAGCTGCCCGCCGACCTGGCCGCGGAGCTGGCATCGCCGGCCAGCCTGGCGGCGGCGCGCTCCGCGGCGGCCGCGCTCACCGACGGGATACGACAGACGTTCGGAGGTGAGTAGTGAGGGGCTCCGTGTCGAAGCGGTGTCCGTGCCCGCCACGGCTCTCGGCGTCGGGAAAGCGGCTGGCCTGCCAGCGCGATCACGGGTCGTGGTTCTACATCGTCGACCTCGGCCGGGACCCGCAGACACGGCGCCGGCGACAGGAGAAGCGCGGCGGGTTCCGCACCCGCGACGAGGCGACCGCCGCGATGAACGCCGCCGTCAAGGCGATCAATGACGGCACTCACGCCCGCGACGACGGCAAGACCGTCGGCGAGTGGCTCGACGAGTGGCTCGGCGACAAGGTCGCACACGGGCTGCGGCCGACGACGGAGCGCTCCTACCGGCAGCACATACGCGACCACCTCAGACCGCAGCTCGGCGACCTGCGGTTGCGGGAACTCCGGCCGAACCACGTACAGGCCATGCTGCGCACCGTCACCCTGCCCCGACCGGTCGAGCCCGGGCAGAAGGCGCGGCCGGCGCCTGGGCCGGTCACCGTACGCCGGGTACACGCCACCCTGCGGGCCGCGCTCGCGACCGCGTACAAGCGCCAGCTCGTCGCGCTCAACGCGGCCGCGCACGTCGACCTGCCGAAGGTGACCCGGGCGAAGGTACGGCCATGGGACCCGGCTGAGCTCGGGCGGTTCCTCGACTCGCTCGGCGGCGAGCGGCTCGGCGCGCTGTTCGAGACGATCGCTGGCACAGGGCTGCGCCGCGGCGAGGCGTGTGGGCTGCGCTGGTCGGATGTCGACCTCGGCCGGGGCGTGCTCGTCGTCCGGCAGCAGCTGGTGCAGGCCAAGACCGACCAGCGGTGCCCGTCGTGCGGCACGGTGCACAAGGGGCACACGTTCGGCCCGCCCAAGACGGCCAGCGGTGAGGACCGGGTGGTCGAGCTGGACGGCGGCACGGCCGGCGCTCTGCTGGCGTGGCGGCTACGGCAGGACGAGGAGCGTGCCGAGTGGGCCGCGGCGTACGTGGATCACGGGCTCGTGTTCTGCCGCGAGAACGGCAACCCGCTCGATCTGGCCGCGGTGACGAAGCGGTTCGGCGAGCTGTGCGACGTCGCCGGTGTGCGCAGGGTGCGGCTGCACGACCTCCGCCACGGCGCGGCGTCGCTGCTGCTGGCCGCCGGCGCCGACATGGCGCTCGTCTCGAAGCGGCTCGGCCACTCGTCGATCTCGATCACGGCCGACACGTACAGCCACCTGTTGGAGGGCGTCGGCCGCGCAGCCGCGGAGCGGGCGGCCGCGCTCGTCCCGCGCACCCGTAGCCGTGACCAGATCGGTGACCAGCCTGGTGACCATGAAATGCCGCGTGACCAGTCGGTGACCAACCCGCCCGGATCGGCGGGTTCCAGTCGATCTAGAAGGGAGTGAATTACCAGGTCAGAGCTGGTGCGCCGCGAGGGAATCGAACCCCCAACCCGCTGATTAAGAGTCAGCTGCTCTGCCGATTGAGCTAGCGGCGCCCGTCCTGCGCCCCACCGCTCGGCGCAACCGAAACGCTACCAGGCGTTCCGACGCGACCGTGCCGAGGGGCCGGCCGGGTGAGTGACGGGACTCGAACCCGCGACTTCCTGGACCACAACCAGGTGCTCTACCAGCTGAGCTACACCCACCATCTCGCCTCCGGCCGGAG
>JAEUJO010000213.1 GCA_016794615.1 Pseudonocardia sp. | reverse complement strand
CCCCGGTCCACCGCTCGATCTGCTTGCTCCACGCGTCCTGCTGGCCCGGGGAGAAACCCAGCGCCTTCGCGACGTCCCGCACCGCCGACCGCGGCCGGTAGCTGATCACGTTCGCCACCTGTGCCGCCCGGTCGCGCCCGTAGCGGCTGTAGACGTACTGGATGACCTCCTCACGGCGGCCGGACTCGATGTCGAGGTCGATGTCCGGGTAGCCGTCGCGGGCCGGGGACAGGAACCGCTCGAACAGCAGGCCGTGCGACACCGCATCCACGTTCGTGATCCCGAGCGCGTAGCAGACGGCGGAGTTCGCCGCCGAGCCGCGGCCCTGGCAGAGGATGCCCGACGCGCGGCAGAACGCCACGATGTCGTGCACGATCAGGAAGTAGCCGGGGAACCTCCTGGCCTCGATGACCGCCAGCTCCCGCTCCACCGTGGCGACGGCCTCGGGGCACTCGGCGTAGCTGCCGTAGCGCTCCAGGACACCGCGGCGGGTGAGTTCACGCAACCATGTCGCCTCCGAGCGGCCCGGCGGGGTCTCGAACAGGGGCAGGTCCGGGGCGACGAGATCGATCGCGAACGCGCACTCGGCGCCGAGCTCCGCCGCCCGCGCCACCGCTCCGGGATGACGGGTGTCGAACCGGGCCGCCATCTCCGCACCCGAGCGCAGGTGCGCGGTGCCCGCGGGCGGCAGCCAGCCGTCGGCCTCGTCCAGGCTGCGCCGGGCCCGGACCGCCGCCAGCACCGTGGCCAGCGGGAACCGCTCCGGCACGGCGTAGTGGGCGGCCGTGCTGGCGACCGTCGGCAGCCCGGCGTCGGCGGCGAGCCCGGCCAGAGCGTCGTTGACCTCGGTGTCCGTGGGCAGCGCTCCGTAGGAGAGTTCGACGGCCACGTTGTCCCGCCCGAACCGCTCCACCAGGCCGCGGAGCGCGCCGGCCGCCGCCCCGCGCCCCCCGCGGTCCAGCGCCTGCCGCACCGCGCCCTTGCGGCACCCGGTGAGTACGAGCACGTGCCCGGCCGTGTCGGCGACGACCTCCGCGAGGTCGTAGACGGGGCGCCCCTTCTCCTGCCCGGCGAGCTGGGCGGCGCTGATCGTGCGGCACAGCCCCCGGTAACCGTCGGGATCCCGCGCGAGCAGGAGCAGGTGGCTGCCCTCCGGATCGGCCACTCCGTTCTGCGGCGCGGTGAGCCCCAGCGACAGCTCCGCACCGAAGACGGTGCGGACCCCGAGCTCGGCGGCGGCCTCGGCGAACCGGACCACGCCGTACATCCCATCGTGGTCGGTGAGCGCGAGGGCGTCGAGCCCCAGGCGGGCGGCCCGCTCGACCAGCTCCTCGGGGTGGCTCGCGCCGTCCAGGAAGCTGAAGTTGGAGTGGCAGTGCAGCTCGGCGTACGGGACGCGGGGGCCCTGATCGAGCACAGGCGGGTCGGCGGCCCGGTACGGGTCCCGCTTGCGCGACCAGGCAGGCGAGTCGCCCCCGTCAGCCTCGGGCCCACCCGTCAAGCTCGACCCTGTTCGGCCGGAGAGCGCGGCCTCCAGTTCGGTCCACGGCACGTCCGGATTGCTCCACCCCATCCTTCGATTCTACTCGAACAGACGTTCGAATACTTCCTGTTTCGGTAAACCGCTCCGGTCAACGTGGGTCGCCTGGCTCGGCTGTCGCACCCCGAATCAGCTGTTGCACGGGACGGTGGACCGGCACAGCCTGCACAGCAGGTGCGGCAGCCCCACACAGCATGCGACGACGGGGCCGGGGACGGCGGGGCCAGCTCACGACGGCGGGGCCAGCTCACGACGGCGCGGACGGCGCACGACGACGCGGACGGGCCACGACACCAGGGCCAGGCCACGACGGTGCGGGCGGAGAGCGCGTAGCCGCTCCGGCCCCGTCACCCCTCGGCGCCGACGCCGCACCCCGGCGTGAACGTCGACCCCGGCGGCGGGCAGCGCGCATCTCCGTAGGCTCCTCGGCATGCGCCCCTTCTCCCCGCGCGCCGCCCTGCTCCGGGCGGTGGCGCTGAGCGCCGCCTGCCTTGTCGTGGCCTGCTCGCAGCAGACGCCTGCACCCCCGGCGCCCGCCCCCACGGCAACCCCGGACACCACGCTCCCCGGACGGCTGGTCGCCGAGGTCACCGGTGACGGGGCGTTCCGCCACCTGGAGGAGCTGCAGCGCATCGCCGACGGGAACGGCGGCAACCGTGCCCTGGGTACGCCCGGCTACGACGCGAGCGTGGAGTACGTCGCTCGGACCTTGCGCGACGCCGGATACACCGTGGATACGCCCGGATTCACCGCGCGGTCGTTCTCGGTTCAGGATGTGCGCCTCACCGTCGACGGCACCGCGACCGAGGCCACGGTGCTCGGGTTCTCGCCCGCCACGCCTGCCGGCGGGGTCAGCGGGCCGCTGGCGGTGGTGGCGCAGGACGAGACGTCGGGCTGTGAGGCCACGGACTTCGCGAACGTGCCCGCAGGCGCCGTCGTACTGGTGCGGCGGGGGACGTGCCCGTTCGGGGTCAAGTCGACCAACGCCGCGGCGGCGCACGCGGCCGCGGTGCTCGTGGCGAACAACGCGGACGGGCCGCTCGGCCAGGCCACGCTCGGCGACGTCACCGGTGCCCTGCCGACCGCCGGGCTGAGCAAGGCGGACGGTGACACGCTCGCCGGCCGGCCCGGTGTGCCGGTGACCCTGGCGCTCGCGACGACGACCGAGGAGCGGTCGAGCCGCAACGTGATCGCCCAGACCACCACGGGCAACCCGGACAACGTGGTGATGGCCGGGGCGCACCTGGACTCCGTACCGGAGGGGCCGGGGATCAACGACAACGGGTCGGGCACCGCGGCGCTTCTGGAGACGGCCGTGCGGCTCGGTGCGGCGCCGGCCGTCGAGAACGCCGTGCGCTTCGCGTTCTGGGGAGCCGAGGAGGAGGGTCTGATCGGCTCGACGCGGTACGTCGCCGGGCTCTCCGACGCCGACCGCCAGAAGATCTCCCTCTACCTCAACCTGGACATGGTGGGCTCGCCCAACGCCGCCTACCTCGCCTACGACGGGGACAACTCCGACAACCAGGGCGCGGGGCCGGGCCCGGAGGGCTCCGCGACCGTCGAGCGCCTGCTGCTCGAGCAGCTCGCGACGACGGGCGTGACCGGCGAGGGCACGGACTTCGACGGGCGTTCGGACTACGGCCCGTTCATCGCCGCCGGCATCCCCGCGGGCGGGCTGTTCACCGGCGCCGAGGAGATCAAGACCCCGGAGCAGGCCCAGCGCTGGGGCGGTACGGCGGGCCAGCCGTACGATCGCTGCTACCACCAGGCGTGCGACCGCATCGACGGGATCGACCGGACGGCGCTGGACCGCAACACCGACGCCGTGGCCGGTACGATCGGCCGCTTCGCGCTGTCCACAGACGGCATCCCGGCCTGAGGGTCCGGCGGCTCTCCTGACCGCTCAGTCATACGCACCCACCACCTCCCACCGGCCGGCGCACCCGAACAACAGGAACGCCGCCCCGTCCGCGCGGAGCACCTGGAGCCGGCTGCCCGCCACCGCCCCCGGCACCCACCAGCGCTGCGCGACCGGCCACGGTCCGGCCCAACCGCGCACCTCCTCGAGCGGCCCGTCGTCGACCGCGAGCGTGCACGGGGGCGCGGTGAGCAGGTCCGGGGCGGTGAGCTGCACCGGTTGCCCCGTGGCGTCGCACAGGTTGGCGGGCAGGGGTTCCGGGGGGACAACGGCCGGTGACGGCGGGGGCAGCCGCCCGGGCCACGGCGGGGGCGACTCCCGCACCGCGGCTCTTCGGCGGGGGGGCACGCCGACGGGCCCGGGTGCGGCGGGCTCCACGACCTGCGGCAGGTCTGTGGAGACACCGCGGTCGTCCCCCCAGGGCACCAACCGGACCCGCTCCGCGGGATCCCGCCCACCGCCGAGCACCGCGGTGACCACCGCCTCCGGCCCGAGCAGCGCCTGCACCCGGACCAGCGCGCGCCCCGCCCACTCACCCACCTCCCCGACATCGCCCCACAGCCCCAGTTGCAGCGCGCCCGCGGTGACCGTCTCCTCGGGAACCAGCCGCAGCCGATCCACCGCCCCGCGACCACCCCGGACGAGCCAGGAGTCGAGCTGCCAGCGGACCCGGTCCGCCGTGCCGGACGGGGTGAGCGGCTCGGCACAGCGCCAGACGCGGCGCAGCTCCTCCCCCGCCACCGTGCGCGCCTCGACCCCGAGGCGGGTGCAGGACAACCCGTGTCCGGCAAGCACCCCGTGCAACCGCTGCGTCAACGTGCGCGCGGCGAAGGCGGCGGCATCCACCCGGTCCACAGGCGGGTCCAGCTCCAGCTCGACAGCCAGCTCCGCAGGCGGCCACCGGCGCACCGGGGGACGAGGATCCAGGCCGCGGGCCAGCCGGTGTGCGAGCACGGCGTCCACCCCGAACCGCGACGCCACGTCTGCCGGCGCCAGCGCGCCGAACGCCCCCAAGCTGCGCAGCCCGAGCCTGCGCAGCAGCCCGACCAGCTCGGATCGGTCCGCCTCCGGCTCCCGGTCCAGCTCCTCCACCCCGAGCGAGGCGAGGAATGCGCGCGTGTCACCCGGTGCGACGGCGAGGCCGCGCCGGGCGGCGAGCACCGCACCGAACAGCCCCTCCGCGATCCCGGCCTGGCACTCGACGCCCGCGCGCGCCGCCACCTGGTCCACGAGCTGCTCCGCAGCCGCCAGCTCGTGGCACTCCCTCGCTGCGCTCGGTCGGCACGTCGCAGAGGCACCGTGTTGAACAGAGGCACCGTATTGAACAGAGGCGCTGTGTTGAACAGAGGCGCCGCGTTGAACAGAGGCGCCGCGTTGAGCAGAAGCACCGCGTTGAACGGTTCCCTCGCGCGCGTGCGCACGGCCGAACCAACCCGCCGGGCCCCGGACGGGCAGTGCCAGCAGTCCCGGCCGGATCACCTCCACTCCCGGCGCCAGCTCCTCGACGGCGGCGACGACCGGCTCGAACAGGCGGGCGTCGCGGTCCGCGTCGCGGGCCAGCACGACGAGTTCGGGGCACCGGGCCTGGGCCTCACGGCGCCGTAGACCGCGACGGATCCCGGCGGCCCGGGCCACAGCGGAGCAGGCCAGCACCCGGTTGGCCACGACGACCGCGGCGGGGCGGTCCGGGGGGACGTGCGCGGCGCGAGCCGCGGCGGTGACGGGCCAGTCCGGCGACCAGAGCGCGAGCACCCGCATCTGGCCGACGTCAGGGGCTAACACTCGGCGGTGCATACCCCGGGGAGGTCGTGCACACGTCCCGCCATGTGCACGACCTCCCCGCAATGTGCACGACCTAGGTCGAGGTCGACCGCAGGAGCGACGCCGCGGCCACGCCGCCGCACGGACACCCGCCTCGTACGCAACCGTCCGATGTCGCCCTCCCCGGCCCCCACGCCCCACCACTGCCCCTGCTCGCAGGCCAGCTCGACGTCCGCGCCCGGCCACGGCCCGAGTGGCAGCAGCACCGCACCGTGCCGGCGGGCCCGGGCGGCCAGCCGCACGCGGTCGCTGCCGTGCGGCACCCGGCCCGACAGGACCACGAGATCCAGTCCGTCCAGCAGGGCAGCGGCGACCGCCACCAGGTCCGCCCCGGGGTACGGGACCAACGCCACACGCTCGAGCGCGACCCCCGCTTCGGCGGCGGCGACGAGCCCGAGGTCCGGGCGGCCGATCACCCCGGCCCAGGCGCCTGCGGCCGAGGCCGCGGCGAGCAGCGCCAACATCAGCGAGGTGGCCCCCGCCGTCCCCGTGACCGCGACCGTCGTACCCCGCCGCAGCCCGCCGGCCGGAAGCAGCGCGGCCAGCGGTGCGACCACCGGCAGCACCCGGGTGTCCGCCCCCGGCTCGACGGCCGGGTGCGCTCCTGCTGCCCGGTCCTCCAGGCGCCGCAGGAGCCCACGGGCCGTCGCCAACCGGTGCGCGGCGTCGACCTCCAGGCGGGCCACAGCGCCGCCCTCCGCGCCGGTGGCAGAGCTGAGCGACGCCTCCCCCACGTGCACGCCTCCCGCAGGCCACCGGCCGCGGGGAAGGCGGCTCTCGAACTGATGTTCGAATCATACCGAGGGTAGTGCGCCCGTTCAACCCCCGAGCTGTGATCGCCACGGGCGTCACCCCAGGGCTGCACGATCAGCCCTGGGGTGACAACGACGGTGACCAGCGCATCGGCGATCGCCGCGACCGTCGTCGCACGGCTGCATCACCGACCACCGCGCGACGCCCGTGCCGATCACCAGCGGAGCACCGCTGATCCGCGCCGATTCGAGCCGCCGATTCGAGCCGCCGATTCGAGCCGCAGACCACTCAGTGCGCGAAGTGGCGCGTCCCGGTGAGGTACATCGGCACGCCCGCGGCGGCTGCGGCCTCGACCACCAGGTTGTCGCGGATCGACCCGCCCGGCTGCACGACGGCCCGGACCCCGGCCTCCAGCAGGACCTCCAGCCCGTCCGGGAACGGGAAGTACGCGTCGGAGGCGGCCACCGACCCGCGGGCCCGGTCACCGGCCCGCGCGACCGCGAGCCGCGCCGAGTCCACCCGGTTCACCTGGCCCATCCCGATCCCGACGGCCGCCCCACCCGAGGCCAGGAGGATGGCGTTGGACTTCACCGCACGGCAGGCCCGCCAGGCGAAGGCGAGGTCGGCCAGCACCTCGTCCGGCACGGGGTCGCCGGTGGCCAGGGTCCACGAGGCGGGACCGTCGCCGGGAGCGTCGACCAGGTCGCGCTGCTGCAGCAGCAGCCCACCGGAGATCGGCCGCAGCTCGGCAGCGCCACGGACCTGCGCGTCGGGCAGGCGCAGCAGCCGCACGTTCTTCTTGCGGGTGAGGATGTCCAGGGCCGCGGGCGCGTACGACGGCGCCAGGACCACCTCGGTGAACACCTCGGCGACCTGCTCGGCCATCACCGCGCTGACCTCGCCGTTGGTCGCGATCACGCCACCGAACGCGCTCACCGGGTCCGTGGCGTGCGCCTTGCGGTGCGCCTCGGCGACGTCCGCACCGACGGCGATCCCGCACGGGTTGGTGTGCTTGATCACCGCCACCGTCGGCACGTCGCCGTGGTCGTGCGCGGCGCGCCACGCGGCGTCCGCGTCGACGTAGTTGTTGTACGACATCTCCTTGCCGTGCAGCTGCTCGGCACCGGCGAGGCCACCGCGGCCGCTCGTGTAGAGCGCGGCGGCCTGGTGCGGGTTCTCGCCGTAGCGCAGCGTCGCGGCCCGCTCCCAGGTCGCGCCGACCCAGCCCGGGAACGGGTCGCCGTCGGGGGTGAGCACGTTGCCCAGCCACGAGGCGACCGCGACGTCGTACGTGGCGGTGTGCCGGAAGGCCGCGGCGGCGAGCCGGCGGCGGTCGTCGAGGGTGAACCCACCGGCCTCGACCTGGTCGAGCAGCCACCCGTAGCGCTCGGGGTCGACGACGACGGCCACGCTGTCGTGGTTCTTCGCGCTCGCGCGCACCATCGCCGGACCGCCGATGTCGATCTGCTCTACGCACTCGTCGGGCGCCGCACCGGAGGCCACCGTCTCGGTGAACGGGTAGAGGTTGGCCACGAGCAGGTCGAACGGGGCGACGCCGAGCTCGTCGAGCTGCGCGAGGTGCTCCGGACGGCGGGTGTCGGCGAGGAGCCCTGCGTGCACGCTCGGGTGCAGGGTCTTCACCCGGCCGTCGAGGCACTCGGGGAAGCCCGTCAGCTCCTCGACCGCGGTGACCGGCACGCCCGTGTCGGCGATCCGCTGCGCGGTCGAGCCGGTCGAGACGATCTCCACACCGAGCTTGTGCAGCCCCTGGGCCAGCTCGGGCAGCCCCGCCTTCTCGTAGACACTCACCAGTGCCCGGCGCACCGGCCGCCGCTCGTGGGCCTGCGCCGACGGTTCACTCACGGGATGGTCACCTCTCGTCCGCTCACGGTGGCGCCGTCGCGGGCCAACGCGGCGACGGTGCCCACGAGCAACCGCCGCTCCTCGATCTTGATGCGTTCGTGCAACTCGTCCGCGGTGTCCCCGGGACGAACCTCGACGGCGGCCTGGGCCAGCACCGGACCGGTGTCCACTCCGTCGTCGACGAGGTGGATGGTCGCGCCGGTGACCTTGACGCCGTAGGCGAGCGTGTCGGCGACGGGGTGCGGGCCGGGAAAGGCGGGCAGCAGCGCGGGGTGGGTGTTGATCATCGGGCAGCCGATCTCCTTCAGGAAGGCCGCTCCGAGGATCTTCATGAACCCGGCGCTGACGACGAGATCCGGTCGGTGCGCGACGACGGTCGCGGTGAGAGCGGCGTTCCACGCCATGCGGTCGGGATGCGCACGGATCGACTCGACGAAGCTCGGGACCCCGGCGCGCTCGGCGCGGGCGAGCCCCTCGATGCCGGCCCGATCCGCTCCGACGGCGACGACCTGCGCCGGGTAGCCCGGATCGGCGGTCGCATCCAGCAGTGCCTGCAGCAGCGTGCCGGAACCGGACACCAGCACGACGACCCGCGCCGGGTCGGGCAGCTGCACCCGGAAGGTGCTGCTCGGCTGCGGCACGCGCGACTCCTCGGTCTCACGGCGACGTGGGGGACTGCCCCAAGCCTAGGTTGCGAGCGGGGTCACACCACCCCCGGCCGCCCGAGGTCTCACCCGTCGCCCGCCTCGCGGGCCGCCCGTTCCCGCTCCGCGACGAGGTCGGCCACAGTCCGCAGGCGCTTCGGAACCGGTGGTTCGGCGGTCCGATCCGGCCGGTGTCGGCCGAACAGCCTCCGGCGCGCCGGGACGGCGTCGGGAGCGATCACCGACGCGGGATCCGGGACCGTCCGGGGTGGGCCGGCGGCCACCGCGTCGTCCGCAACCCGACCCTCGTCGTCCTCCGCGCCGTCGGCCACCGGAGCACCGGGCTCCGGGTCGCCGTCCACCGGGTCGTCCATCGCGCCATCGTCCGCGGGATCGTCGGACGGGTCCGGGCGTGCGTCCCGAGCGGTGTCCGCCACGCTGTCGTGATCGGCATCACGCGCCGCGGGCATGCGAACCCGCACCTGCGGGTCTGCCCCCGGCTCCCGGTCCCCGTCGACCACATCGACGTAGACCGGGTCGTCCACCGGCCGCCGGAGGATCACGACGACTGCCGCGATGCCCCCGATCCAGAGCAGCGTCGCCGGGGCGATCAGTTCGGGCGGGAACCGCACCGGGTCGTACGGCCCTGCGGCCAGCCGCCCGCCCGCCAGAAGAGCGAGCAGCGTCGCCCCCGACGCCGCGACGAGTCCGGCGACGGCCGTCGCGCGGATGCGATCGGCGGGGACGGACAGTGCCCGGCGGACGGACAGCCCGACCAGCATTCCCAGGAGCACCGGCAGCACCAGCACGACCGGCGCCCACAGCGCCGGGGCCCCGGTGGGCAGCGCCGCGAGGAGGGGGAAGGACGACGGAACGCCGGGCTTGGCGTCGAAGGGCGAGATCGTTGCGGTGCCGACCGTGAATCCGGCCCCGACCGCCCAGCTCAGCGCCCCGACCGCGGCGTTGGGCAGGTAGGCCAGCCCGAGGAGGGTGACCCCGAGACCGTCGCCGAAGGTCGGCGCGAGCACGCCGTAGGCCGCCACGATCCGGTGTGCACCGATCACCAGGGCCACCACGAGCAGCACCGACGCGATCGCGGCGAGGCCCGCGAGCGCGAGCGCCCCGGCCCGCATCCCGATCCGCAGCCAGGCAGGCGCCGCGCCCCACTCGGGGGGCAGGCCGCAGGAGCGCAGCATGCCGGTCAGCGCGGCGGACCCGGCGAGCAGTCCGGCCCCGACCATCGCCGCCCACGGCTGCGCCGCGACCTCCGCCGCCCGGGGCAGCAAGGCGCTGCCGAGCACGGCGACCGCGGCGTGCGCGCCCGCTGTCCCGACGAGGACCGGTCCGCCGTCGTGCCGGAACCGGCCGCCGAGGCGCCGCAGCGCCCAGCCCGCACCCAGCGCGACGACGGCGAACAGCACGGCCGTCGGCAGCAGCGGAAGGACGCTGAACGGCTGGCCCGCCAGCACGAGCGGGATCTGGTGGGCGGCGAGCCAGAGCGGGATGGCCGCGGCGAAGGCCCCGTCGAAGGACAGGCCGTCGCCCGCGGTCCAGCCGACGGCCGCGGCGGCCGGAACGAGGAGCGCGTAGCTCGCGAGCACCGTCCCTGCCGCGGCGGCGCAGAGGATCCGCAGCCGGGCGATGCCGTCGGGTTGGGTGGCGACGGCGTCGGTGGCCGGGGGGTCGGCGGGGGGTGCGAGGGAGCGGCTCACGCCGTCCAGCGTCGCAGCGGCCGGGGCCGCAGCGCCGCAGGCACGCCGACGTGACGTGGCGCGCCGGTTCCGGCCGGGCTTACCGCTTGTCGTCCGGGACGGCGGGGATGGTGTGGGTGTGCTCCTCGTCGGCGTCGGCGGGTGCAGGCGGATCGGCCGCCGACCACCGGCCGGACGACACCGCACCGAACGTGCCCGTGTCCGACGGAGCCCGGTGCGAGCCGGTGCCCGACGCCGGAGCCTCCGGGGCGGCCGGATAGGACCCCGTGCCCGTCAGCGGGCGGAACGACCCCGTGCCGTTGTCCGGCTCGGCCCGGTGCGTGCCGGTGCCCGTGGCGGCATCGGAGCGGAGTGCGGTCGTGCTCGACTCGGGCACCGCACGATGTGCTCCCGTGCCCAGCCCGGCCAGGCCACCCACGCCGTGCCGGTACCCCGACCCGGGCTCGGCCGCGCTCCCGACGGGCTCGGTCACCGGTCGGGTGCTCCGCGGCGGCGCTACGGTGTCGCCGGGCCCCTCGCTGCCGACGGCCACGGTCGGCGCCTCCGACCGGGCATGCAGAGGGTCGTAGCCGGGCGCGCCGACGGGCGGGGGCGGCGGGTAGCCGGGCACCCCGTACTGACCGCCGTAGCGGGCGTTCTGGGCGAAGGCGTGCTCGCCGGCCCACTGGTCGCCCGGGAACGGCTGGGCGTCGGCGGGGTACGTGCCCGGAAGAGGCTGGCCCGGGTACTGCTGCCCGGGGAACTGCGGCCCGGCGGGGTGGCCGGAGAACGCCGACGGCGCGGCGGCCTTCCGCGCCTTCGGCGGGCGCGCGCGCACCACACCGGAGTGCATCAGCGCGGCACCGACCGCCGCCGCGGCCTCGAGCAGACCCAGCACCAGCGCGCCGGCGGAGAGCGCGCTCCCGCCGTCGGCGACGACGGCACGCAGCAGGAGCAGGGCGCCGGTGGTGGTGGTGACGGCGGCGGGGACGAGGAAGCGCCCGCCCACCGCCGGCAGCGCGACCGAGCCCGCGAGCAGGCCGCCGCCGAGCAGGAGCGGCAGGATGAGCGACGACGATCCGCCGAGGGTCGTGACGAAGCCGATCAGGTAGATCACGAGGCCGAGTCCGGCGGCGACGAGACCCAGCTCGGCGACGGGACCGGAGTGCCCCGTCCCGGTGCCGCCGGCAGGCGACGCGCTCGCCGGCGGGGGTTCCTCCGCCCCGGGCGCGGGGGGTGTCTCGGGGGATGTCTCAGGGGATGTCTCAGGGGATGTCTCAGAGGGCATGTCGCAACCCCCAGGGCGGGCCGACCCGCGGCCCGGGTTCCGCAATGTCCTCTTCGGCGTTCCGGGTCATGTCGCTCCTTCCCGCGGCCATCGCGGTCGAGCATCGCAGACGTGGGAGCAGCCGACGCGCGGCGGGTGGGCACCGGTCCCGCCCGCCGCGGCCACCCGTCCTACAGCGACGCCACGATCTCGCGCATCAGCGTGGCGGTCTCGCTGGGCGTCCTGCCGACCCGCACACCGGCGCCCTCCAGGGCGTCCTTCTTGGCCTGCGCGGTGCCCGCCGAGCCGGACACGATCGCCCCGGCGTGGCCCATCGTCTTGCCCTCGGGGGCGGTGAACCCGGCCACGTAGCCGACCACCGGCTTGGTGACGTTCGCCTTCACGAAGTCCGCTGCCCGCTCCTCGGCGTCCCCACCGATCTCGCCGATCATCACGATCGCCGCGGTCTCCGGGTCCGCCTCGAACGCCTCCAGCGCGTCGATGTGCGTGGTCCCGATGACCGGGTCCCCACCGATGCCGATCGCCGTGGAGAACCCGATGTCCCGCAGCTCGTACATCATCTGGTAGGTCAGCGTGCCCGACTTCGACACCAACCCGATCTTTCCCGCACCCGCGATGTCCGCCGGGATGATGCCCGCGTTCGACTTCCCGGGCGAGATGATCCCCGGGCAGTTCGGGCCGATGATCCGGGTGCGGTTGCCGTTCGCCACCGCGTGCGCCCAGAACCACGCCGAGTCGTGCACCGGGATCCCCTCGGTGATCACCACGGCCAGCCCGATCGCAGCGTCGATCGCCTCCACCACCGCGCCCTTGGCGAACGCCGGCGGCACGAAGACGACGCTGACGTCGGCGCCGGTCTCCTTCATCGCCTCCTCGACCGACCCGAACACGGCCAGGTCCTTGCCCCCGATCGTCACCGAGGTGCCGGCCTTGCGTGCGTTCACCCCGCCGACGATGTTCGTCCCGGCCGCCAGCATCTTCGTGGCGTGCTTGGTGCCCTCGGCCCCGGTCAGGCCCTGGACGATGACCTTGCTCTGCTCGTTCAGAAAGATCGCCATGATCAGGCCCCCGCCGTCGTACCGGTCTTGGCTGCAAGCTCGGCGGCCTTGTCGGCCGCATCGTCCATCGTGTCCGCCTGGGTGACCAGCGGGTGGTTCGCCGCGTCGAGGATCCGCCGACCCTCGGCCACGTTGTTGCCGTCCAGCCGCACGACCAGCGGCTTGCTCGCCTCGTCACCGAGGATCTTCAGCGCCTCGACGATCCCGGTCGCCACCGCGTCGCACGCGGTGATCCCGCCGAACACGTTGACGAAGACGCTCTTGACGTCCGGGTCGTGCAGGATCACGTCCAGCCCGTCCGCCATCACCTTCGCCGACGCGCCGCCGCCGATGTCCAGGAAGTTCGCCGGCTTCACCCCGCCGTGCTTCTCACCGGCGTAGGCGACCACGTCCAGCGTCGACATCACCAGGCCCGCACCGTTGCCGATGATCCCGACCTGCCCGTCCTCGAGCTTGACGTAGTTCAGGTTCTTGGCCTTGGCCTTGGCCTCCAGCGGGTTCTCGGTCCGCTCGTCGACCAGGTCGGCATGGCCCGGATGCCGGAAGTCGGCGTTGCCGTCCAGGGTGACCTTGCCGTCGAGGGCGATCACGCGGTCCTGCGGGTCCCGCACCAGCGGGTTCACCTCGACCAGCGTCGCGTCCTCGCCGACGAAGGTCTCCCAGAGCTTGACGATGACGTCCGCTGCCTGGTCCGCCACCGCCGCCGGGATCTTCCCCGCGGCCACGATCTCCGCGGCCTTCGCCTTGTCCACCCCGATGATCGCGTCAACGGGAATGCGGGCCAGCGCGTCCGGGCGCTCGACGGCCAACTGCTCGATCTCCATGCCGCCCTCGGCCGAGCACATCGCCAGGAACGTGCGGTTGCTCCGGTCCAGCAGGAACGAGAAGTAGTACTCCTCGGCGATGTCGCTGGCCTCAGTGATCAGCACCCGGTGCACGATGTGGCCCTTGATGTCCAGCCCCAGGATGGCTGCGGCCTTCTCCTGCGTCTCCTCGGGCGAGCTCGCCAGCTTCACCCCACCGGCCTTGCCGCGGCCACCGGTCTTGACCTGGGCCTTGACGACCACGGCCCCGCCCAGCTCACGGGCGGCCGCGGCGGCTGCCTCGGGCGTCTCCACGGTCCGGCCCGGCAGCACTGGTACTCCGTGCGCAGCGAACAGATCCTTTGCCTGATACTCGTAAAGGTCCACTGGCTCTCCCGCTTTCCCGCAGCCCACTCCGGCGTGTGCGCTCGTCGCGCCGACCCTAGCGACGCCCGCCGCACCCGCTCTGACCTGGCCCGGTGACCGTTGTCACCCGTGAGACGGCCCACGGCGTTCGTGCGCGTCAGCCACCCGGGCGGTCCAGCGAGCGTGGTGCCGGACCCCCGTGATACCCGCTCCTCCACCGGGCACTACCGTTCTGTCGTCCATGTCACGAACCGTGACGGAGACGTCGGCGCCGGCCCCGGACGGCGTCGAGGGTTCCCCCGACCCGTGTCGTCGTCCCGGCCTCGCCTGGAGAAGGGCACGTCTTGGCGCGCCACCGCTCCCCCAGCGGCGCCCGACCCGAGCCCGGTGAGCTGCGCCCCGCGCAGCCGACCGGCTCGCACCGGCTGCCGCCCCCGCCCCCGCCGTCGGCGTCGCTGCGCGGACGCGTGACTCTGGCGGCCGCTGCCGCGGGTGCGGTGGTGGCGGGCGGGCAGACCGTGGTGAGCACCTTCACCGCCGGCCCGGACGTCATGGCGGTGGCGGCGCTGCTCCCGGTCGCGGACACCAGCACCGGCACGGGTGGGACCGCCATCGCCGGGACCGATGCCATCGGCGCGGACCAGCTGCCCCCGGGCACGCTGCGCGTGGGGCCGCTCGACGGGAACTTCGGGCCGACCGGGCATCTCGACCCGCGCTCCGAGGTCGATGTCCACAACCTCACCAAGGCCACCGACATCGGCCAGGAGATCGCGAAACGCACCGCGATCCTGCGCTCGGCCCTGTCCGAGGGGGCACCAGAGGCCAACGTCGTCGACGGCCAGGCGTTCGTCCGCCCCGCAGTCGGCCGCCTGACCTCGCTGTTCGGCGCCCGCTGGGGCGTCACGCACTACGGCGTCGACATCGCCAACACCATCGGGACGCCGATCTACGCCCTGACCGACGGCGTCGTCGAGGAGTCGGGGCCGGCGTCCGGGTTCGGGATGTGGGTCGTGCTCCGCCACCCGGACGGCGAGCACACGGTCTACGGGCATGTCAACCGCAGCTACGTGACGCCAGGGCAGCAGGTGCGGGCGGGCGAGCACATCGCCGACATCGGCAACCGCGGCTTCTCCACCGGCCCGCACCTGCACCTCGAGGTGTGGGCGCCGGACGGCACCAAGCTCAACCCCCTCCCGTGGCTGGCCCGCCACGGCATCCAGCTCTAGCCGCGCCCCGACCGACGGACCTCGCGGGGCCTGTCGGGTGCGGGTGATCTCCGCGGGAACCCGGTCGCGCAGGTCCGCCACGAGTCCGCCGCGGCCGTCGGTCGGCCTGCGGTGGCGAGGTCGAGCATTCCGGCCGGTTCCCGACCTCAGTCAGATGACCCGGCCCTACAGCTTCGTCAGCGGCACCCCGCCGATCAGCATCAGACGGACGGTCCCCGCGCTCCCGAAGTCGATCGTCACCGTCGCCCGTGCCCCCGCCCCGTCCGACGCGACGACCGTGCCCAGCCCGTACTTGTCGTGATTCACCCGGTCCCCCACCTCCAGGTGCAGCGACGGGGTCGGCGTCCGCTCGGGCACCTTCCAGCTGCCGCGATCCGACGCCACCGAGCGCCGCCCGAACCCGAACCGGCCCACCGGCGCCGAGCGCTCGGGTTCGGACCGCTTCCAGTCGACCAGCGTCGCCGGCACCTCGTCGAGGAACCGCGATGCCGGGTTCGCGTTCGGCTGACCGAACGACGACCGCATCAGCGCGCGGGACAGGTAGAGCCGTTCCCGGGCGCGGGTGATGCCGACATAGGCCAGCCGGCGCTCCTCGGCCAGCTCCGCCGGGTCCGACATCGCCCGCAGGTGCGGGAAGACCCCGTCCTCCAGGCCGGTGAGGAACACGACCGGGAACTCCAGACCCTTGGCGGTGTGCAGGGTCATCAGCGTGACCATGCCCTCGTCGTCGTCCGGGATCGAGTCGGCGTCCGCCACCAGCGCCACGCGCTCCAGGAACGCCGCGAGCGAGCCGGGCTCGGGCTCCCCCGTGGCGTCGTCCGCGGGCGCGAGCCCCGCGTTCTCCACCGCCTCCTCGACGGCCAGGTCCGCGACGGCGGCGTCGCCCGCGAACTCCCGGGCGACCGTGACCAGCTCCGCGAGGTTCTCCAGCCGCGACGCGTCCTGCGGATCGTCGCTCGCCTCCAGTTCGGAGGTGTAGCCCGTGCGGGCGTAGATCGCCTCCAGCAGCTCGGCCGTACCCTCGCCCTGCTCGGCGAGCTCCGCCACGCCGTCGAGCATCCGCACGAAGCCGGCGATGCACCGCTGCGACCGCGTGGCCAACGCGCCCATGCGTTCGGGCTGCTCGGCCGCGACCCGCAGCGCCGCGGCGAAGGAGATCCGCTCGCGGTCCGCGTACTGCGCGACGAGCTCCTCGGCCCGGTCGCCGATGCCGCGCTTGGGCACGTTGAGGATGCGCCGCAGGCTCACGGTGTCGTCCGGGTTCGACAGCACCCGCAGGTACGCCAGCGCGTCGCGGATCTCCCGGCGCTCGTAGAAGCGCACCCCGCCGACCACCTTGTAGGGCAACCCGACCCGGAGGAAGACGTCTTCGAAGACGCGCGACTGGGCGTTCGTGCGGTAGAAGACCGCGACGTCGCTGTTGCGGATCTCGCCGTCGTCCACCAGCCGGTCGATCTCGCCGGCCACGAACGCGGCCTCGTCGTGCTCGTTGTCCGCGACGTACCCGACGACATTGGGCCCGTCGCCCGCGGCCGTCCACAGGCGCTTGTCGCGGCGGTCCGGGTTGCGCGCGATGACGGCGTTCGCGGCCGTGAGGATCGTCTGCGTCGAGCGGTAGTTCTGCTCCAGCAGCACGGTGTGCGCATCGCGGAAGTCGCGCTCGAACTCGATGATGTTGCGGATGCTCGCGCCCCGGAACGCGTAGATCGACTGGTCGGCATCGCCGACGACGCACAGCTCTCCGGGCTCCGCGCCCGCGTGAGCGGGCGCCACCAGCTCGCGGACCAGCATGTACTGCGCGTGGTTCGTGTCCTGGTACTCGTCGACCAGCACGTGGCGGAACCGGCGGCGGTAGTACTCGGCGACGGCCGGCAGCCGCTGCAGAAGCGCCACCGTCTCCATGATCAGGTCGTCGAAGTCGAAGGCGTTCGCCGAGCGCAACCGCGCCTGGTAGAGCGCGTACACCTCGGCGACGCGGCGCTCGTACTCGTTCGTCTGGCGGTCGGCGGCCTCCTCCGGGCCGAGCAGCTCGTTCTTGAGGTTCGAGATCTGCGCGGCCAGCCCGCGGGCGGCGAACTTCTTGGGGTCGAGCTCGAGATCGCGGGCGACGAGGCCGACGAGCCGGCGCGTGTCGTCCGCGTCGTAGACCGAGAACTGGCTGCGCACGCCGAGGTGCGTGGCCTCACGGCGCAGGATCCGCACGCACATGGAGTGGAAGGTCGACACCCACATCGCGGCCGCCCGGCGCCCCACCAGGGCGTCCACCCGCTCCTTCATCTCGGCCGCGGCCTTGTTCGTGAAGGTGATCGCCATGATCTCGCCGGGATGTACGTGGCGTTCGGCGAGCAGCCAGCCGATGCGGTGGGTGAGCACACGTGTCTTGCCCGAGCCCGCCCCCGCGACGATCAGCAGCGGCGTGCCGGCGTGCACCACGGCCTCGCGCTGGCCCGGGTTGAGGTCCTCGAGCAGCGTCGCGCCGCGGGCGGTGCGGGGCTGCACGGGGGAGGCTGTGCCCGAGGTTGCAGGGGGGAGTTCGAACAGCGCACTCATCGTGGGAAGACGGTACGCCCGTTCCCCGACAGCCCTTTCGTGTGGCACACTGCAGCCGTGCTCATGAGTCGGCGATTTTTCTACGGGTACCGGACGCCGGTTCCCGTGGCCGCTTAGCGCACTCAAGCACCCCACGTCCCGGAGTCCGACGGACCCGGGGCGATGTCGTGTCCGGGACGGCGGTACTCGCGGAAACACCGGACACCAGGAGAACATCATGAGCGTGACCAGCGACGACATCGCGCCGACGGCCCCGGCACGGATCCCGGCAGCCGAGGAGATCGATCAGCTGAGACAGGAGATCGACCACCTCGACGCGGAGATCCTGCGGCTGGTCAAACGGCGCACCGAGGTCTCGCGGCTCATCGGTGCCGCCCGGATGGCCGCCGGTGGCCCGCGCATCGTCTACAACCGCGAGATGGCGGTGCTGGCGCGGTTCCGCGAGCTCGGCGCCGAGGGCCGCGAGCTCGGCATGCTGCTGCTGCGGCTGGGCCGCGGCCGGCTTGGCGGTCGCTGACCCCGCTCCGCCCATGTACCGAAAGCGGCGTTCGGTGCGGTAGATGCAGCCAAAGCGGCTTTCGGTACGTCGAGCCGGCCCGGCGCCACCCGCGCTTCACGCGGGCCCGGTGCGCGCCGTGGCAGTCTGGGGGACATGGGAGCGGTTGTCGGGATCGTCGCAGGGCTGATCGCCCTGCTGGGGTTGCTGGTCGCGCTGGGCAACGCCGGCTATCTCGCCATGCTCAGCTCGGCGGCCCGCAAGCGAGGCCTCGCCGGGGAGAGCACGGCGCTGTTCGTCAAGGAACGCCGCGGGGTCGCCGTCGGCACCACGGCCGTTGCGGCACTAGGCCTGCTGCTGACGCTCGGTGGCTCGGTGCCCGTGGACGTGCTCGGCGCGGTGCTCGCCGCGGGTGGCGGCGTGGCCGCCAAGCGGGCGCTGGACGGCACCCGCGACCGGTTCCGCGGCGGTGTCTGACGCCGCCACGGAACCCCGGTCGCGCCGCTCGCACTCAGGGTCTGCGGGCCCGTCACAGTTCGTCACCCGGGTGTGAGCCGATGTCCGGTGTGCCGACGGGCGGCGCGGGCAGGTCGTAGGGTGCGACCGTGTCGACACCCCTGCGGTCGGTCAGCGTCCGGACCGACGTCACCCGCGTGCTCGTGGTCACCGCGCACCCCGACGACGTGGACTTCGCCGCCGCCGGGACCGTCGCGACCTGGACCCTCGACGGCATCGAGACCGCATACTGCATCTGCACCTCCGGAGACGCGGGCGGCTTCGACGAGACCCCGCGCCACGAGATGGGGCCCCTGCGCGAGGCGGAGCAGCGCGCGGCCGCGAAGGAGGTAGGGGTCTCCGACGTCCGGTTCCTCGGCTACGCCGACGGTCGCCTCACCCCGAGCCTGGAGCTGCGTCGTGACATCAGCCGGGAGATCCGCCGGTTCCGGCCGCACCGGGTGCTGGCCCCGTCGCCGGAGATCTGGTGGCGCCGCCTCCCCGCCTCGCACCCGGACCACCGCGCCGTCGGCGAGGCCGCCCTCGCCGCCGTCTACCCTGACGCGCGCAACCCCTTCGCCCATCCGGAGCTGCTCGCCGACGAGGGTCTCGAACCGTGGTCCGTGTGCGAGCTCTGGCTGATGGCCGCACCCGACGAGCGCATCGACCACGTCGTCGACATCACCGACACCGTCGGGCGCAAAGCCGCGGCACTTCGTGCCCATGCCAGCCAGACCACCCACATGACTGACCTCGACCAACGAATCCGCAGCATGGGAGGTGTGTGGGCGCACCGCTTCGGATTGACCGCCGGACGATTGGCCGAGGCGTTCCAGATTGTGCCGATCGGCTGACCGGCCCGTGCGGTGTCGGCTGCCTCAGACGAGCCGTCGGTCCGTCGCCCAGCGCGAGAGCTCGTACCGGTTCGACATCTGCGTCTTGCGCAGCACGCTCGACACGTGCGTCTCGACCGTCTTGACCGAGATGAACAGCTCGCCCGCGATCTCGCGGTAGGAGTAGCCGCGGGCGAGCAGCCGCAGAACGTCGCGTTCGCGGCGGGTGAGCCGATCCAGCTCCGGATCCGTGGGCGGCGCGGCGCCCGGCCGGTCGGAGAACGCGTCGAGCACGAAGCCGGCGAGGCGGGGTGAGAACACCGGGTCACCTGCTCGGACGCGCCGCACGGCGTCGGCCAGCTCCCGACCGGAGATCGTCTTTGTGACGTAGCCGCGAGCGCCCGCGCGGATCACGGCGATGACGTCCTCCGCGGCATCCGAGACGCTCAAGGCCAGGAACACGACGTCCGGCTGCACGAGGCGCACCTTGCGGAGCACCTCGGCGCCGCCGCCGTCGGGCATGTGGACGTCGAGCAGGACGACGTCCGGGTGCAGGTGTGCGATCCCGGCGACCGCCTCGGCGACCGAACCCGCCTCACCGACCACCGTCAGGTCGGGCACGCTGCGGTCCAGCTCGGCGCGCACGCCCGAGCGGAACAGCGCATGGTCGTCGACGAGGAAGACCCGCACGGGGGTGGCCGGCGCTGTCATGACGTGTGCTCCTTCTCCTCGACCGCGGCGACCGCGGTCGGCATCCGCAGATGCACCTCGGTGCCCTCCCCTGCCCGGCTGCGCAGCCGGACCGACCCGCCGTGCCGGGCCATCCTGCCGCGTACCGAGTCCTCCAGGCCGTGCCGGTCGTCGGGGACGGCATCGGGGTCGAACCCGGCCCCGCGGTCGCGGACGAACACGTTCACCTCGTCCGGCTCGACCTCGGCGAACACGCTCACCTCCTGCACACCCGCGTGCTTGGCGGCGTTCACCATCGCCTCGCGGGCGGCCAGCACGAGGGCACGCAGGTCGTCGTCGAGCGTCCGGTCCCCGCCGACCACCACGGGGCGCACGGAGAGCGCGTAGGTGTCCTCGACCTCGGCGGCCGCAGCGGCGAGGGCGTCGGTCAGGCCCGCATCCGCCAAGTCGGACGCTCCCGGACGCCGGTACCCCCCGGGGCCGTAGAGCCACGTCCGCAGCTCGCGCTCCTGCCCCCGGGCCAGCCGCGCGACCTCGCGGGGCGAGTCGGACTGGCGCTGGATCAGCGCGAGGGTCTGCAGCACGGAGTCGTGCAGGTGCGCCGCGATCTCCGCCCGCTCGGCCTCCCGGATGCGCTCGCTGCGCTCCTCACCGAGGTCGCGGACCAGCCGCACCCACCACGGCACGGTGATCACCGCGACGCCGACGAGCGTGGCGAGCACGGCGAGCAGCCCGAACTGCACCTGCCCCATGTCGAGGTTTCCCAGCAGGAACACCGCGATCCCGGCGGCGACGAACAGCGCCCCGGCGACCACCCGCAGCAGCGCCGCCCGCCACCCCGGACGCGCGCCCGCCCCCGCCCATCGGCGGCGCTGGGCCTCGTCGGCCTCCCGCCACACGACCGCGGCACCGGCGATCGCGACACCCAGCGGCCCGACGACCCAGCCCAGGGTCGAGTTGCCCAGCGCGGAGGCGGCCATACCGACGCCCAGCCCGAGCGCGGCGAGCCCGAGCGCCTGCTGGCGCTCGCGGGCGGGCACCGGCCGCTCGACGGTGACCGCCTCCTGCCGGACGAAGATCCACAGCAGTCCGTAGGCGAGCACCCCGGCGCCGCTGACGGCCATCAGCGCGACGAACGCCGCGCGCACCCACAGCACCTTGACGCCCAGGTGGTCCGCGATGCCCCCGGCCACACCCGCGACCAGGCGGCCGGAGCGGCGGCGATGCAACGCTCCCGCCCGCGGCAGCGCCGGAGAAGTCGGAACAGGGGTGGTCACGCTCCCATCGTCACACGGACCCGGGGGCACGCCATCGGGGTCGGCGGGCCGAATTCTCAGGGTGTCCCCGGATGTCAGGGCCCGCGCGCCGGACCAACCTGAGAGCCATGAACGGTTCGGACGTGCACACCACGCTGCGGGAGATGTGGGAAACCCGCCCTGCCCGGCCGCGCGACGGCCGGCAGATCGCCGGCGTCGCCGCGGCGATCGCACGCCGCTACGACATCGATCCCGTGCTCGTACGGGTGGGTTTCGTCGTTGCGGCCTTCTACGGCATCGGCGCGGCGCTCTACATCGCCGGCTGGGTGCTGCTACCCGACGAGCCCGGTACCGGGTCGGTCGGGTCCGGCCGGCCGCGCCCCAGGGCGTGGCTGCTGGTCCTGCTCGGGATCGCGGCGGTGGTCGGTCTCGGCGGGATGTCGCACTCGCACGGCGGGGTGCTGCTGCCGATCGCGGCGGTCGCCACGCTGCTGTTCCTGCTGCACCGCAGCCGCAGCGGCCGCGGCCTCGCCGGCCCGGCAGCGCCGGGGCCCGCCCAGAACGACCGGCCCGCCCAGCAGGACGCGCCGGGGACGACCACGGAGGGCAGCGCGATGACACCACCGGCCTGGGACCCGCTGGGTGCCGCTCCCTTCGCCTGGGACCTGCCCGAACCCGCCCCTACGACGCCGCCCGCGCCTCGGCCCCGCTCGCGGGTCACGCCGGTCACGCTGGCGCTCGCCCTGCTGGCCGGCGGGGTCACCGCGCTCGTGCTGCTGGCGGTGGGCGGTCTCACGGACCTGCCCGTGTTGTTCGGGGTGCTGCTCGCGGTGCTCGGCGCCGGCCTCGTCGTGGGGGCCTTCACCCGCTCGGGTCGCGGCCTGATCCCCGTCGCGCTCCTGGTCGGGGCACTGACCTGGGGTGCGCTCGCGGCACCGCTGGACCGGATCGCCGCCGCGGGACCGCCGCAGGACCTGCGGCTGGCACCGACGACGCCGGCCGCGCTCGCACCGGAGTACCGCAGCGACATCGGCACGATCGAGCTCGACCTGCGCCGGATGGACCTGACCGTGCCGCCGGGAGCGGTGGCCACGCCGGTCGCGACGTCGATCGATGCCGGGGTGGGTGCCGTCGAGATCTGGGTACCGCGCGACGCGGACGTGCACTTCACCGGCGAGTCCGGCCTCGGCTCGGTGGAGTTCGACAACCAGGAGAACGACGGGCCCGGGGCCCGGCTCAGCGTGAACGACCTGGGCGCCGACGGCGTCGCCACCGGGCGGCCGATCGTGCTCGACGTGCACGCGGGCGTCGGGTCGGTGGAGGTGCACCGTGGCTGATCGGGATCACCTCGACCACGAGACCGGTACCGAGAACGGAGAGGCGATGCACCCCGACGCGCTGCACACCGACACGACCGACGTCATCACCACCGACGACCCGGCGCCGTCCGCCCGGCGGCGCGGTCCGGACCCGCTCGCGCTGGTCGTGGGGCTGGCCACGCTGGCGATGGCGGTGTTCGCCTTCGTCGGCGACCTGCCCGACCTCAGCGGGTTCGACCCCCGCTGGCTGCTCGCGGGCGGGGCGGCCGTGGTCGGTCTGGTGCTACTGGTCGGCAACCTGCGCCGTTCGGGGGGACGGCGCGGCGGGAGCTGACCGGCCGGCGGGGCCGGTTGGGGAGCCGGCCCCGGAGTGAGCGAACGCGGCGTTGGGTCGGTCTGACTCACCCAACGCCGCGTTCGCTCCTGTCAACGGCCGGCTACTCCCACTCGATGGTGCCCGGCGGCTTGCTCGTCACGTCCAGCACCACGCGGTTGACCTCGGCCACCTCGTTCGTGATCCGCGTCGAGATGCGCTCCAGCGCGTCGTACGGCAGCCGCGTCCAGTCGGCGGTCATCGCGTCTTCCGAGCTGACCGGGCGCAGCACCACCGGGTGGCCGTAGGTGCGGCCGTCGCCCTGCACCCCCACGCTGCGCACGTCCGCGAGCAGCACCACCGGGCACTGCCAGATCTCCCGGTCCAGCCCGGCGTAGGTCAGCTCCTCGCGAGCGATCGCATCCGCGGCCCGGAGGGTCTCGAGCCGGTCCGCGGTGACCTCACCGATGATCCGGATCCCCAGGCCGGGACCCGGGAACGGCTGCCGGTGGACGATCTCGTCGGGCAGGCCCAGCTCGGCGCCGACCTTGCGCACCTCGTCCTTGAACAGCGCACGCAGCGGCTCGACCAGCGCGAACTCGATGTCGTCCGGCAGGCCGCCGACGTTGTGGTGGCTCTTGATCGTCGCGGTGCCGGACCCGCCGCCCGACTCCACGACGTCCGGGTAGAGCGTCCCCTGGACGAGAAACCCGACGTGATCGCCCGGCGGAGCCTCGGCGGAGCCGCCGCCCGACACCGCGGTGAGGACCTCGGCCGTCGCCGCCTCGAACACCCGGATGAACTCGCGACCGATCGTCTTGCGCTTGGCCTCGGGGTCGGTCACCCCGGCCAGCGCGGTGAGGAAGCGCTCCCGCGCGTCCACGGTGTGCAGCCTCGCCCCGGTGGCGGCCACGAAGTCCTTCTCCACCTGCTCGCGCTCACCCGCCCGCAGCAGCCCGTGGTCGACGAACACACACGTCAGCCGGTCCCCGATCGCCCGCTGGACGAGCGCGGCGGCGACCGCCGAGTCGACACCACCGGACAGCCCGCAGATCGCCCGCCCGTCGCCGATCCGCTCCCGGATGGCCGCGACCGTGTCCTCGATGATCGAGGAGATCGTCCAGCCCGGGGCGATGCCCGCGACGTCGTGCAGGAAGCGGCGCAGCACCTGCTGGCCGTGCGGGGAGTGCCCGACCTCGGGGTGGTACTGCAGGCCGGCCAGTCGCCGCTCCCGGTCCTCGAAGGCCGCGACCGCCGCCCGCTCCGACGCCGCCGTCACCGTGAAGCCCTCGGGGGCCCGCACGACCGAGTCGCCGTGGCTCATCCACACGGGATGCCGGGTCGGCAGGCCCGCGTGCAGGGCTCCGGTCGCCTCGGTGACCGTCAGCTCGGTGCGGCCGTACTCGCGCGTCCCGTCCGGCGCGACCTCACCGCCGAGCGCCTGCGCCATCGCCTGGAAGCCGTAGCACAGTCCCAGCACCGGCACCCCGGCGGTGAACAACTCGGGATCCACGCTGGGGGCCCCGGGCGCGTACACGCTCGACGGCCCCCCGGAGAGGATCAGCGCCGCGGGCTTGCGGGCGAGGACCTCGGCGACGGGGGTGTCTCCGGGCACGATCTCGGAGTAGACCTGCGCTTCCCGCACCCGGCGGGCGATCAGCTGGGCGTACTGCGCCCCGTAGTCGACGACGAGGACGGTGGGCGGCTGCACCCACCCAGGGTAGTCGTCACGCTCCGTGCTTCGGTCGGCGCCGGGGGGGGTTGCAGCATGGTGGCCATACTGCAATCCGGTGCGAGCAAGGCCACCTTGCTGCAACAACCGCGCCCCGTGCTGTCGGCTCACCCGCACGCGGCCCGCGGACACCGACACCGCCGCGGTGCCGCGCGAGCGGCCGTCAACCAGAACGTCGCTCCGGCGGGGTGACCTCCGATGATCGCGCGATCGAGCGCCTGCGGAGCAGGACGGCGTCCAGCGCCAGCGCGACGGCGAGCACCGAGGCGACCGCCGTGCAGAAGCCGCCCACGACATCGGTCGGGTAGTGCGAGCCGCTCGCAACCATGCCCATGCCCACGGCGCCGCCCACCACCACGGCGCTCGCGGCGGCGAACACCGCCGTGCCGCGCGCCCGCAGCCCGAACGCGGCGGCCAGCAGCAGGACGCACACCAGAATCAGCGCCGTGGCGCCACCGGTGTGCCCGCTCGGAAACGCGAAGCTGTCGTCGCGGCCGATGGTCCGGTCGACGACGGGCTTGCCGAACGTGGTGATCAGCCCGGTCAGCCCGGGACCGCCGACGGCGAGCACCGCCGCCCGCGGGGCTCCGGTCACGAGGCAGACCAGGGCGAGCAGGCCCGCGGAGATGGTGACGACCGGCGGCGAACCGATCATGGTCACGGCCCGCGCGACCCCGTCCCACGCGGCAGGCAGCGCGTCGACCGCGCGGTCCAGGTGACCGTCGACCCGGCCGGCGGTGCGGTCGCCCGCGTAGCGCACGGCGAGGACGGCGACGACCGTCGCCGCGACCACTGCCACCGCCGACGCGGACCAGCGAGCGCCAT
>JAEUJO010000188.1 GCA_016794615.1 Pseudonocardia sp. | reverse complement strand
CCGGTGATCTGCTCGTGCGGGCGAACCCCGGGGCCGGGACGAGCACGGCGGGAGTGGGCGTGAGCGGCGACGACCGGGTCCGGTGGGACGCGCGGCACGCCGCGGCGGGGCCGCCGGGCGTGACTGCGCCGGGCGTCCTGGCCGGTGCAGCCGAGCTCACCGCGTCCTTCCCCGGGTCCGGGCGGGCCTTGGACGTGGCCTGCGGGCGCGGCGGCGTCGCGGTGTGGCTGGCCCGGCGCGGGCTCGCGGTCGACGCCGTCGACGTGTCACCGGTCGGGCTGGCCGCCGGTGCACGGCTCGCCGCCGCAGCCGGGTTCACCGGTCGGATCCGCTGGATCACCCATGACCTGGACACCGGCCTGCCGGCCGCCTGCCGCGGGCCCTACGACGTGGTGGTGTGTCAGCTGTTCCGGGATCCGCGCCGGTACGCCGACCTCGTCGCCGCCCTGGCCCCGGGCGGACTGCTCGCGATCACCGTGCTGTCCGAGGTCGACGCCGAGCCGGGCCCGTTCCGGGCACCGCCGGGGGAGCTGCGCGCGGCGCTGCGCGGCCTCGAGACGCTGCTCGACCGCGAGCGCGACGGCGAGGCGAACCTGCTCGCCCGCCGGCCTCCGGCTGCACCCGTTCCCGGCACGCCACCAGCGCCGCGACCGCGGTGGTGACCGGCACGGACGCCACGAGCCCGATGCTGCCCACCAGCGTCCTGACGATCTCCGTGGCGACGTCCTGGCTGGTCGCGACGTCGCCGAGGCTCCTGCCCGAGAGGCTGAACAGCAACAACAGCGGCAACGACGCCCCGGCGTAGGCGAGCACGAGGGTGTTCACCGTCGAGGCGACATGGTCGCGTCCGATCCGCATGGCGGCCTGGAACAGCGCCCGGGCCTGCAGCTGCGGGTTGGCGCGGCGAAGCTCCCACACCGCGCTGGTCTGGGTGACCGTCACGTCGTCGAGCACCCCGAGTGCTCCGATGACCATGCCGGCCAGGACCAGCCCGCGGGCATCGACGCCGGTGCCGAGCGAGGCCACGAGCGCCGTGGTCTGGTCGTCCAGCCCGGTCAGCCGGGAGGCGGCGGAGAACGCAGCGCCGAGAAGGCCGATCAGCGCGAGGGACACCAGCGTGCCGAGCACGGCGGTCGACGTCCGGGCCGACAGCCCGTGCGTCAGGTACAGCACCGCGAACATGATCACACCGGCGCCGACGACGGCGACCGCCAGCGGGCTGCGGCCGTCCAGGATCGCCGGCAGCACGAACAGCAGCAGCACCCCGAAGCTGACGGCGAGCGCGGCCAGGGCGGCGAGCCCGCGCCAGCGCCCGAGGATCAGCACCGCGGCGGCGAACAGCGCCGCGAGCCATGCCAGCGACCCGCCGCGCTGGAAGTCGACCACCTGGTAGGAGCCCGGGTCGTCGGGGTTGCCGCCCGACCAGCCGAGCACGACGGGATCGCCGACGGTGAACCGCGGCGTGCCGGGCTCGATCGGTACGAGCTGGACCAGGTCGCGGCCTGCGCGGGGCCCATCCGTCATCGCGACGACGAGTGCGGCGCATCGTCCCTGCCCGTCGCCCGGGGAGCAGTCGGTGGCCTCGACGGCCGTGACCTGGCCACGCACCGGCTGCAGCAGCGCCGCGCCGGCGGCGGGGCTCGGGCCGCCGGTGGGGCGGAGCACGACGAGGCCGACCAGGGCGGCGAGGGCGCAGGGCACGAGTAGCACGGCGAGCAACACCCGGACCCGGCGGCCCGCCGGTGCGGCCGGCCCGTGTCCGTGTCCGTGCGTGGCCCCGGCCTCGGCCCCGGCCCCGGGATCGGGCCGGTGGTTCGGCTCGGGATCGGGCCGGTGGTTCGGCTCGGGATCGGGCTGGCGGTTCGGCTCGGGATCGGGCCGGTGGTTCGGCTCGGGATCGGGCCGGTGGTCCGGCCCCGCATCGGGCTCGGCGCCGGGACCCGGGTGATCGCGGATCGCGTCCGAGGCGGATACGGCCAACGGCACTGTCGGCGGCTCGTCGCCGACCCGGCCATGCCGTGCTGCGCCCGACCGCGCGGCCCGGGCACGGTCCGCAGCGGGTCGGGTCACCGGCCCATCCTGCCCGCGACCCGGTGGACGTCCGCCGCCGCCCGCCGGCCGGTGACCGCATCAGTGCCATGCCGCACCCCGCCCGCACCGCCGTCGTTCGGGCCGCGATCAGGCCGCGATCAGGCCCCGTGTCGCACGCCGTCCGCACCGCCGTCGTTCGGGCCGCGATCAGGCCGCGATCAGGCCCCGTGTCGCACGCCGTCCGCGAGCGCCCGCAGCGCACGGTCGGCCACGACGTCCGGACCCCCGTCCGTCGCCACGTGCACCCCCGGCTCGTCGTCGGCGAGGGGTTCGAGCGTGTCGAGCTGGCTGCGCAGCAGCGCGGGCGGCATGTACTCGTGATGACGGCGCGTGACCCGCTCGGACAGCACCTCCTCCGACGCCTCCAGGTGCACGAAGCGGACCGACGGGTGCCCGTCGGACAGCAGGTGCCGATAACGGCGGCGGAGCGCGGAGCAGGTGACGACGGCTCCGCGCCCGGCTGCTTCCTGCTCGCCGATCCACGCGGCGATGAGGCACAGCCACGGCCACCTGTCGTCGTCCGTCAGCGGGGCCCCCGCGGCCATCTTCGCGCGGTTCGCCTCGGGATGGAGGTCGTCGCCCTCCTGGAAGACCCAGCCGGTGCGCTCCGCCAGCGCGTGCGCTACCGAGGTCTTCCCCACGCCGGACACGCCCATCACGACGAGGGTCAGGGGCGCGGGAGCGCGTGCAGTGTCGGACACGTCGGCAGCGTGGCGCACACCTCACGGCCTCGCCGAGCCGGGTCTCACCACTTGTCATCGCTTCGAACATGTGTTCGAATATAGCCATGCGATGGAGTGCCCAGCAAGTCCTGGACGACGGGGTCGGCAGCGAGCCGGCCCTACCCGGCCTGCGCGGGCTGCTGCGCACCGTACGCGTGCCGGAGTTCGCCGGTGTCACGTTCCACGAGGTCGAGGCCAAATCCGCGCTGAACCGGGTACCGGGCGATTCGCCGGTGCCCTTCCGCTGGACCGTGAACCCGTACCGCGGCTGCGGCCACGCCTGCGTCTACTGCCTGGACGGGGCGACGCGTGTGCTGCTCGCCGACGGTCGCACCCGTTCGATCGCCGATCTGCGGCCCGGCGACGCGGTGCTGGGTACGGCTGTGGACGCCGGCGGAGCGCGCCGTTACGTGCCGACCCCGGTGCTCGCACACTGGTCGACGACGAAGCCCGCCCACCTGGTCACGCTCGCGGACGGCACCACCCTGGTCGTCAGCGGCGAGCACCGCTTCCTGACGCGGCGGGGATGGCGGCACGTGGCTTCCGGGTGGTGCCGGTCCGGACGTCGCCGACGGCTGCACCGGGGCGACGTCCTGTTCGGTCCGGGCGCGCTGCCCGCTCCCCGCGTCCACACCGCGTCCTACCGGCAGGGGTACCTGCACGGCCTGGTCCGCGCGGACACGGCAGGGCGCATGCGGGTCCGCGACGGCCGGATCGACCAGGCCTTCCCGTCGGAGCGCCTCGAGCTGGAGGCGCTCGGCCGGGCCCACCACCTCCTCGCCGTCGAGGCGGCCGACGGCGGCCGTCCCCACGCGGGTACCCCCGCGTCGCCCGGGCGACCGGTGCGAGCGGGCAGCCGCCTCCGGCACAGGCTGGTCCGCGTCGGCGCTTCCGGGCCGGAGCGCGGGCCTGCGGTCGGGGATGCCGAGTGGGCTGCACCAGCGGTGCCACCGCCCGGCGTCGGGCCCGGCCGGGTCGGCCTGTGTCGTCCGCCCGACCCGGACGACGACTGGTGCGCGGGGCTGCTCGGAGGCATGGCGGACGCCGCAGGCACCACCACCGAGGGTGTTCTCCGGCTGAGCACGGTGGACGAGGAGCTCGTGGGGCTGGCCACCGGGGCGTTGCACCGCCTCGGGTTCAGATTCGTGGTCGAGAAGGTCGAGAAGGTCGAGAAGGTCGAGGCCGCGACGTCTGCCGGCGCGAGGTGCACGCTGCGTGCGGAGCGGCGGTCACCGTCGGTCCGGCACCTGCGGCTGGAGGGCGGCGGCCGGGAGCTCCTGCGGTTCCTCACCGTTGCCGACCCGGCGGTCAGCCGCGTGCGTGGGCTGGCCCACGCCGCCGTCGACGGCGACCCGGGCCTGGAGGTCGTCGACATCTCCCCGGCGGGCGCGCCGGTCCCGATGTTCGACATCACCACCGGCACCGGCGACTTCGTCGCCGAGGG
>JAEUJO010000182.1 GCA_016794615.1 Pseudonocardia sp. | reverse complement strand
GCCGGGTCCAGGTCGGCGGCGAGCTGCCGCGCGCTGACGAACATGTCCGGGGGGTGGTCGTGGCCCATGCCGGTGTGCAGCTCGGACGGCTCGTGCGCCACGATCAGCAGGGTGCCGCCGGGGGCGACGGCGGCGGCCAGGTGGGCGTACACCCGCCTGCGCAGCACGCTCGGGAAGTGCAGGAACTGGGCGCTGACCAGGTCGAACGCCTCGCCGTCCCGCTCCCACACCCGGAAGTCGGCCTGCTGCCAACGGATCCGGTCCGCGACACCGGACGGCGCGTGCGCGGCACCCCGCTGCAGGGCGACGGCCGAGACGTCCAGTGCGGTGACCCGCCAGCCGCGGGCCGCGAGCCAGTGCGCGTCGCCGCCCTCCCCGCAGCCGGCGTCCAGAGCCGTACCGGGCTCGAGGTCAGCAGCCTCGGCGACGAGCTGCGCGTTCGGCGCGCCGCTCCACAGCCGCTCCGCGGAGCCGTAGCGCTCGTCCCAGAACGCCGCGGTGAACCGCTCGTCCCCCGGCGCATCATGCTCGTTCATGGGGTCCACCCTGCTCCCCCGCCATCGCGCGCCGCGAGGCAGCTCCCGGTCCAGCAGGTCCGCACGCGACCGCAGCTCGATCAGGTGCCGGGCGTGGGCGTCGAGCGCACCATCCTCGTCCCGCACCGGCATCCACTGCCGCACCAGCGCCGACCGCCGTTCCTCGTCCGGCGCCACGGGATGCGCGCCTCATCGCTGAGGGCCACCCGCCTCGGGCGGCCGGCTGCCCACGCGACGCGCCTGGTGCGGGTCTCCGGCGGCCCGCCACGGGTCCGTCCGGGCCACCACGAACCGGGCGCCGTGGGCGCGTCCCGGCCCGGCACGCCGAACGCGCCCCGGTCGAAGCCCGGCGGGCGGCGCCGCCCGGAACAGCTCCGAGACGCATGTGCGTCCCGAGTCGTCGGCGACCGGCTCGATGCCGCTGGTGGACGACGGTGCGCGCGGCCGGATCGGTCACCCGCCGAGGGTGGCAACGCGCCTGGCGCGGGGACGGGCGACGATCACCTATGGCCGGGCCGACCACCCGATCCAGCGCCGAGGCGTGACGATCACGACGGGTCCGGCCGGGCGCGCGGCCGCATAAGGCGGGTACTTGGCGGCCAGCTCGTCGAGCGCCCGTTCGCGCAGTGCCCCGTCGACGAGAACGGCCGCCGTCCCGTCGATCCGGACCCACCACAGCGCCGTCCAGTCGGCGTCGTAGTGATCGACGAGGAGCGTGACGCGCGGGTCGCGGGCGATGTCGCGGAGGCGGGCGAGGCGGGCGTCCCGCTTGGGCTTGACCTCGTCGACGGCGAAGCACAGCAGCTCGCCGAGCAGCGCGAACGTGATCGGGACGAGCCGGGGGCTCCCGTCGCGCCGCACCGTCGCGAGCCGGGCGACGGGCGCGGTGCCGACCCGGCGGCGGAGCTCCCGCTGGTCGTCGATCGTCGGCACCCGAGCAGTGTCGCGCAGCCCGGGCCGTGTCCGGCCCGGCACCGCACCCTCCTCCGCGGCACCGCACAGCCACCCGGACCGCCGCACCCCGCCCGACAGGTGCGGCAGCGACACCGAGGGGGTGACTCGGGTACGTCGCGTTCGTCCTGGCCTCGGCGACGGCACCCAGCCCGTGCCCGCACGCCGACCACGCCGCACACAAGAGGAACCCGCACCTCGGCGAACAGGGCACACAGACGTACAGGATTCGCGTGGGCGACCACCGCCTGCCGCCCGAAGGGGCGACGACCGCTACCCGACCGGACACCCGTTCGGTCATGGTCGCCGCGCGGCCGGCTCGACAGACTGCATCATGCGCGCGTTCGGGCCGCCGTCGACCGCGGGCCCGGTACGAGCGCTCCCGGCGCGGCCCGGCCCGGTCCCCCTCGCGAGACGTGCGACGCCGCCCACAGCACAGTGTGCGGTTCTGCAGCGCGACGTGACGGACGACAAGGACTTCGTGACCGCCGCGGGCGACCCGAACCGGCGCCGCGACGCGGTCGTCTACCTGGGCACGCATCCGGACGCGGCGCGGACCGCGAAGCTCGGCCTCGCCACGGTGGAGGCCCTTCTGCCCCTGGTGGGACCGACCGAGCACACGGCCCGCGGGGCACTGCTGGAGCGCGGCTTCGTCATCACCACCAAGGAGAACCCGAACTGGGAGAAGGCCGTCGGCTTCGTGCTGGTCCTCGACGACCCCGGGATCGTCCGCAACGTCGCGACCCTCACCGACAAGGAGGCGAAGCTGCTCGCGAAGGGAGCCCGCCTAGCCGGACGGGCCGGCGACCAGCGCCTGATGGACCCCATCCGGAAGAAGATCAGGCGCGAGGCGCCGGGGCAGCTCTTCGGCACCGTCACCCACAAGATGGAGCCGCACGACGGCAGGTACAACGCGTGGGGCGGCAACGGCATGTTCAGCTGCACGATGAGGATCGAGTTCGCGCCCGATCCCGACGTCTGCGACGCGACCAGCATCGCGTTCGTGCAGACGGTCAGCATGCTGGCGGGCACGAGGTCGGTCGACAACCGCGACGACATGCCCGGCCGCTTCAACAGCAGGAAGCAGGGAATCGACCGCCCGGACAGGAGCACGTCCGGCTTCTACAGCGCGTCCGGCGCGGGCTTCAACAAGCTCACCGGCTACAGCGGGGTCCAGCCCGGCATCTCCGCCGGCGGGACCGTGGTTCCGGCGATCATGGTCGACACCCCGGACGGCACCACCGAGAACGTCACCTACTCCTACGAGACCAGCATCGTGGCGAAGGAGGGCACCGACACCGGACTCGTCTACGCCGTGGTCCTGTGGAGCTTCACGGTCGACGGGGCGATGAAGGTGGTGCCGAACCCGGTCGAGCTCAAGCAGGTCCCCACCGCCGACTTCGGTGCGGCGGTGACGGCCTGGAACGCGCAGGCGGCAGCGAACAAGAAGGTTGCGCAGCAGGCGCTGCCCGTCCAGCGGCTCGCGGCCCAGCCGCAGGGGCCACGTGCCGGGCCGCACCCGCAGCGGGACCCGCGCATGCCCGACACCGCCTCGCGGGCGCGGTGGGCCGAGACCCTGCAACGGGCGGCAGGCAACCGGGCGAGTGGGGCGCTGATGGCGCCGGTCCGGCGATGCGGCGCGACGGTGCACGCCGGGTGCGCGGACGACGCCGTCGAGCGACAGGGGACGGGCCCGTCCGCTGCGGCGCGCGAGGCGTTCGTGCCGGGCGACGGGCACCACCGGCCCGACGGGCCGGTCACGTGAGGTGGTCGAAGTCCCCCCGCACCCAGGCGATGTGACGGTCCGCCGAGCGGCGGACGACCGCCCGCGCGTCGGCGTCGATGCGGATCTCGAAGTTGCCGTAGAGCCGGTCGAACGCGAACCCCTCCAGCGCGCGGGCGACCCGCTCGGTCACACCCGCGGACAGCGGGAGGTGGTTCGGGTAGCTGCGCATGAACGCGACGGAGCGGCGGTCCGGGTTGGCGAACACGGTGTCCCCGCTCAGCAGCACGCCTCTGCCGTCCGCGCCTGCCCAGTGCGCGACGGCGCTGCCCGGGAAGTGGCCGCCCGGCTGGGCGAGGGTGACGCCCGGCAGGATCTCGACCCGGCCCGACCAGGTTCGGACCGCCGGGTCCGAGCGGGCGACCCACTGCCGGTCCGCCTCCGCCACCAACACTGGGACCCCGCCGAGCTGCCGGCTCCACTCGACCTGAACACCGAACATGTGCGGGTGGCTGGCCACGACGGCGGCGACGTCACCGAGCTCGCGGACCCGCCGCACTCCATCGGCGTCGAGGTACCCGATCGGGTCCCAGAGCAGGTTCCCCGACCGGGTGCGCACGAGCTTGGACGTCTGCCCGATCCCCGTCTTCTCGGTCGTCGTGATCCCGAACAGGTCGGTCTCGAGCTCCGTCACCTCCACCCGGCGACCGTCCGCTGCCAGCTCCTCGAGCGTGGTCCAGCGCTGCCCGTCGGC
>JAEUJO010000174.1 GCA_016794615.1 Pseudonocardia sp. | reverse complement strand
ATGTTCGACCTCGCCGACCAGGCCGTCGTCGTCGAGCGCGAGCTGGCGACCTTCCTCATGGTCGACGCGCAGGTGTCGGCGGCCGCACTCGACACGCTCCGCAAGCTGACCGACTCTGCCACGGCCGCGCTGGAGGACATGGTGGCGGCCACCGCCTGGCGCAACTGACCGCAGTCAGGCAGCGCGCGACGGCCCACCTACCGGATTTTCTCCTCGACCAGGGCGGCGAGGAGCCGCTTGCGGGCCTGCGGGTCGAGATCCAGTGCCGGCCCCAGCGCGCTCAGCCGCCGGGCGACCTCCGGGTCGACCTCACCCGTGCCCGCCAGCACCGCCGCGAGTCGTTCGACGTCGTCAGGGGCGGATGTCCCGTCGCTGCTCACCGGCCTCCCCCGTTCCGCCGTCGTCGATGCCCCGTACGGACGAACGATCGGCCCCGTTCCGGCCTCACCCCCGGCGGCGCCGCAGGACGACCACGAGCAGCACCAGCAGGGCTACGACGGCGGCGACCAGCCCGGGCTTCTCGGCGGCCGTGTCCTTCGCGGTCACGACGCCGTCCGCGGCCACGTGCCGGGCGCGGCCGAGGTTCTGGCGGACGGTCGCGACCGCCTCCTCCTTGCGCTCGGCGATCCTGGCCTTGACGTCGAACCGCGCAGCCAGCTCGGCCACCGAGTCGCCGACCTCCTCGCGCAGGTCGTCGACGTGCTGCCGCTCCTCGTTGCTCAGCCGCTCCAGCTCGGCCCGCAGTTCCCCGGCCGAGACCGCGGTGCCGTCGACGTAGGGGCGGTCGGCGGCGAGCGGTGCCACGCCGTCCACCTCGTCCGGGCCGGATCCCCCGGTGCCCTGCTGCGATGCGCCCGTGCTCATGGGTGTGCACCTCTCCCGCCGCGACCGCCGTCGTCGATCCCGGATGATCCCGGAAGTGGCCTCACCACGCCGGTCGGGAGGCCCGACGGCGAGCCGACACCCGCGCCACCCGCACGCAGACGCCGAGCCCATCCCGCTTGCACGCCGGACGGCGGCGGGTACCGGATCGATGCGCCGACCTCCGTGTCCCGGATCCCGGCCGACGTGTCGCGTTCCCGACCGGGTTCGACGGCTGCTGCGGGTCAGATGTCATGCAGCCTGGTGATCAGGCGGTTCAGGGTCTCGACGTCCACCGGCACCTCCGCGGTGCTGCCGCTCGTCGCGACTCCGGAGGCACCGCGCACCCGGCGCGGCAACGGCTCCGGTCCGGTGCGCGGCGCCGGGACGGGCGAGGCGTCCGCGGTGTCCGATGCCTCGGGCGGCAGGTCCGGGGGGGCGGCGGCTGGGCCGTCCGGGGTGTGGTTCATCCCCTACCTCTCGTCGGGCCCGGGCGACGTGGCGGGAGCATCGACGTCGCCGCTCAGACGCCGGGATTGTGACCGGACGGGTAGCTCAGGACAAGGACCTGGATCGATGCATAAGGATCACCGGTCGCCACAGCGGCGGTCACCGGTCGTCTGCGGCCCTTGCCCGCAGCCGACGGATCTCCTCGGCGTTCAGCTCCGACGCTTGCCGCAGCACGGCGTCGGCGACCTCGAGTTGCTCGTCGGTGAGCGTGTCGAGGAAGGCGTTCCAGTTGGTCGCGATCCGCTCGTAGCTCGGCCCGACCCGCCGCCACAGCTCGTCCGCGTCGGCGGTCACCACCACCCGTCGCCGGTCAGCACCGTCCCGGTTGCGCCGCACCAGTCCCGCACGTTCGAGCCGGTCCAGGGCGCCGGTGATCGCCCCGCCTGCCGTGAGGCCGGCCAGCCCGGCGAGCTCGCCCGGGGTGGCGGGACCGTAGAGGAGCAGCAGGTTGGCGCACTGCATGTCAGTGGCGTTCAGCCCCGCCGACTTGGCGACCGCGTCCTGGAACAGCACCGCCCGGGCCATCAGTTCCCGCATGACGTCACCGGCCGCCGTGATCAGCGTGGTCCGCCCCGACGCGCTCGCCACGGTCCCGGCCCCTTCCCCGACGTGATGACGGAGGGGTCGCAGAGCCCTCCGACGGGTCAATGATGATCACCATAGCGCGACGCCCAGACGGGGTCGGCACGCCGTTCGGCGGGCCCGCACACGTCCCCGACCTTGCCGAAGGAGGGGACGATGTCAGGCGTGGCGTGAGATCCTGGTCACCCACTGGAAGGAGGCAGGTATGCGCGCGCTACGGATCCACGAGCCGATCGGTCCGGACGGGCTGCGGCTCGACGAGATCGACGTCCCCCCGCCACCTGCGGAGGTGGCCGCCCTGGTCGAGGTGCACGCGGCGGGCGTCGGGTTCGTCGACACCCTGCTCGCCCGCGGACGCTACCAGGTCAAACCGCAGACGCCGTTCATCCCCGGGCTGGAGGTGGCCGGCGAGGTCGAGTCCGCCCCGCACGGGTCGGGGTTCTCGCACGGCGACCCGGTGGTCGGCCACGTCATGGGCGGCGGGTTCGCGGAGTCCGCGTGGGTGCCCTTGAACCGGCTCGCCCTGCTGCCCGCGGAGCTGAGCGCCGTGGAGGGAGCGGCGTCGCTGGTGAACCACCACACCGCGATCGTCGCGCTCGTCCGCCGCGGGCGGTTACAGCGGGGCGACCGGGTGCTCGTGCACGGCGCCGGGGGCGGGCTGGGCAGTGCGGTGGTGCAGGTCGCCGCCGCCCTCGGCAACGAGGTGCTCGCGGTGGCGGGCAACCCCGACCGGCGCGAGCTGGCCACCCGATCCGGAGCGAGCACCGTCTACGACCACGAGACCTGGTTCGAGGCCGTGCGCGACGCCGGCGGTGCGGACCTGATCGTCGACCCGGTCGGCGGAACGGTGTTCGAGCAGAGCCTCCGGTGCCTGCGCCCGGAGGGACGACTCGTCACGGTCGGGTTCACCTCCGGCACGATCCCGTCCGCCGCGGCCAACCGGCTCCTGCTGCGCAACGCGGACGTCGTCGGAGTGGCCTGGCGCGAGCTGCTCGACGTCGACCCCCGGCTGTTCGCCGACACCGCGGACCGGTTCGCCGCCCTGGTCAAGGACGGCCTGCGACCGCTGGTCGGTGCCACGTTCGACCTGGCCGACGGGCCCACTGCGTTCCACATGCTCGAAGACCGGGCGGTGGCGGGCAAGATCGTACTCACCACCCGCTGAGCCCGATGGGGACCGCTCACCTCGGGTGCGGGCTGCGCCTCACCCGCCCCCGGGGAAGCGGGTAACCGTTCGACTCCACAGAGCTACCAGTCGTCACCATCAGTGTTGTAGCGCACTCCAGTTCGGCGTTAACGTATCCGTCATGGCCACCATCTGGTGCTCCCACCCGACCCGGAGAGTCGACCGTTTCCTCTGCCCCGCCCCGTGCGGGGCGATGCACGTCCGCTGTGCGGGCTGCGGTGCCGCGGTGGGTGGCTGCCCGTTCGAGAGCGAAGGCCTGCGCGAGCGGCTCGTGGCGACGCTCGGCGCCCAGCTCCCCTGCGCGGAGGAGTGGCAGGTCCTGGATCTGGCGGAGATCGTCGAGCGGCGTGGCCACGCCGGCCGGGTCCGCACGCTGACGACGGCGCTGGCCGACGCGGGGATCCCCGTCACTTGCTGAGCGGTTCCGCGTTGGACACGCGGACCGTGGGCCGTCGACGAGGACGCGGCCGAGAAGCCCGGCAAGGCCGGCCATGACACGGCGCCTGCCGGCACCGAGGACCGCGGCCGGTCGGGCGAGCACCAGCAGGACGGCTGACCGCCCCTTCAGACGCGGCGGGCAGTCAGGAGGAGGTACTCCCAGTCAAGGGCGGTCCCGCCGGTGCCGCGGTCGTACCGCGCGGCGAGCGCCGCGAGGTCGCGATCGAGCGCGGCGACCTGCTCGGGGTCGCCCGCGACGTTGCGGTACGCAGCGATCGTCGGACCGTAGACGGACTTCCAGAAGTCCCGCCACGCCTCGGGTGTCGCGTGGCCGCCGACAGTCACGGTCTGTCGGCGGGCGACCACGCCGGAGACCCGGTCCCCGAGCAGGGCGCGAACGTGGTCCTCGTCGCCCCACAGCGGCGGGGGCTGCGCCCCGGGCGGGGGCGGCGGCGCGTACGGCTTCATCGTGCGGAACATCTCGCCGACGAACCCCTCCGGCGTCCAGCTGATCAGGCCGATCCGGCCGCCCGGACGGCACACCCGGACCAGTTCGTCGGCGGCCTGCTGCTGGTGCGGGGCGAACATCACACCCACGCACGACAGCACGACGTCGAATGCGGCGTCCGGGTAGGGCAGCGCCTCCGCGTCACCCTCCTCCCAGGTCACGTCGACGCCCTGGGCCGCCGCGAACGCACGGCCGGCCGTGAACAGCTCGGGAGTCAGGTCCGAGGCCACGACCGTGGCGCCGGTGAGCGCCGCGGGTACGGCGGCATTGCCGCTGCCCGCGGCAACGTCCAGGACCCGGT
>JAEUJO010000161.1 GCA_016794615.1 Pseudonocardia sp. | reverse complement strand
CGGCCGGTTCTGTCGGTGCGCACCGGCACCCTGCGGGCATGGACGCCGTTCCCGCCCTGCTCCTGCTCGCCGGGGTACTTGTCGGTGCCGGCGCGTGCTGGGTGCTGCTGAGCCTGCGGTACCGCGCGGCGGCCGCGGAGGCCGCCAGGGCCGCGGCCGACGCGACGGTCACGCTGCGCGCCGACGCCGCCGCCGTCCGGGCCGAGCGCGCGGGCCTCCTGCAGCGCCTGGCCGATCTGGGTGCCGTGCACGACCAGGCGTCGGCGCAGTTGCGCCACGCCGAGGCGGAGGCGGCGTCGGCCACCGCCGCGCTGCGCGCCGAACGCCAGGGCGCGGCCGGTCGAGAGCAGTTGCTCGCCCGCCGGGACGAGGAGCTCGCACAGGCCTTCCGCGCCCTCTCGGCCGAGGCACTGGCGGCGAACAACGAGCAGTTCGTCGTGCTGGCGGAGGGCCGGATCAAGGAGGCGGCAGCCGCGCTCGCGGGCGACGCCGCGGTGCGCGACAAGGCGATCGGCGCGCTGCTCGACCCGATGTCGGCGGCGTTGCAGCGGGTCGAGGGTCAGCTGCGGGACGTCGAGAAGGAGCGCCAGGGCGCCTACGTCGGGCTACGGGAGCAGGTCGACGCCATGCACGCCAGCTCCGAACAGCTGAAGTACGAGACGAAGTCGCTGGTCAACGCGCTGCGCGCTCCGCAGGTCCGCGGCCGGTGGGGTGAGCTGCAGCTCGAACGGGTGGTTCAGCTCGCCGGGATGGTCGAGCACTGCGACTTCTCCACGCAGGTCAGCGCCCCACGGGTCGGGGCCGCAGGTGCGGACGGCACCATCCGGCCGGACATGGTGGTGCATCTCGCCGGGGGCAAGTCGATCGTCGTCGACGCGAAGGTGCCGTTCGCGGGGTATCTGGCGGCTGTCGAGAGCCGAGACCCCGACACCCATGCCGACCGGCTCGCGGCGCACGCCCGCCAGCTGCGCGCGCACGTCGACACGCTCGCGGGCAAGGCGTACTGGGCGGCGTTCGAGCCGTCACCGGAGTTCGTGGTGCTGTTCGTCCCCGGCGACCCCTTCCTCGAGGCGGCGCTGCAAGCCGATCCCGCCCTGCTGGAGCACGCCTTCGGCCACAACGTCGTCATCGCGACGCCCACCACGCTGATCGCGTTGCTGCGCACCGTCGCCTACGGGTGGCGGCAGGAGGCGCTGGCCCGCAACGCCGCGGCCGTCCATCAGCTCGGCAAGGAGCTGCACGCCCGGCTCGCGACGATGGGGACGCACGTGGCGAAGCTCGGCCGTAGCCTGGACGGCGCCGTCGACAGCTACAACAAGACGGTCTCGTCGCTCGAGGCCCGGGTGCTGGTGACGGCGCGCCGCCTGACGGAGCTGAAGGTCGCCGACGGCGAGCTCGGTGCGCCGTCGCCGGTCGACCGGAGCCCGCGGCGGGTGTCGGCACCCGAGCTGGTGGCCTCGGCGGACGACGCGCTGGTGGCGCTCGACCACGACCGCCCGGCCGACGACGGGCACCGCAGCGCCTCGGGCTGAACGCCCGTGCACAGCATGTCCGCCCGTGCACAGCATGTCCGCCCGTGCACAGCATGTCCGCCCGTGCACATCATGTCCGCCCGTGCACATCATGTCCGCCCGTGCACAGCATGTCCGCCCGTGCACAGCACGACCCTGCCGTGCACACCGTGTGCGGTCTGCACGGGCATGCTGCGCTGTGCACGAACCCGGGGCACGAACCCGGGGCACGAACCCGGGGCACGAACCCGGGGCACGAACCCCGGACACGAACCCCGGACACGTGCGCCGCCCGCGGCACGGCCGTCCACCGGGCCGGGCTACGGTGATCGGGTGACGGCGACCTCCGCCCGCCCCTCCGGCCGACCGACGCCACCCGTGCGGCCGCGCGGGCAATGGCCCGTCGACGAACGTTCGATGCTCCCGTCCGTGCTCGGCATTCCCCCGCTCGCCGCCCTCGGGCTGGCATTCGGGTTCACTGCCCTCGGGGTCTTCGTCGACCTGGAGCGGATCGGCACGGTCGGCACGGTGTTCCGCGCGCTCTACTTCTGCGGCTGCGTGCTCGCGGTGACCTGGGTGCGTCGCCGCAACCTGTTCGGCCCGATGGTCGCGCCACCCCTGCTGCTCGCCGTCGCCGTACCGGCGATCGTGCTCATGGGCGACCGCGCGAGCGGCACGGACACGCTGCTGACGGTGGCCGCACCACTGGTCAACAGCTTCCCGACGATGGCCGTCACCACCGGCGTCGTACTCGTCGTCGGCGTCGCCCGCCTGGCGGCGCAGCGGGAGCCGCGCGGCGCTACCGGGCGCGGCTCGGACGCAGCTCGCGCGGCAGGGAGAAGACCAGCGACTCCTCGGCGGTCGTGATCTCCTCGACACTGTCCCAGCCGTACTCGGCCAGGTGGTCGAGCACACCGCGGACCAGCACCTCGGGGACGGACGCGCCGCTGGTGACGCCGACCGTCCGCGCGCCGTCGAGCCACGCCTCGTCGATCTCGCGGGCGTAGTCGACGAGGTACGCGGCACCCGCGCCCGACGTCAGGGCGACCTCGACCAGCCGGACGGAGTTCGAGGAGTTGCGCGATCCCACGACGATCACCAGGTCGCAGTGCGCCGCCATCGCCTTGACCGCCACCTGCCGGTTCTGGGTGGCGTAGCAGATGTCGTCGCTCGGCGGGTTCTGCAAGGTGGGGAACCGCTCGCGCAGGGCCCGCACGGTGTCGATCGTCTCGTCCACGCTCAGCGTGGTCTGCGAGAGCCACACGACCTTCGCCGGGTCGCGGACCGTGACCGACGCGGCGTCGCCCGCGGTCTCGACCAGCTGGATGTGCGACGGCGCCTCGCCGGAAGTGCCCTCGACCTCCTCGTGGCCGGCGTGCCCGACCAGCAGGATGTCGAAGTCCTCCCGGGCGTACCGCTTGGCCTCCTGGTGGACCTTGGTGACCAGCGGGCACGTGGCGTCGATCGTGCGCAGGTTCCGGTCCCGCGCCTCCGAGCGGACGGCGGGCGACACGCCATGTGCCGAGAACACCAGCAGTGCACCCTCGGGTACCTCGGCGGTGTCGTCGACGAAGATCGCGCCGCGCTCCTCGAGCGTCTCGACGACGTGCCGGTTGTGGACGATCTGCTTGCGCACGTAGACGGGCGCGCCGTGCTGCTCGAGGGCCTGCTCGACGGCCTCGACGGCGCGGTCGACGCCCGCGCAGTAGCCGCGGGGCCTGGCCAGCAGGACGCGTTTGCCGGCCGGATCGCCGCGGCGGGACACGACCTCAGGAGCGGACATACGTCCCAGGGTACGGGCGGCCTCCGGCACTCCGCCCACCGCGAGCCCGGCCCCGGGCTGGCGCGCCGACGGCGAGAGGGGATGATTCAGGGCATGACACCGCAGCTGCCGTTACCGGTACGCGTCGCCGCCGGTCTGGTGGCGACCGTCGTCGAGCAGGCCCGCGACCTGCCCCGGCTCGCCTTGGATCTCCCCGTCACGGCGGTGAGCCAGGCCTTGCAGGCGTCCATGCGCGTCCAGCAGAAGGTGACCGAGCTCGCGATCAAGGGCGACCGCGTGCTCGGTCTGGGGCCGCCGATCGAGGACGAGCCCGCGTGGGCGACGTTCGACGACGACGACGCGCCTGCGCGGCGCAACGGACGCGCCGGGGACGAGCCGGCGAAGGTCACCACGCTGCGGTCGGTCGACCTGTTCGCCGCACCCGGCCCGGTCGAACCGGAGCCGACGGCCCCGGCCCCGGCACCGGCCGCGACAGCAGCACCGGCAGCACCGGCAGCACCGGCACCGTCGCCCGCCCCCGAGGACGGCCCGCAGGTCCTGCCCGGCTACGGCTCGCTCACCATCCCCCAACTGCGCGGCAAGCTCCGCCACCTCCGGGTCGACGACCTGCGCGCGCTCCTGGCGTGGGAGCAGGCGCACGACGACCGGCCGCCGTACGTGACCATGCTGAGCAACCGGATCGCGACGGTCACCGAGGGGTGAGTGCGGTCGGCGAGCCCGCGCCGAACTCCGCGGAGGCGCCGTGGCCCGTCCGCACCGTCGCCCGCAAGATCGCCGCGTGGGTGGACCGGCTCGGGGCCGTCTGGGTCGAGGGGCAGCTCGCGCAGGTCACCGCGCGGCCGGGCACGGGCACCGCGTTCCTCGTCCTCCGCGATCCCGCCGCAGACGTGTCGTTGCAGCTCACCGCCCCGGTTGGGCTGGTCCGCGACGGCGGGGCCGCGGTGGCCGAGGGCAACCGGGTGATCGTGCACGGCAAGCCGTCGTTCTTCCTCGGCCGTGGCACGTTGAGCCTGCGCGTCGACACGATCCGCGCGGTCGGGATCGGCGAGCTGCTGGCCCGGATCGAGCGCCTGCGCGCACTGCTGGCCGCCGAGGGGCTCTTCGACACCGCCCGCAAGCGCCGGCTACCGTTCCTGCCCCGCTGCATCGGGCTCGTGACGGGCCGCGCGTCGGCCGCCGAGCACGACGTCGTGAGCAACGCGACCGCCCGCTGGCCCGCGGTCCGTTTCCGGCTCGAGCACACGGCCACCCAGGGCGCGCTGGCCGTGCCGCAGATCATCGAGGTGCTCGGGGTGCTCGACCGTGATCCCGAGATCGACGTCATCGTCCTCGCCCGCGGCGGCGGCAGCGTCGAGGACCTGCTGCCGTTCTCCGACGAGACGCTGTGCCGCGCCGTCGCCGCGTGCCGGACCCCGGTCGTCTCCGCCATCGGACACGAGCCCGACACCCCGCTGGTCGACCACGTGGCGGACCTGCGCTGCTCCACACCGACGGAGGCGGGCCGCCGCCTGGTGCCGGACCTCCGGGAGGAGGCAGCGCGGGTGGCGGGGCTGCGTGACCGGGCCCGCCGGGCGCTGGCCGGTTGGGTGGACCGCGAGGAGCGGCTGCTCGCCGCGCTGCGGCACCGGCCGGTGCTGGCCGATCCCCTGCGCGGGCTCGACGCGCGGCACGTCGAGGCCGAGCGGCTGCGCGACGCCGCCCGGTCGTGCGTCCAGCGCGGTCTCGACCGGAGCACCGCGGACGTCGCGCATCTCACGGCCCGGCTGGCGGCGCTGGGCCCGGCCGCGACGCTGGCGCGGGGCTACGCCGTCGTGCAGCGGGTGCCGCCGGACCATGCCCCGGGAGCACCGCTGCCCGTGCTGCGCTCTGCCGGCGAGGCGCCGGCGGGGACGCGGCTGCGCGTCCGCGTCGCCGACGGGGCGGTCGGCGCGGTGGTGGACACTGGCTCACCGTGACCGACCCTGATGTCCCCCGGCCCGACGTCAGCACGCTGGGCTACGAGCAGGCCCGCGACGAGCTGGCCGAGGTCGTCCGGGCGCTGGAGGTCGGCGGGCTGGGACTCGACGAGTCGGTGGCTCTGTGGGAGCGGGGCGAGGCCCTGGCTCGGCGCTGCGAGGAGCAGCTCGCCGGTGCCCGGGACCGGGTCAAGGCCGTGCTGGAGCACGC
>JAEUJO010000136.1 GCA_016794615.1 Pseudonocardia sp. | reverse complement strand
GCGGCGAAGGCCGGATGAGTGATCGTCGACAGGTCGCGCGGGCGCGGCAGGTCGACGGCCACCTCCCGGCGCACGGTCGTCGGGCGGGGGCCGAGGACCACGACCCGGTCCGCGAGGAACAGCGCCTCGCGGATGTCGTGGGTGACCAGCACGATCGTCCAGTCGAAGCGGGCGCGGACGGTCGAGAGCCAGAGCTGCATGTCCGCGCGGGTGAGCGCGTCCAGGGCCCCGAACGGCTCGTCGAGCAGCAGCACGGGCCGCTCCTGGACGACGGTGCGCAGCAGGGCGGCGCGCTGGCGCATCCCGCCCGACAGCTCCCCCGGCCGCGCGCCCTCGAACCCCGTGAGCCCGAACTCCGCGAACAGGGGCCGCGCCCGCTCGCGGGCGGCGCGGCGCCGCACCCCCGCCACCTCGAGGCCGAGGGTGGTGTTGCCGAGCACCGTCCGCCAGGGAAACAGCAGGTCCTGCTGCGGCATGTAGGCGAAGGCGTCGGTCCGCCCGGTGACGTCGGTGCCGTCGACCAGCACGCGGCCGCCGTCCGGTGGCTCGAGCCCCGCGACGACGTCGAACAGCGTGCTCTTCCCACAGCCGCTGGGCCCGATGACGGCGACGAACTCGCCGCGCCCGACCGTGAACGACACACCGTCGAGCACCGGGAGCTCACCGTAGGCCTTGTGCAGGCCGTCCACGGTCAGCCGCGCCGATGCCACGGGATCACCAGGCGCTGGACGGCGAACGTGAGCGCGAACAGCGTCACCGACAGCACTGCCGTGACCACGACAGCGGCGAGGACGAGGTCGGTTCGGAACGAGTTCTTCTGCAGGCTCATGTAGATGCCCAGGCCGGCGGTCGCGCCCACGTACTCGGCGAAGATCGCGCCCGTGACGGCGTAGGTGATGCCGATCCGCAGTGCGGTGAAGAACGACGGCATCGCCTGCGGCAGCCGGACCAGCCGGAACCGTTGCCAGCGCGACGCGCCCATGCTCCGCAGCAGGTTCGTGGCGGCGCGAGGGGTCGAGGCGAAGCCCTCGATCAACCCGATGGCGACCGGGAAGAAGGTGACCAGAGCGATCACCACGACCTTCGGCAGCAGGCCGAAGCCGAACCAGATGATCAGCAGCGGGGCGATCGCGATGATCGGCAGCGTCTGCGAGACGACCAGCAGCGGCGTCAGTGCCCGGCGCAGCCACGGCGAGAAGTCGACGGCGATCGCGATCACCCAGCCGAGCGCCAGCGACACCGCGAACCCGACGGCGGTGACCTGCAACGTCGGGATGGTGTTGGCCCAGATCTGCTCGCGGGCGGCCCACCCCTGCTCCGCGACGCGCAGCGGGGAGGGCAGCACCTGGGGGCGCACGCCGGTGGCGGCGACGAACCACTGCCACGCCACGAGACCGACGGCGACGAGGACGAGGGACGGGAGGCCGGCGGCGAACGCACGGCGGACGCCCCTGCCGGCGCGAGACGTACCGGCCACGGGCCGCTCGGCTCCTGCGGTGGTGGCGGGGGCCGCGGGAACCGAGCGGGTCGAGCGGGTGGCGGGGATTGCAGCAAGGTGGCCATGCTGCAATCCCGTTGGAGCAGGGCCACCCTGCTGCAATACATCGCCGCCCGACCCGCCGCCCGACCCGCCGCCCGACCCGCCGCCCGACCCGCCGCCCGACCCCTCCACCGCCGGCCCCTCCGACGGGCGCGGTCCCCCGCCGTCACCGGCCGGTGCAGCCCGCTGCTCCGACGCGCGGGTCACGGCGTCGCCAGGTACTCGTCGGTGAACCAGGTCGCGAAGTCGGGGCGGGCCGTCAGCGGCTTGCCGTCCGGCCCCACCAGCGTCCCCGTCTCGTAGAGGAAGCCGGAGAAGCCGTTCCACTTCTCCAGCGTCTGCGACCCGACCGCGCCCGACTCGTCACGCAGGTAACGCTCACTGAGCAGCTGCTGGCTGCGGCTGACGAGCTCCGGCTCGGTGAACGCCCCCGGGTTCGCCTTCTCCAGCAGCTCGGCACCCTTCGCCGGGTCGTCGGCCGCCAACTGGTAACCGCGCTGCACGGCCCGCACGAACGCCCGCGCCTGGTCGGGATGCGCCTGCAGCCAGGTGCCGTTGCCGATGAGCAGGACGTTGTAGGCGTCGGGGAAGCCGTAGTCGGTGTAGTCGAACGTCTTCAGCGGCTGGCCCCGCAGCTGCGCCTCGATCGTCTCCCAGGTGACGAACGGCTCGGTGAAGTCGACCTGCCCGGCGTACAGGGCCTCGTACGCCGACGTGCCGAGCACAACGGTCTTGAACGTGCCCTTGCCGCCCGCGTCCTTGATGACAGCCTGCATCTTCGGAACCTCGTACGCGGCGCCGAAGCCCCCGTAGGTCTTGCCGTCGAGATCGCGCGGGCTGGTGATGTCGGCCCGGTCGGCGCGCACGGCGATCTGCGAGGTCCAGTGCTGCACGATCGCCATCACCGAGACGGCGTCGACCCCGCTCGCCTTCGCGTAGGTGAACGAGTCCTGGAAGCTGATCCCGAACTCGGCCGCGCCGGAGCCGACCAGCGTGTCGGGCGGGGTGTTGTTGTAGGGCACGAACTCGACGTCCAGCTCGGCCTGGTCGAACCACCCCTCCTGCTGGGCGACGAACAGCCCGGTGTGGTTGGTGTTGGGGGTCCAGTCCAGCGCGACACGGATCGGTGTGCGCCCCGCGGCCGGAGCGGACGGGGTCGCGGACGACGGGCCGCACGCGGCGAGCAGGAGCACGGCGACCAGGACGAGTGCGGAACGGATGGGCCCGACGGCCACGTGTCCTCCCTACGCCGGTGCGAACCGGATCAGGTGATAACGGTCGACGGCCGGACCTGCCGCCCTCTCAGCCTCGGCGCGAGGCTCCCGCGGGTTCGGGGCGACGATAGCCTGCGACCAGCGACATCACCACCGGACAAATCCTCACCGCGGTCGGGCAGGCCGGGCACGGACCCGAGCGAAGGAGACGGATGGACAAGCGCAGGAACGCCGTGGAGCAGGTCGGCGACGGCGAGGTGGCGGCGGATGCCCGCAGCGACGGCGACGACCCGGTCGACGTCACGAGCAGCGTCGCTGTCACGGGCGGTGTCGACGTGGCGGGCAGCGTCGCCGTCGCCGGTTCCGCGAGCGTCACCAGAAGCGTGGCGGTGTCCGGCAGCGTGGGCGTCGTGGGCAGCGCGGGGGTGTCGGGCAGCGCCGGGATCGCCGGCTCCGCAGGGGTCGCAGGGAGCGCGGGCGTGTCCGGCAGCGTGGGCGTCGCCGGAAGCGCCGGCGTGTCGGGCAGCGCCGGGATCGCCGGCTCCGTGCTCACGCTGCTCTCGGTCGCGCTGGCCGCCTGCGTGGGCTGCCTGGGCTGCGTCGGGTGCCGCCGGTGCGTGCTGTGCATCGGGTGCGTCGACTGCGAGGGCTGCGTCCTCTGCATCGGCTGCGTCGGGCTGCGCCGGGGGGTGCGCAAGGTGCGCGTCACGGCCTGAGAAGACGGCCGGCACGACGGCGGACGGAGTGGGGTTGGCACCACCTGAAGTGGGCGGGATCACACCCACCGGTCCGGGGGGCAGCGGTATCGGCGCGCCGATGGATTCGGCGCACCCTTGGGGTCACAACGGCACCACCTCGCGGTTCCCGGAAGGAGACCCCAATGTCCGTCACGGCCCTCCCCACCCTCACCCACCGGGACCGCTCGGTGCTGCGCGCCGTCGCCGCCGGTCGCTGCCAGCGGCCCGGGCCGAGCTCGCTGACCGTCGACGGCATGGCGCTGGCCGACCAGTTCGCCGGGCTCCGGCTCGTCGACGCCGGCCTGATCACGTCCGCGGCAGGTCCCGTCGCCCTCACCGACTCCGGCCTCGCCATCCTGACGGCGGCGTGATCGCCGAGGTGATCGTGCGATGCCCTCCCCCTGAACCCCGCCACTCCCGCGGTGACCGGACGCGGCGTTCGCTCGGATGACCCGGGCGGACGCCGCTTTCGTTCGCTCAGACCGCCGCGAGCACCTGCTCGAACGCCAGTTCCGCCGCACCCACCAGCTTCGCGTCGCGCCCCAGGGGCGAGGTCTCGATCCGCGTCCCCCCGACCGCCCGGCTCACCAGGCTCCGCCGGTGGACCGCAGCCCGCACCCGCTCGACGACCCACGGCGGCAGCGCGGTGAACAGGTCGCCGAGCACCACCAGCTCGGGCGCCATCAGGTTGACCACCGTGACCAGCCCCGTCGCCAGCCACTCGGCGAACTCGTCCAGCGGTCCCGCGACCGGCGCGGTCCCCAGGGACCGCAGCTCGGCCACGAGCACTCCGCGGGCCGTCCCCTCGGACAGGCCCAGCGCGCGGCACAGCGCAGGCTCCCCCACCTCGGTCTCCCAGCAGCCGCGGTTGCCGCAGTAACAGGCGCGCCCGTCGTGCCGGACGGTCATGTGGCCCAGCTCGCCGACGTAGCCCGCGGTGCCTCGCAACGGCCGCCCTCCGGACACCACACCTCCACCGACGCCGTAGTCCGCCGACACCCAGACCAGGTCGGCAACGTCGCGCGCCAGTCCGCGCACGTGTTCTGCGAGCGCGCCCAGCTCGGCGTCGTTCGCCACCTGGACGGGCTTGCACAGCACCGAGGCGAGCCGCGCGCCGAGTGCGACATCACGCCACCCGAGGTTGGGCGCGTCGTGCACCAGCCCGTCGTCGCGGCGCACGACGCCGGGCACGGACACAGCCGCGGCCTGCGGGACCAGCGCCAGCTCGTCGGCGAGCAGCTCGGCCGACTCGGCGATGTGCGTGATCACCTCACCGGGCAGGCGCGTGCTCCGGTGCAGGTTCCAGCTGTGCCGCCCGAGGATCTGGCCACCCAGCCCGACGACCGCCATCGCGACGCGGTCGACGCGCACGTCGACCGAGAGCACGACGGCGGCCTGTGGGTCGGGCAGCACCATCAGTGACGGCCGTCCCGCCCCGGTACGGCGGACCGGGACGGCCTCGGTGACGACCCCCGACTCGGCCAGGCCGTCGACCACCGCCTTGATCGTGCTGCGGTTGAGCCCCAGCTCGGTCGCCAGCGTCGCCCGGGTGGTGGGCCCGTCGACGTGCAGCCGACGCAGCAGCACCGCGCGGTTGTGCCGACGGGCCTCGTCGGGCCGGGCCCCGGTGGTGGCCACCGGGCCGTGGGGCCCGGCGGCCCGCCCGACCCAGGTGCGGCTCAACGCATTGCCTCGCTCGGCCCGCCGCGCCCAGCTCCGTGCGCAGACGC